>NZ_JBIQDM010000010.1:0-122302 GCF_045371165.1 Enterococcus pernyi
TCAAGACGCCCTACACATTTGGTTTGTCTTACTTTGTTCAGTTTTCAAAGGTCTACGTGATAATTGAAACACAACTGTCTCAACTTATCATTTGTGATTGCCGTAGCAACTTTTATACCTTAGCAAACTCTCGGATGATTGTCAACTATTTTTTAAAAGTTTTTTTGAACTCGTTTTTCACGAGGTCGTTTTAGCAACTCACTTATCATAACTCATCGTTTGTTATTTGTCAACAGTTAATTTTGTTTTTTTCTTTGCGAAATCAACGTTTATCTATTGTCGTTCACAAGCGACTTGGTTATCTTATCATGTGTTGCCCCACACGTCAAGAACTTTTTTATGATCATTCAGAAGTTATGAAACTTAACTTTTGAACAAATAATAATATACCAACTAAAATCTTATTGGTCAACGAATTTTTTTGTGTTTTTTCAAGTTTTTTAGTTATACGATTAATATGATAAAAAGCGATATAAACATTCGTTTTTTACATGGTATAAAGAGATTGAAAACCTTTATCTATATAAATCATTCGCCATTGCAACTGTGCTGAAACTTCTATAAAGCAGACCCATTTCTAATGGTTCCGTTTTCTTTTTTTATAGCTATCTTATCCCTTGCCATAACTTTCTCTGAATTGGTTCATTGATACGCATTTACTTAAAAATTAGTTTCAATAAAGTCTTAAATATAGAACCAGATTTCAAGCAAAGTTATCTCATTTTTTCTCTAAAAAATAAACCGACAGCAGCTAGAAATAAAAATCATTTCTGGCTATTGTCGGTTTGGTTCCCTGAACAGGTTGTTTCTATTTATGTCTCAGATTTAACGCATGGTTGGGAACAGTAATACGTCACGGATCGATTGAGCATCGGTCAATAGCATGACTAGACGGTCGATTCCGATACCTAGTCCGCCAGTTGGTGGCATACCATATTCTAGCGCTTCTAAGAAGTCTTCGTCTAAACCATGTGCTTCATCGTTTCCAAGCTCGCGTTCTTTTTCTTGCGCTTCAAAACGTTCTCTTTGATCGATTGGATCATTCAGCTCAGTAAAGGCATTAGCAAATTCTTTACCTGTGATGAACAATTCGAAACGGTCAGTAAAACGTGGGTCTTCAGGATTTTTCTTCGCCAATGGAGAAACTTCTACTGGATGTCCATAGACAAAAGTAGGTTGCACTAAGGTTTCTTCCACAAACGCTTCAAAGAATTCATTGATGACGTGACCAACACCCATTGCTTCTGTCACTTCAACTTGGTGTTCTTTTGCAATCGCTAGTGCTTCTTCTAAGGTCATTTCTTTCCAGAAATCAACACCTGTATGCTCTTTGATTGCATCGACCATATGCACACGTTTGAAATCACTCTCTAAGTCAACTGCTTGACCTGCATAAGTGATTTTAGCTGTTCCTAATACTTTTTCAGCTGCATTACGGATGATACCTTCTGTCAAGTTCATCACATCTTGAAAATCAGTATATGCAGTGTATGCTTCAAGCATCGTGAACTCAGGGTTATGGGTCGTATCGATTCCTTCATTACGGAATACACGGCCGATCTCATAAACTTTTTCCATACCACCAACGATCAGACGTTTCAAATGAAGTTCTAGCGCAATACGTAGATATAGATCCATATCTAACGCATTGTGATGTGTGATAAACGGACGTGCTGCTGCTCCACCGGCTTCATTATGCAAGACTGGTGTTTCAACTTCGATATAGCCGTTCCCATCTAAATAGCGACGGATCTCACTAATGATTTGACTGCGTTTCATGAAGCGGTCAAAACTATCTCTATTACTTACTAAATCAAGGTAACGCTGTCTGTATCGTTGCTCGATGTTCGTTAATCCATGATATTTATCTGGTAATGGACGAAGTGCTTTTGATAAGATGACGATTTCAGAGGCTTTGATCGATACCTCACCTGTATCAGTTTTCATGATTTCTCCAGTTACGCCAAAGAAATCTCCTAAGTCAGCATGTTTGAATACTTCATAAGCTTCTTCACCTACTCGGTCTTTGCGTACGTAGATTTGGATTTGGCCTTCTCTGTCTTGCAGATGGGCAAATCCAGCTTTACCTTTTCCACGGCGTGTCATCATACGGCCAGCAACACTCGCTGTCAATGCCATCTCCGCCAATTCTTCTTTTGTACGTGGATCAAATAATTCGTGCAATTCTTGGGAATTATGTGTACGCTCAAATCGCTTACCAAATGGATCGATCCCATTTTCTCTCAATTGCTCCATTTTTTCACGACGAACAATCATTTGATCGTTTAAATCTTCTAATTGATTTTGTTGTTCCTCAGTCACAAAAGTTCCTCCATTCTCATCTTATTCTCTTCCTTATAATGCCAATGAAACGCAAAAAAAGCAAGCCGAACTTAGTGTTTCGGCTTGAATTTCGCAAAAAACTTAGAATAACTTCCTAAGATTGAAGTGATAATTTTTCACTTTTTTCAACCAATTGGTCAAGCAGTTCATTGATTTCATGCTGTTTCTCAGTCTTATTGATCGCTAATTTGATCTTGGCTGCACGTGAGATACCTTTTAGATAGTAGGAAGCGTGAGTCCGAAACTCACGACAGGCGATGGTTTCTCCTTTTAAATCAACTAAACGTTCTAGATGTAATTTTGCAGTAGCGATTTTTTCGCGTGCGGTTGGTTCCGGAATCAGCTCTCCAGTTTCTAAATAATGTTGTGTCCGATGGATCATCCAAGGATTCCCTAAAGCAGCGCGGCCGATCATGACGCCATCGGCACCCACGTATTCCAACATGCGTTTTGCATCTTCTGGCGTTTTGACGTCCCCGTTCCCCATAAAAGGGATCGTTAGATGTTTTTTGACTTCCTTTAACACTTCCCAATTGGCTTTTCCTTCATACATTTGCACACGTGTTCGTCCGTGCATGGCTACTGCACCGGCTCCAGCTGCTTGAGCGGCTAATGCGTTTTCGACAGCAAAAACATGTTCTTCGTCCCAACCAATACGCATTTTCACAGTAACTGGCACATCAACTGCCGATGCAACTGCATGAACCATTTCATAGACTTTATCAGGATCTAATAACCATTTTGCACCTGCTTCAGCTTTGATGATTTTATTGACTGGGCATCCCATATTGATATCAATGATATCTGCTGTAGTATGTTTCTCAACAAACTGTGCTGCTTCTACTAGTGTGTCTTTGTTCCCACCAAATATTTGCAAACTTAATGGATGCTCCGTTTCGTCGATATGCAGCATTTCCAATGTTTTTTTGTTGCGGAAATGAATACCTTGGTCACTGATCATCTCGCAAACGACCATTCCTGCACCAAATTCTTTGACGGTTACACGAAATGCGGCGTTCGTGATCCCTGCCATTGGTGCTACAACAACGCGATTCGGTATTTCAACGTTCCCGATTTTCCATGTGTGATCCACTTATAATCCTCCCAAGGCTTCTGTCTTCAATGCTGCTAGGTCATCTTCTGTGTAGGTATACTTACTATTACAAAATGAGCAAACTGCTTCTGCGCCATGGTCTTCATCGATCATTGCTTGGATTTCTGCTGCGCCTAAAGCAATGATTGCTTCGCCAAACTTTTCTTTCGAACAATCACATTTAAACTGCACAGGCATTTTTTCTAGTACTTGCAATTCGTCTGTTCCTAACAATCCATGCAAGATTTCTTCAGGTGTCAACCCTTCATCTAAGAGTGTAGAAATACGTGGTGTTGTTTTCAGTTGCTCTTCGATTTTCACAATCGTTTCTTCGTCTGCTCCTGGCATGATCTGGATCATAAAACCACCCGCTGTTTTGATGGTATCATCCGTATTGACTAAGACGCTTAGCCCTACAGCTGAAGGGATTTGTTCTGAAATCGCTAAATAGTACGTGAAATCTTCAGCTAGTTCACCAGATACAATCGGTGTTTGTCCTGAAAAAGGTTCTTTTAACCCTAGATCTTTTGTCACACTGAACATCCCTTGTGTCCCTACTGCTCCACGTACATCGATTTTTCCTTCTGCGTTCAGCGGTAAACTCAGGTGTGGATTTTTGATGTACCCTTTGACATCACCTTTACCATTCGCATCAACAACGATCCCACCTGCAGGGCCATCGCCTTGGATGCGTACTGTTAATTTGTCTTCTCCTTTAACTGTCGCACCTAGCAGCAGACTGCCAACTAATGCACGGCCTAATGCTGCTGATGATGTATGCCAAGTATCATGGCGTTGCTGCGCTTCTGCGACAGTATTGGTTGCACGAACAGCATATGCTCGAACAAACCCGTCATTGGCTAATGCCTTTACTAAATAATCTTCCATTTGTATGTAACCTCATTTCCCGATTTTAAAACTCATAGTGAATCATACTAGTAACTTCCAAATTTTTCAACTTTTGAATTTGTAAATTCTACGTTTCTATTTTAATTGTCAGACACAAAAAAAGAGCTGCGACTTTCGTCACAGCTGCTTTCTTTATCTATTTTGATCATCTGAATGATTTTGTTCATCCGTTGAAGTCGATTGATTCTCATCATTCAACTCTTTTTTCGCTTCATCAAACTCATGTTTTTCTTCTGCTTGTTTTTCCGCATCTTTTTCTTCTAGTGCACGTTTTGCTTCTTCAAACGTTTGCGCTTCTTTTTCACTAGGGAAGTCTGCCGATTCTGCTCCTTCAGGCATTACACCTTTTTCAAAGAGAGATTTGATTGCTTTGGCATCCAATGTTTCAAATTCAAGCAGTTTTTCTGCGATCAGTTTGTGTTGCGCACGGTGTGCTTCGATGATTTCATGTGCTTTTTGATGTGCTTCCATCAAGATCTTGCGTACTTCTTGGTCGATTTCAAAAGCAACTTGTTCTGAGTATGCTTTCGTTTGACCATAGTCACGGCCTACGAATACTTGGTGGTTTCCTTCATATTGGACAGGACCTAAGCGATCACTCATCCCATACTCTGTAACCATACTTCTTGCTAGTGCTGTTGCTTGTTCAAAGTCATTTGATGCACCAGTAGATTGAACGTTGAAGATGATTTCTTCTGCGGTACGTCCACCTAGTAATCCAACGATTTGTTCAAACATATCTTCTTTTGTCATTAAGAATTGATCTTCTTTTGGTAAAGCGATCATATATCCACCAGCACGTCCACGCGGGATGATTGTTACTTTATGAACGACACGGGCACGACTCAAGACAAGCCCAACGATCGTATGACCTGCTTCATGGTAAGCGACCATTTCGCGTTCGCGTTTGCTGATGACACGGTCTTTCTTGGCTGGTCCAGCAATCACGCGGTCTTCTGCTTCATCGATATCAGAAGCATCGATTTTTTTCTTGTTTCGACGAGCAGCTACTAATGCTGCTTCGTTTAAGACGTTTTCTAAATCCGCACCAGCAAAACCTGGTGTTTGTTGTGCTACGACTTTCAAATCAACATCGTCAGCAATTGGTTTGTTTCTTGCGTGAACTCGTAAAATCGCTTCACGGCCTTTGACATCTGGACGACCAACTAAAATTTGACGGTCAAAACGTCCTGGACGAAGCAAGGCTGGATCTAATACGTCTGAACGGTTTGTCGCTGCAATCACGATCACGCCTTCATTTCCATCGAATCCATCCATTTCAACAAGCAATTGGTTCAGTGTTTGTTCACGTTCATCGTGTCCGCCACCCATACCAGCGCCACGTTGACGACCGACAGCATCGATTTCATCAATAAAGATGATTGCTGGAGCATTCTTTTTCGCAGTTTCAAATAAGTCACGAACTCGGCTTGCACCGACCCCAACAAACATTTCAACAAAGTCTGAACCCGAAATAGAGTAGAATGGTACGCCAGCTTCACCAGCAACTGCTTTGGCAAGCAAAGTTTTACCAGTTCCTGGAGGTCCTTCTAAGAGAACTCCGGCTGGAATACGTGCGCCTAATTCAATGAAGCGTCTTGGATCTTTTAGGAACTCAACGACTTCGACAAGTTCTTGTTTTTCTTCTTCCGCACCCGCTACATCAGAGAAACGAACGCGATTTGCTTTTTTGTCGGCTTCTTTTGCTTTGGATTTCCCAAAGTTCATCACACGGCCTCCGCCGCCTCCGCCGCCACCTTGTTGTCCCATCATCATATAGAAGAAGAAGACGATGATCACGATTGGCAAGAAGCTTAATAGGAGTGATACCCATACGCCGCTACTTGATTCTTCTCTGATCGTAGTTGCTACGTTGTTGTCTTTTGCCAACTCTGTGACTTGGCTCAATGTTGTATCGTTTGGCAAAATAATCGTAGTGAAGTGCGTAGTTGATGTCTCAGTAGTACCTAGAATCGATAGACCACCACTATTTGCAACTGTCTGTTGTTCTTTGTATTCACCTGAGATCTTATACACACCATTAGCAGGTTGCACCTCAAAGTTTTTGATTTTGCCTTCTTGTAATTGTTCAGTGAATTTTGAGTACTCGATATCTGACGACCGTTGGCCATTGTTACCAAAAATAAAGTAGACGACCATTACCATCGCTAAGATTACGAGGACATAATACAAGGCATTTTTCATCATGCCATTGTTTTTTTTGTTCATAGTTGTCCTCCCTATGCGTTATTTTTACTTGATAAATCTTTTATCAATCCTGACCATACTATTGTAACATAATTTATGAGAGATAGATGATTAATTTGATTGATAAACACTCGGTTTTAGTACACCGATGTATGGAAGATTTCGATAGGCTTCTGCATAATCTAATCCATAACCTACCACAAACTCGTTTGGCACATTGAAACCAATGTAATCCGCTTCGATATCTACGACTCTGCCTTCGGGCTTATCAAGGAGTGTCACGATTTTGACTGAGTTTGCTTTACGGTATTTGAATAGATCGACTAAATAAGCAAGTGTTCTTCCGCTATCAATGATGTCTTCGACGATCAATAAATCACGGCCTTCCACATTCGTATCCAAGTCTTTTACGATTTTTACTTCACCTGATGAAACAGTTGCGTTACCGTAACTTGAAACATCCATAAAATCCAATTCTAGGTAAGCATCGATCGAACGGATAATGTCTGCCATGAATGGGACAGCACCTTTCAATACACCAACAACCAACGGATTTTTATCTTGATAATTTTCAGTTAACTCTTTTCCTAGTTCTTTACAACGAACTTGTATCTCTTCTTGCGTGATCAATACTCTCTCGATATCTTTTTCTAACATCAGGTTCTCCTTCCAATTGCTTCTTTTTGATATTTGTAAAGAAGTATGTAGTGTATTTTATCAGTTTCTACACCAATACTCAAATAAGAATGGACAAAAGGGACTAGACTCCATAGATTTCTCCCTTCATCTATAATAACCCATGAATTTTTTCGTTGTGCAACAGATATTTTTTTATCGATAAAATATCTTGACACTCTTTTGTTCAACGTCTCCGTCAATTGGATACGATCTCCCGGTTTTCGCCGATCGACCCAAAGCGATTGTTCGGCGGATAACCATAGATCATGAGTGAAGATTTCACCTGTTTCATCCAATTTCCAATCTGGAAGTTGGTCGGGTGTGTAGATCCCTAACCATTCCGACTCTCCTAACTGAATGGATTGATTCGGTATGATTTTTAACGGAGTATTTTGGTGGTTGGTTGATCGTTCCTTTTTTCTTTCATAAAGATAAAGTACTTCATAGGAACGTTCGATCACCCAGCGTTTGCCCAGATCAATCTGCCATTGTCCTGCGGCTTGTTCACATTGTTGTAACAACGTGTCAATCTGTTTTTCTTTGATCGTCACTTTCGTAATTGGAAAAACGTAATCAAAGAACGTGTAAAAGAAGAAGTAACGTTCAAAAGATTCCAAACTTTCGATCACCTTCCACGGAATAGATAAGCGCTCTTCTCTATACGTAAGATGTTCCGTGATCATCTGATGAGTATTTTTTCGGATAAATTGTTCTGCCCATTGGATTTGTTGCGAGAATTTTTGGAAATGAGCCATCGCTTGGGTATTTTCTTTTTTCAATTGTGGTACGACTAAATGACGCAGTCGATTACGTTGGACAGTTAGTTCCTGATTGGTATGGTCCTCAAAAAAAGGTAAATCTTCTGCTTCCGCATACGCATACAATTGTTCTTTACTAAATGACAACAACGGTCGAATAAGTCGCCCACCAGCAAAAGGTTGCGTTTCCTTGATTCCCGCATACGTACCTAGCTGCCCACCACGAATGATTTTCATCAAAATCGTTTCCATTTGATCATCCCCATGATGCGCTGTCATCAATGTATCATAATGATAATCTCGTACGATCTCATCAAATTTCTCATACCGAAAAGCTCGAGCAGCCGTTTCAATTCCTTGTTCCGCGGGATTCTCCCATACTTTTAAGTGGAAAGTAAGATTGTTTTTATCGCAAAAGTCAGCAAGATAGGCTGCTTCATCCGCAGAAACGCTCCGTAAGCGATGATCGATATGGACAACCCCTAACCGAAAGCCAATTTGTTTTTGGGCGGTCATTAAGCAATCGAGTAAAACCATCGAGTCTACCCCACCGGAAACAGCAACTAGTATTTTCGCATGTTCAGACAGATAGCCACGGCGTAAGCCTCTTTTTATAAATGCTTGTTTAAACTGACTTGCTCTTCTATCCATTGGTGTCACATCCTTTTACAAAATAAAAAGAGCGGACAAAAGTCTGTGACAATTGCCTGCCCTTCAATTTCGCTTAGCTTAGCTACGGCGACCGCCACGGCCTCCGCGTTTTCCTTCTGTGTTGCGTTTTAAGGAAGTCAATCGATCATCGCTATCTTTTAAAAATGAGCTCATCAATGAATCGAAGTCTTCTTTTGTATTGGAAGGTTGGCTGCGAGAAAAAGATTTTTTCTGCGGTGCGCGTCCTCGATTATCTCGAGTTTCTTTTTGTGGATATCTCTTTTGACGATTTTCATCATTAGTTTCTACTGGCTGCTCTTGTGCTTTGCGGATAGATAAACCGATTTTCCCATCATCATTGACTGTAATGACTTTGACTGTTACCTCATCACCAACGCTCAATACATCATGAATATCCTTGATATAACCGTTTGATACTTCACTGATATGAACTAACCCTGTTTTGCCAGCTCCTAAATCAATAAATGCGCCAAAATTTGTGATTCCTGAAACTTTTCCTTGCAGTTTTGCTCCTACCTCGATTGACATAAAAAAAATGTTCCTCCTAATTATTTCCCTTTTTTTATATTACTGCTTATTGGGCAGTTGTTGAACTCGTTGTTTGTTCATCGGTGTCTGCTGAATTATCTGTCGTAGATTCAAGTATCGGGTAGACTCGCTCCCCTTCTTTTGAATAGAAAAATTTGCTTCTAGCAAGTTTTGCTACGTAATCTTCATCTTTAAGCAATTTCACGTCTTCTGTGAGTTGGTCTACATCTTTATTGATTTGTTGTAACTCTGTATCTGCTTCGACTTTTAATTCATTTAAATGATTCATTCGTTGCATATCATTAAAAATTTGGAAACCTATTACAGCGAAAATGACCAAAGCACCTAAAAAGATGGCTGCTAACCTGCGTCTACGAAAAATCAATTGGCGTTGTTGTTGTTGAAATTCGACATATTTTTTCTTTGCATACTCTGTGTCTAGTGCAGCGATTTTATTGCTTTTGTTTGCCACCTGTATTCGCTCCAATCTTTTTTGATTGTCATTCTTTATTATACCAACATCCTGAATGCTTGTCTAATCTATTTCGCTTGTGTTTTGTACTCGTGTTTCTGACAAGACTTCATACATTTTTTGTGCATCTTCTTTTTTTGTTGACTCATGCAACTCTGCTACCTTGATTTCCATCGTCTTGTTGCCAAATTGGATGTCCAATTGGTCTCCAACCTTGACATCACTGGAAGATTTCGCTAGTTTGCCATTGATTTTGATTCGTCCTTTATCCGCCACTTCCTTAGCGACAGATCGGCGCTTGATGATTCGCGAGATTTTTAAAAATTTATCTAGTCGCATCTCATGTCCTCACTTTTCTTTTTTTATTTTTTTCAAACGTAAGATTTTCTTACCAAATGGCAGTAACAGCCATTCACGGATCGTAAATAATTTTGTCCAGATCACTGCATATACAAATGTGACTACGCCTATAATGACACCGCCTAGGCTGGCAAAAAGAGCAGTCGAGCGATGGCTCACTGGACCAAACAATAAGTTTAAGAAGCCATAATACACAAACAACGCTAAGACCATCCAACCTAAACATTGGATCAATTTCTTACCAAATTTTCGTTCGTGCCAAAAACTATTGATTGCTGGAGTTTCAGTACGGACAAAATACCATAAAGTCACTGATAGTCCAAGTAATGTCGATAAACTAGCACCGACTGTTCCTAAATAACTCGTGAGAAGCGGTGTAGCTAAAGCTTTAGCAAGCAAGCCCCAACCAGCACCCTTTAGTGAGGGGCGGAAAGAGTTTTTACTTTGAGCAATGCTTTGGTACGCTTGAATAATTGCAGTTAATCCAATGGAAAAAACAAATAGAACTAGTGTCATATTCCCAGCATAATCTTTAAACAATGCGTAATTGATATAAGGCAACAATACAGCTAATCCTACTGAAGCTGCCAATGCTAATGCAGTCGTCAGACGCAAGTAAATTTTTGCTGTGGAATAAAATTGTCCTTTGACTGCACTCGTTAGGTAGCGTGTCAATGCGGGTAAGAACGTAGCACTTAAAGCTGTAGCAATAACTAATCCTAATTGAACTAACGGTTGCCCACGATCATATACTCCTTTAGCTATTTTAGATGCTTGCTCAGATAAACCATAGATTTGTAACGCATTCTTAACAAAAAAAGAATCAATCAATTGGAAGAAGATCAATAGACCACTATAAATGGAGACTAATCCCCCTTCAATCAAGAAACGGCGTACGAGTGATTTCGCTGGCCTTCTTAAAATCGGAAAGTGGCGGAAGCTCAATGCACCACCATGGATTTTTTGTTCATAATAGTACAGTACACCATATGCACATACGCCACCAAATACTGCGCCACTCATTGCCGCTGTGCCTGTTTGATAGACTGTCCAGCCTAATCGCTTAAAGGCAATTGCGCTAAAAACAATGATTGCTACACGAACAATTTGTTCCACGACTTGCGAAACCGCTGTGGGCTCCATTAAAAATCGACCTTGAAAATTCCCACGATAATAAGATAGTCCTGGCATCAACAAAAACGTGAAGGAGACGATCCGAATCAACGGCATCAGTTGTTGATCCCCCATCATAAGAGCGATCCAGTGACTAAATGAAAATACGAAGAGCCAGAGTAAAAAGCCTGACCAAAAAACAAGGGGATAAAGATTTTTCAATGCTTGTCTTTGTTCGAAAGGGTCTTTTTTTTCTGCTACATATTTAGAGATAAACTGGGGTAGCCCCGACAAAGCGAGTGTCATCGCAATACCATAAATAGGATAAACTTGTTGATAAACATAAAAACCTTCATCGCCCACTAAGTTTTGCAATGGAATCCGATAGAGTGCGCTGAGGACTTTTGCTATAAAGGAGGCAAGCGTCAACACAAAGGCACCATGCATCACTTGACGCATTTCTTTATGATCCAAAGGTTCAGCCCCTTCCTATGCAGTCGCATATTTCTGTTCGCGCAATGCTTTGACAAATTGTTGGATTTCTTGCAACCAAACAGCAGTCGTTGTTTGAGGTGGCAAGGTCAAACGAATCATCATTTGTTCTTTTTCCACACCAAGTCCTGCTTTTAATTTTGTGGCAGTCAGCGCTTCAAATAATTGTTCAACCGTGTAGCGTTTTGTTCCCACTTTGCTCAACTTGAACACGATGGTTTGTTGTTGCTTACGAATCATCTCTAGCAATGCACGATCGCCATCCATTTTGATTTGTCCAATCGTCAACAAATGCGCGACTTCTTCAGGATATTCACCAAAACGATCCAGTAGATCTGCTTCTAATTCTTCCAACATCTCTTGTGAATCCAATTCGCGAATCCGTTTATAGATTTCGATTTTTTGGCGTTGATCTGACACATAACTTTCTGGTAGATAGGCATCGACGCCTAGATCGATCTCCACAGAAGTTTTTTCTATTTGCTGATTTTTACCTTGTTTACGAGCGACTGCCTCACTCAACATTTGAGAGTACATATCAAAACCAACAGCATCGATAAATCCATGTTGTTGCGCCCCTAGCAAGTTACCAGCACCACGGATCGATAAATCTCGCATCGCGATTTTAAATCCTGAACCCAATTCCGTAAAGTCTTTGATTGCTTGAAGACGCTTTTCGCTGACTTCATTAAGGATTTTTTGCTGTTCGTACATAAAATAAGCATAAGCGACACGATTGCTTCGTCCGACACGTCCTCGTAATTGGTAAAGCGTAGAGAGCCCCATATAATCGGCATTTTCTACGAAGAGTGTGTTTGCATTTGGAATATCCACACCAGTTTCGATGATCGTTGTCGTCACTAAGACATCATACTGTCCCTCGATAAAGTCGAATAATGTGTTTTCTAGTTGGACTTCCGTCATCTGTCCATGCGCATAGGCGATTCTCGCTTCGGGAACTAATGCTTGGATTTCTTCTACTTTACGTTCAATCGTTTCTACACGATTATATAAGTAGAAAACTTGTCCCCCACGTCCCATCTCTCGCTGAATCGCTTCTCGGATCGCACCTGGATTTTTTTCCATCACATATGTTTGGATCGGATACCGATTCGCCGGTGGTGTTTCAATCACCGATAGATCCCGTACGCCTAGCATCGACATATGCAGCGTTCGCGGAATAGGTGTCGCTGTCAAAGTCAGCACATCCACTTGCGCACGCAATTGTTTCAAACGTTCTTTGTGTTTTACACCGAAACGTTGTTCTTCATCAACGATTAATAGTCCTAAATCACTAAATTCAATATCTTTTGACAATACACGATGAGTACCCACAACAATATCTAGTTGTCCTGTTCGTAATTCTTCGATCGTTTCTTTTTGTTGTTTCTTTGTTCGGAAACGACTCAGCAAACCAACATTCACTGGGAATCCCTCAAATCGTTCCAACATCGTTTCGTAATGTTGTTGCGCCAAGATTGTTGTCGGCACAAGAAATGCCACTTGTTTACTTTCTTTGACTGCTTTAAAAGCGGCACGTAGCGCAACTTCTGTTTTCCCATAGCCGACGTCCCCCACAAGTAAACGATCCATCGGTTTTTCTTTTTCCATATCTCGTTTGATTTCCGCCGCACTTCGGAGTTGGTCATCTGTTTCCGAATATGGAAAAGCATTCTCAAATTCTTTTTGATAAGAGTCATCCGGACCAAATGCGTATCCTTTTTCTGCTTCTCTGACCGCATACAATTGGATCAAGTCATCCGCAATATCTTCGATTTTTGAGGAGATCTTACGTTTCGTTTTCGTCCATTCACTACCACCGAGTTTGTTGATTCGTGGTGTTTTCGATTCCGAAGCTACATATTTTTGGATCAAATTCAACTGCGTGACAGGAATAAATAGCTTATCATCATTTTGATAAATGATCGTCATATAATCTTGGTGGACACCGTCGACCTCTAAGGTTTCCATACCGATATATTTCCCGATCCCATGATTCGCATGGACAACGTAATCTCCAGCTTTTAATTCGTTGTAGCTTTTTAGTCGTTCTGCATTCGTTACCGTTTGACGACGTGTCTGTTTTTTTGTTGTCTTTTGAAAAATCTCTTTTTCCGTGATCGTTACGATTTTTTCTTGCGGCAACTCAAAACCTGTCATCAATGCGCCTTCGACTAATTGGACTTGTCCTTTGATCAGTTGGTCTGCTTCTGTTTCTACCACTAATATGTCTTCGTCACGCAACATTTGTTCCGCCTTACGGATACGTTCTTTCGTTGGAATGAAGATGACGACTGTCTGCTCTTGTTTGCGCCAACGATCCATTTCCGTTTTCAGCAATGGCATTTGTCCAAAGAACTGTTGCATCGTGCGATACTGGAACTGGTAAAGTGCTTGGAACCTGAGATTTCCCATTCCTTTTTGGAATAAAGAGAAAAAAGTGGTCGCAAATTTTTCTTTTTGGATGATCCCATGTACGTCTGCCACAAATTGTTGTTCAGAGAATACGCGTAACTCACTGATTTTTTGTGTATGCCATTCCGCTGCTTCTCTCTCCATTTCGCGATTCGTTTCCATGATTCGTTGGTAATCGTCCACAATCAGCAAGCTATCTTGGGGAAAATAATCCAAAATCGATAAATGTTCAGGATACAAAAGATCCGCATAGAACTTCGCTTGGTCTGTCGGGACATTACGTTGCCACTCCGAGATCAACTGACCGAAATAGTCATGCAAAAATTGTCGTTCAGTAGGTTCTGCGGTCGTTGCTAATTTCTTTTCTAAGAGGTTTTCTATTTTGTTGATACCGTCAAGCAGATTCTCTTGAGAATAAATTTGTTCACTTGTTGGTGGCAACCACACTTCTTCGATCTTTTCAATCGATCGTTGCGTATCAGCTTCGAAGTATCTCATGGAATCAATTTCGACATCAAATAATTCCACACGAACAGGGTATTCAAATGTCAAAGGATAGATATCGACAATACTCCCTCGCATACTAAATTCCCCAGGTTTTGCGACCATCTCTGTCCGCTCATACCCCAACAAGACGAGTTGTTGCGGTAATGAGTCCACGGCGATCTCGTCGCCAATCTGCCAATGTAATTGGGCATTGCTCCATGTTTCTTTATCAGGAAGACGTTTGTGCAATGCTGCCACTGGAAGAAGATAGATTCCTGGCTCATCTTGTTGCAAACGATTCAACGTCGCTACACGTTCAGCCCGAGCTTCAGGAGAAGAAAAAGCCATTTCTGCGGAAAGCACTTCATCTACTGGAAATAAGTGGATACTTTCAGCTGGCAGAACGTGTTGCAGATCCTCTGCCAATTGGTTGACGTAATATAAATTTGGCATCAGGATAATCAGATTTTTATCCAGTTTTTTAAACGCATGTGCAAACAACAACGTCTTAGCAGATCCAGCTAAACCTGTAATCAACTGTCTAGACATCCGTTGTTCAAGATTCATGGACCATTCAGCCACTTGAGCATCTTTGCCAATCAATTGGATCATATCCATCGTTTCATTCTCCTTTCTTAATTAAATTGATTCATTGTATCTATAAAAGAATGGCCATCCAATAGAAATTCAACAGCAGCGACTGATTGATCGATGCTTTGTTCGATCAAGGGTTGCGTCTCTTTACTAAAGGGACTGAGAACATGTTGGACGACTGTTTTTTTACCTTCTGGTCGACCAATACCAACTTTTATTCGATCAAAGATCGTACTATCCAAATGAGAGATAATACTCTTGATCCCATTATGTCCGCCTGCACTTCCTTTTTGTCGTAAACGGATTTTACCGATTGCTAAATCTAGGTCATCATAAACAACCACCAACTCTTCTGGATAAATCCCAAAGTAAGTCATCAATGGACCAACCGCTCGGCCAGATTCATTCATAAATGTTTGGGGTTTGACTAATAAAATTTTCTCACCTTTGTGGAAAAATTCAGCTACTTCTGCTTCAAATGTGTTTTTCTTAAAGGTCGCTTGGTGTTTTTCAGCCAAACGATCCACCACCATAAATCCAACGTTATGCTTTGTATGTTCATATTTCGTTCCTGGGTTTCCAAGCCCTACGATCATTTTCATTTCTGCGCTCATCCAATCTTATAAACAGCACAAAAGGCTGGACTGCTCATAGGCGGTCCAGTCTTTGACTCGATTTTTTTATTATTTTAGCTCCTATTAGTATAACACACAATCCTTTGTTACAGCTAAAAAGAGAAACTTAATAAATGAAAAAATGATTAAAATTATAATTCAAAACTAATGAAATCATTGGTTTTGCTAAATAGTGAAATAACGCACATGTAAGCTTTTACATATGGTACAACCTTGTTATCTGTTATATTTTGTAACCAAATAGCGTGACAGCAGGCTTTTTCCATGTTAGCATAGGCATGGGAAAAACAAATCAATGGAAGGATTGATATAAATGACTGCAAACGCAGAAAAAAAAGATCATCAAAAAGTAATACTTGTTGGAGACGGTGCTGTAGGTTCTAGCTATGCCTTCGCTTTAGTTACACAAAATATCGCTCAAGAAGTTGGTATCATCGATATCAATACAGCAAAAACTGAAGGAGATGCGATCGACTTATCACACGCTCTAGCATTTACTTCACCTAAAAAAATCTACTCAGCATCTTATGCAGATGCACATGATGCAGACTTAGTCGTTATCACAGCTGGTGCACCACAAAAACCAGGTGAAACACGTTTAGATTTAGTAAATAAAAACTTAAAAATCAACCGCGAAGTTGTTACACAAATCGTTGACTCAGGTTTCAATGGTATTTTCTTAGTTGCTGCTAACCCAGTTGATATTTTAACTTACTCTACTTGGAAATTCTCAGGGTTCCCTAAAGAGCGCGTAATCGGTTCAGGAACTTCACTTGACTCTGCTCGTTTCCGTCAAGCACTTGCTGAATTAGTTGACGTTGATGCACGTAACGTCCATGCGTATATTTTAGGTGAACATGGAGATTCTGAGTTCCCAGTTTGGTCACATGCCAATGTTGCTGGTTTACAAATCTATGAATGGGTGAAAAATAATCCAGACGTGGATGAAGAAGCAATGGTCAACTTATTCTTCGGTGTACGTGACGCTGCTTATACGATCATCGAGAAAAAAGGCGCAACATTCTACGGTATCGCTGTAGCTTTAGCACGTATCACTCGCGCGATCTTAGACGATGAAAATGCAGTTCTTCCATTATCTGTTTATATGAATGGTGAATATGGACTAAACGATATCTATATCGGTGCACCTGCTGTCATCAACCGTCAAGGTATCCAAAAAGTCATTGAAATTCCATTAAGCGACAGCGAACAAGATCGTATGGCCGCTTCAGCAAAACAATTAAAAGATATCTTAGATGAAGCTTTTGCTAAATTGGATGCTGAATAATTAATTACTTGAGACGCTATCGTTCTCACTAAAAAAGAATACACGTTGTTCCAGAAGTAATGTCTTCGAAAACAACCTCATCTTCACAGGGAATCCTGAAAATCGACCTTCCATTTTCTAGGATTTCCTGTTTTTTTATACACTTCCGTATATAAAATCCTTGCCTAACTATCGTTATTTTTCTAAGCAGTATGTTAATTTTTATATAAAGAGGGACATCATTTCGTCTTTTACTGTAAATTATGCTATGATAGAGTCGTTACACCCTATAACTATTATTATTAAGGAGTTGCAGATATGACAAGATCTTCTCATCGAAAAAAATCAATGCGTATTGGTTTGCTTTCTGTTCTCGGTGTGATTCTAGTATTAATCGGCTTTTACACCTACCGTAGTACATATTACACGAATCGTTTTCTTCCTAAAACGGAAGTCAATTCGATCAATGTAAGTAACCTGACTATCGACCAAGCAAATGACAAGCTAAAAGAAGCTTATTCCAATAAGATGATTTCAATCAAAGAAAACGGAACGGTTTGGAAAGAGATTGCAAAGTCCGATCTTGGTTATAAAAAGGATTTTTCAACTGATCTAGCTTCCATCTTGAAAAACCAAAATGCTTGGACTTGGGGAATGAACTATGTAGCTGCGGCCGAAAAACAAGAAATCGATCCACTAAGTGCGGAACGGGAACAACTGGATCAAACGATCGAGACATTGTCTACGGAATTGACTGAATTGAATAAAGAACGTACGCCTACTGCCGATGCAACGATTGAAAAGTCTGGTGACTCATTTAAAATCAAGCCTGAAGTGAAAGGGAACACGGTCGATGTCGAAGCCGTTACGAAGGAATTGACAACTGTTGTCAATGATGGAAAAGATACAATTGATCTGACTGAGTTCCAAAAAGAACCAACGGTCACATCTACAGATAAAAAGTTGACTGAGCAGTTAACGACAATGAATAATATCGCTAAAGTAAAAGGAACTTACAGTATCAATGGTGAAACAGTTACGATCCCTTCTTCACTCATCGTTGAATGGCTCACCTATGAAGATGGAAAACCTGCGCTTGATTCAGAAAAAGTTCGTCAATATGTTAGTGAACTTGGCGAAAAATACAATACAAGTACGAATGATACTAAATTCAAAAGTACCAAACGTGGCGAAGTAACTGTTCCTGCTGGCACGTTCAGTTGGACGATCCAAACAGATAGCGAAGTAACAGCATTAACAGAAGCGATTTTAGCAGGACAAGATTTCACACGTTCACCAATTGTTCAAGGTAGTACAACTGCCGACCACCCATTGATTGAGGATACGTATATCGAAGTCGATTTAGAGAATCAACATATGTGGTTCTACAAAGATGGGAAAGTAGCACTTGAAACAGATATCGTTTCAGGAAAACCTTCTACCCCTACTCCTCCTGGTGTCTTTTATGTCTGGAATAAAGAAGAAAATGCAGTATTAAGAGGAACGAACGATGATGGTACACCATATGAAAGTCCAGTGAACTATTGGATGCCAGTCGATTGGACAGGTATCGGTATCCACGATTCGGATTGGCAACCAGAATATGGCGGCGACTTATGGCGAACTCGCGGTTCTCATGGTTGTGTCAATACGCCACCAGGTGTCATGAAAGAATTATTTGGAATGGTTGAAAAAGGTACGCCTGTTTTGATTTTTTAATCGTAACTACTAGAGCACAGTTGCAGACACGCAACTGTGCTCTCTTTTTTACTTTTTCTTCTTTATAAAAGTAAATAAAATACATATAACAACTGCAGTCAATGCCCCCATCGAATCAAGCATGACATCTTGGAACATTGGTGAACGATCGCCTGTCAACATTTGATGGAACTCATCTAGACCGGCGTATCCTGTCGCAGATAACCAAGCAAGAACCCCCGTTAACCACCAGATTTTCATTTTCGGGAATACACCTAGATACAGACTACCTCCTAATAGAAAATAGGTACCAAAATGGGCGCCTTTTCTTAAAAAGAATTCAATGAATTTGCTGTATCCAGAATGGTCGATACTGATAACACTTTCTCCATAAGTAAACTGGATACCTGATAATGCTTCTTTAAAGGGTTGGTTTGGGAACCACGCATCAATTCTTGAAAGTTGCGATTGTTGTCCATAGGTTTGCGAGGAGCTATAAAATAAAATAGCCATGATCATTAATGCAAACACTAAATAAAAATTTCCATTTTTTCTTTGTTTTTTTAAAAACTCCATAAGTCACCTCTTCTTTCTATGATAGCTTTTTTTTCATAAAACAACAATAATTTCTCCAAGACTTATTCCTTCTTTAAATGCTATACTAGAGATAGTACCATAAATATGAGAGGGGTTTTTTGATGACTTATTCGCTTAACTGGGATTTAGATTCTATCTTTCCTGGAGGAAGTGCTTCAACTGAATTAAATGAACGTTTGGCTCAATTAGAACGACAAATAGAAACATATTACGAACAAATCAATCAATGGTCATTTTCATCCGAAGATATCGATTCTCTTGTGACGATTTTGGCACTTCAAGAAAAAGTAACCAATGGCTTCAGCCAATGTAATAGTTATATTACTGCTTTATTATCTGCTAATGTAAAAGATTCCGATGCAAAGATTTTATCTGGTAAACTCTATGCTTCATTACCACGTTGGCAAGCAGCAGATACGATCTTATCGAAAAAATTTGCAGAAATATCTGACAATGAATGGACACACTTGATTGCTCAAGATCAATTAGCTCCGATTGCTTTTCGCATGAACGAAATTCGTCGCGATGGCGCACGCTTGTTATCTGAAAACGAGGAGCACATTATCAATACATTATCTTTGGATGGTTTGAATGCCTGGAGTAGTCATTATGATACGATTGTCGCTAGCGTGACTGTACCATTTGAACAAGAGGGAGAAATCATTGAATTATCTGCTGGTCAAGCATTCAATAAAATGATGGGTGATCCTGATCCAGAAGTCCGCAAACAATTATTTACAGCTTGGGAAACTGCTTGGCAAGAAAAAGCACCTTTATTTACAGACACTTTGAATCATTTAGATGGGTTCCGTCTATCCACCTATAAACTACACGGTACAACAGATTTCTTACAAAAGCCTTTAGAATATAATCGCTTGAAAAAAGAAACATTAGATGTAATGTGGGAGACGATCCAAAAAAATAAACAACCCCTTGTCGATTACTTAACAAGAAAAGCCAATCTTTTCGGTAAAGAAAAAATGGAATGGCAAGACCAAGATGCACCGATCATTCTAGGTGATATGAAAGAAAAAACCTTTACCTTTGATGAAGCGGCAGCATTTATCATTGAGAATTTCAATAAATTCAGTCCTAAAATGGCTGAATTTGCTCAAGACGCTTTTAACAAAAGTTGGATTGAAGCAGAGGATCGTCCTGGCAAACGACCTGGTGGTTACTGCACCGAATTGCCTGAAACACAAGAATCTAGAATCTTCATGACTTATAGTAATTCAGTCAACGAAGTCGCTACTTTAGCCCATGAGTTAGGTCACGCTTTCCATAGTAGTACGATGTGGGATCTTCCAGCGTTGAATCGTGAATACGCGATGAATGTTGCTGAAACAGCAAGTACCTTTGCAGAATTGATCGTAGCTGATGCAACACTTAAAGCGGCATCAACAAAAGAAGAAAAAATCAATTTGTTGGATACGAAACTACAAAATGCTCTGGCTATGTTCATGAATATCCATTCTCGTTTTATCTTTGAAAATCAATTCTATACTGCTCGACAAAAAGGACTAGTCGCAGAACAAGAGATCACTGATATGATGATCGAAGCGCAAAAAGAAGGATATGCAAATGCATTATCTACTTATCATCCTTATTTCTGGGCAGCAAAACTACATTTCTTTATTGATGATGTACCGTTTTATAATTTCCCTTATACCTTTGGTTACCTGTTCAGTTTAGGTATTTACGCCTATGCTAACGAGCAAGGTTCAAGTTTTGAACAAGAGTATATCGACTTACTACGCGATACTGCTTCGATGACAACGGAAGAATTGGCTCAAAAACACTTAGGTGTAGACTTAACGAAACCAGATTTTTGGCAAGCAGGTATCAACATGGTCTTAGAAGATATCCAAAACTTCATGGAATTGACGGAAGAATTTATTTGATCATGCTTTCTAAGCAAGAAAATTTTAAAGGATCGAACAGACAGTTACCAAAAACTGTTTGTTCGATCCTTTTTAGTTTCGTAAAAAAAGAACTAACTCACTTTAGAGTTAGTTCTTCATAAATTACATACTTACAGCAAAGTCAGGTGCATACCATTGAACTGAGCCAATTTTAACACTTTCGCCCGGTTGTGGTGCGTGGATGTATTGTCCGCCACCTAAAGAAATTGCTACGTGGTAAGTGCCACCAGCTGCTCCCCAGAATAATAAGTCTCCAGCTTTTGCTTGAGAAACTGAGATTCTAGCTCCTGCTGATTCTTGAGGTACAGTCCAACCACCGATGTCACGACCAGTTACTTGTAGGTACACATAGCGTGTAAATCCAGAACAATCAAATCCACTTGGATCTTTTCCACCCCATACATAAGGAGTCCCAATGTATTTCATCGCTTCAGCTACAATCGCTGCTCCATTAGTAGATGGAGCCGTTGGCGCTGGAATTGAGGGTGCCGGTGTTGATGGCTCCGGCGTTGATGGAGCTGGTGTTGATGGAGCTGGCGTTGATGGCTCCGGCGTTGATGGAGCTGGTGTTGATGGCTCCGGCGTTGATGGTGTTGTTGTTTCTGGAACAGATGGTGTAGTAGTAGATTCTTCTGTTGAAGATTCTGGTACACTGCTTTCAGTTGTTGAATCTTCTGTTGATGTAGATGATTCAGGAACTGAAGATTGTTCTGTTGAAGATTCAGCACTTGATGATGATTCTGAAGTAGCTGATTCAGAAACTTCTGTTGATTCTTGTACTGATGAAGAAGAAGCTTGTTCTTGCTCTTGTGCTGCTGCAGCGGCAACTGCTGCTTGTTCACGTGCTTCTCTTTCAGCTTGTTCTTGTGCTGCTTGTTGACGCGCTTGCTCTGCTAAACGAGCTTGTTCACGAATACGTGCTTGCTCTGCTTCAGCTTCTGCTTTTTGGCGGTTCAAGTCTTCTTTTTTATCTTCTGCTGTTGCTTGTTCAGCCGCTAAAGTAGTTTTTAGGACATTTAAATCAGCTTGTTTTGATAGTAAGTCGCCTTTTTGTGATTCTAAAGCCGCTTGGTTTTCTGCTAACTCTTGTAGCTTCGCTTCATTTTCAGCTTTTTTATCTTCAACTGCCTGTTTGTCTTCTTTTTGTTGTTTCACTAAGTCTTGGTTCGCACGTACAATTGATGACATTGCTTGAACGCGTCCGATAGCATCTGAGAATGACTCAGCATTCAATACTGCATCGATGTAGTTAGAGCTTGTACCTTTAACTTGTGTTTCACGTGCTTGCTCTTGGATCGTTGCTTCACGTTTTTCGATACGTTCTTGTAGATCAGCAATTTCTTGTGTCAATTGAGAAGACTCTTGACGTAATGTTGCTTGATTAGCTAATAAAGTTTCAGCTTTTGTATTGATGTCAGCGACTTGACCTTCTAATGCCTCGATTTGAGATTGGGCACTTGCTTGTTGGTTTTGTAATTCCGCAATTTTTTGATCTTGTTGTTGTATTTGAGAATCAAAATCTTCCGCCGCGGCTGCGATCGGTGATGCTACGGCAGTCAAGGCCATTGAACTTACCATTACTGCTGATATTAAACTCTTTTTCACTCTTCATTCCTCCGACTGGCTTAATTTAATAAATATCTAAAAATATTTAAGTCTTTCTTAACGATAACAAAATTGTACCATAGCTGTATGTCAATGAGATAATAGTTATGTTACAAAAACATTTCAAAACAACTGATTATAATGACAGAAATGTAAGATGACATGGTTATTTTCATAATACATTTTTCAATAATTAAATAATGTTCGTTTTAAATTAAATAAAAAAAGGCTGAGACATTGGGCCTCTCGCACCACCTAAAACAGATTAAATGGCGGGCACAGAAGTAACTTCTTCGGCAATAAGGCGCCATCCACAAAAATTTGAAAAACAATTTCCGTGGATGGCGCCTTATTTCTCGAGACTAAACACCTCTGTCCCGACCTTCTTTGAATAGCTTCTTTAATGGGAATACAAGTAGAGCGAACAATACCATATTCAATAATAATGTTGGGCCTAAATATTTAGTGATAAAGTACGTACTATCTACACTCGCAAGTTTGAATACCATTTGTACGATCAATGTAAACAACTCATAGCCTGTGATGAAAATGATGAGGCTAAAAAACTCAGTAAAAATATTTACATGGATGACCGATTTCATCCCATACATGATAAATACTAATAAAGGTAAAGCAACTGCGTAAATACCAATTACACCAATATAGTAAGAATCAAAGATAATACCTAAAACTAATGTCGTGATCAGTAAGTAGCGTTTGGAAAAACTCAAACTGCAAAATAGTAAAACCAATATCAAAAGATGCGCACTTGCCATGTAGTCACCGCTCGACCACCTGATCATCATTCGGGTAAAGTGCCCATCGATCAACATGAGTAGGAACAGGAGGATCGGCAAATAAATGGTCATTTTCTCTTTTTTCAGCATGGACTATTCCTCCACAAGACGTTTGATGATCGTTACTACTGGGAGATCATACATATCCGCATAAGGTTTGACATAGACTTCGCGATCTAGCCCATAACTATCTGGTTTTGTTTTGATGACTGTACCGATTTGTAGATCTGCTGGCGAGTTGCCTCCAAGACCTGATGTTTGTACTACGTCGCCCTCTTTGATTTCACTGTCACCTGTTAGCTGTGTCACAACTAGCGCTTGTAACTTTTCGTCATAATTCTTGAGTAAACCGAAAGATTCTCCGTTTCCAGAAGATACGCGGACAGGAAAATGGTTGGAACTTACATTTGATGAAGTCAGCAATTCTACTTTAGAAGAAGTGGCATTGACTTCAATGACACGTCCGACTAAACCTTTTTGCGCCATGACTGCCATATTGACTTCGATTCCATCATTTGATCCTTTATCGACGACTAATAGATCTTGCCATGAGTCAGGTGAACGAGTGATCACATTTGCTGTGACTCTTTCATAACTCGTCAACGTTTGGCTTAAATCGAGTTCGCTTTTTAGTGCATCGATTTCTTTTTGCATGTTCTTGTTTTTTTGAGCTATCTCATCATAGCTGTCGATTTTTTCTTTTAACCGTTCATTTTCTGAATAGGTGGTGAAAAGATGATGTACTGAATCCACGCCATTTTGGACCCATTTGACCGGAGCAGAAATCGTCCGATCGACAAAAGAGACACTGTCGTTCACAATAGATTGGAAGAAATTGGGCTTTCCTTCATTCGCTCGCTGGGCAGCTGTCACACTTAGGACCGTTACTACAATAATAACGATGACTAAGGTAATAATGATATTTTTATTAGGATTGAACTTCTTCACAAAGACACCTCGAATTAAATTAGACTCTTACCTGTAATTTTATCATTAAATAAGGGGAAACAAAAGGCTCGACCCTTCTTTTAAGCTTTTTTTAGCAAATAATTTAAACTGTCATTTTTCCGCTTCATTTCTTTTGCTACTTTGTCCTGAACCGATCCATCAATCTTTACTTTGGATGACTGAAATGATTCCTTCAGAGAAGCTGAAGGATGCTTTGTCAGTGACAAATTCATTGCTTGCATAAGAAGTTGGACGAGATACTTCCTCGTTTGATAGTTGATATTTGCTGTCAGATAATGTCAATTGACTAACAGGTGTCAAACAACAGTAAGCCAAATACTTCATTTCAGGAATTTTTTTTATCTCGTAAGCTCCTGGTAGATAGTAAGTGATTACGTTTTGTTTGTCTTGTATTTGGATCTGTCGTATAAAGGGTTGAAACCGTGGTTCTAATGCTAACCATAGATTAGCTAATAAATGATCTAATCTTCCACCAGTTGCACCGATCAGTGTCACGCTTGCTTCTGGAAAGTGTTCGAATGTCTTTGCTAAACCTAGCTGAGTGTCCGTATCGTCTTTCTCTGCTGGCGCTTGGTGTACTTCGACAGCTTTATCGGATACTCGTTGATATTCCGAGGAAGACAATGAATCAAAATCACCGATTGCTAGATCTAATGAATAGCCTTTTTCAAGTAAATAGAGTGCCCCACGGTCAATGCCCACGTATTGATCAAATGATTGCTGTGACAAGTCTGGCCAATTTTCTGGTGATCCGCCTGCAACAAGTAATACTTCCATTAGCCTAATGCCTTTTTCAATTGATCGATTTGAGCTGCTGGATCTTCTGCACTATAGACATAGGAGCCTGCAACAAATACGTCTGCACCTGCTTCACGACAAATTTTTGCAGTTTCTGGAACGATTCCACCATCCACTTCGATTTGATAGGTCCAATCGTTCACCTTGCGTAATTCCGCTAACTCTGCGATTTTATCCACTGTTTCTGTAATAAAGCTTTGTCCGCCAAATCCTGGATTGACTGTCATCACTAACACTTGATCAACTAAAGGCAAAACATGCTTGATCATTTCGATCGGTGTACCAGGATTGATAACGACCCCTGCTTTGACATCTAAATCTTTGATCATCTGGATCGCACGATGGATATGTGGTGTCGATTCCACATGGACCGTAATGATATCTGAACCTGCTTTTGCAAAATCAGCAATATAATTTTCAGGATTGATGATCATCAAATGAACGTCTAAAGGTAGTTTTGTGACCGGACGGATTGCTTGCACTACATTCGATCCGAATGTAATGTTAGGAACGAATTGGCCGTCCATTACGTCCACATGGATATAGTCTGCTCCACCTTTTTCTACTCGTTCAATGTCTGCTTGGAGATTGGCGAAATCTGCGCTTAAAATCGATGGTGCTATTTTCATAAAAATACCCTCCTACTTTCTTCTAGTTTCTTTTTTGTTGTACATCGGTTTACGGTTTTCAACTTCTTGCAAAAATTGCAAGTAATTGTCATAGCGAGTCTGTGCAATTTCTTTTGCCGCCACTCTTCGTTTGACTTCACAATCTGGCTCTTTTACGTGCATACACTCTCTAAAGCGACAGTCTACAGAAGCATCGACAAATTCAGGGAATTGTTTGGATAACTCGACAGGTTCGATGACTAAGAAATCAATAGAACTGAAACCTGGTGTATCGGCAACCAATCCATCATAGAGTGGTAATAACTCGACATGTCTTGTCGTGTGACGTCCACGTCCCAAAGAATCAGATATTTCACCTGTTTCTAACTCAAGCTCTGGTGAGATCTGGTTGAGCAACGTCGATTTACCTGCACCTGACTGTCCCATGAAAACAGTCAGTCTTTCTGGAAAATAGCGAACTAATTCATCCGTGTCACCCTGTGTGCGAGGGACGATCACTGGATAGCCGATTTTTTCGTAAGTCTCTTTAATTTCTTTTATTTGTGTAGAATCGACAGCTAAATCCGTTTTCGTCAAATAGATCACTGGCTCGATCGATTCATATTCCAACATGACTAAAAAACGGTCGAGTAGATTATAAGAGAATGTTGGTTCGATCAAACTCGTCACAACAACTCCTAAATCAACATTTGCTACTGGTGGTCGTACTAATTGATTTTTACGTGGTAAAACTTCTAGTAGATAGCCATCGGTCTTGTTTTCACTTTCAAATATGACTTGATCGCCAACAAGGGGCGTGATCTTTCGATTACGAAAATTCCCTCGACCTCGTGTCTGATAGGTCTCTCCATCTTTATATACGTAATAAAATCCACTTATTGCTTTTCTGATTTGCCCTTTAATGAAACCCACCTCCAATTTTAGTATATTTTACCATAGGACAGCAGAAGTTAGGAGAAATCACCAAAAAATAGACCTAAGAATTTCCTCAAATGCCGCCGACATTTTGAATTCTCAGATCTATTTTTTTCATTATCGTTTTAGTTCTTTTAATTCTGTCTACTAGTCACTATCCGTCGAGGACGGTGTGGTGGTACTACTACTAGTTGTTTCGGAACTTGAACTACTGCTTGAACTGCTAGAAGAACTGCTGGAAGAATCTTTTTCAGAACTTGATGATGCTTTCGCTGGGTCTGGTCCTTTTGAGTAAATCACATTGACGATCGTTCCTGATGTGATTGATGCACCTACTCCTGGATCTGTACGGATCACTTTGTCTTTTTCTACTGTATCTGAAAACTCATACGTTTCATGACCAATGTAGTCGGCACCGATACCAGATAAGTAACTTTGCGCATCACTTTTCGTATAACCAGAAATGTCATTCAGTGTCTTCGCATCTGGTCCTTGACTCACCACGAAACTAATAAATGTCGCATCCGTCAATGGTTCCCCAAAACTTGGTGACTGACTGATGATTGCACCGGCTGGGACCGTATCACTATAATCATTCGTTGCACTGATATTCGTATAGCCATTCGTTCTCAAAATACTAAGAACTGTTTCATAGTTTTGTCCGGTGTAATCGCTCATCGTCGGCTGACTTCCTTTACTAACAGTAAAAGTAATCGTATCTGATGTGGGATCGACTTCTGTTCCTTCATCTTCTGATTGCGAGATGATATTTCCACTAGTGACCTCATCACTAAATTCTTCTTCTTTTTTGATTCTACTTGAAGAGAAACCTAAATCCAGTAGCTGCTTGCGCGCTTCATCGTAAGACATACCCGTAAAATCATCGAGTTGGATTTTCTTCTTACCTGTACTGATATAAAGCGTGACTTCACGATTTTGTTTCACTGTTGTTCCTGAGGCTGGATCTGTTTTGA
The DNA here is from genome assembly GCF_045371165.1 of Enterococcus pernyi. NCBI lineage: Bacteria > Bacillati > Bacillota > Bacilli > Lactobacillales > Enterococcaceae > Enterococcus > Enterococcus pernyi. The sequence goes on from NZ_JBIQDM010000010.1 coordinate 27,928, forward strand.
CCACATTTCCTTTCTCAATCGTATCGTCAGCAATTTCTTCAGTGTTCGTTGCTACCTTTAATTTTGCTTGTGTCAAAGCTTCTCTTGCTGAAGCTTCGGATTGACCCGAAACATCGGGAACCGTTACTTCTCCTCGTCCACCTGAAGCAAATAAAATCGCTGTCCCAATTCCTAACAAAGCAAGCAAGACCAGCAAAATGATCCACCATTTTTTTCTTTTTTTAGTCTTTACATCTGGCATTGTTTCTTCGGGATCTGGTAATTCTTCCGCTGGTTTCTCTTCGGGAAGAGGCATTGACTTAAAGGAATCTGGCATCGGTGTTTCTGCCGTCAGTGGTGTCAATACTCTTGTTTCGTTGTCCATCGCCTGGGGTTGCCATTTTTCTTCGTTTGCTCGTTCTAACGACAACACCGTTGCTAGGTCATCTGCCATTTCTTCTGCCGTTTTATACCGGTCGACAGGTTCTTTGGCTGTTGCTTTCAAGACAACATTCTCCAATGACTGAGGTGCCCCTGGATCTAACTCTTTGATTGAAGGCAAATCATCCTGAAAATGTTTCAGTGCAATGGTGACAGCTGATTCCCCATCAAAAGGAACGCTTCCTGTCAGCATTTCATATAAAATGATCCCTAACGCATAGATATCTGATTGTTTTGTCGCCATACTACCTCTTGCTTGTTCTGGTGAAAGGTAGTGAACCGAACCAAGCATCGTATTCGTTTGGGTGATCGATGTTTCCGATAAAGCAATCGCAATACCAAAATCGGTGATTTTCACAACACCTTCATTATCGATCAAGACATTTTGTGGTTTTAGATCTCGGTGGATGATTTGATGGCTATGTGCTAAAGAAATCGCAGACAAGATTTGTTGCATGATGTTTACTGCTGTTTCATAAGGAATCGGATAGTGCGTTTGGATATAACGTTTTAAATCCATTCCCTTTACATATTCCATAACTAAGTACTGCATGTTATCTTCTTCACCGACATCATAAACACTGACGATATTTGGATGAACTAATTCGGTTGCCGCTAATGCTTCTCGTTGAAAACGACGGATCGCCGTTTGGTCATTTTGGAAATCAAAGCGTAGGACTTTGATTGCAACATCTCGATCTAAAATCAAGTCATGGGCTAAAAAGACATTTGCCATACCGCCACTACCGATGTTACCGGTAATTTGGTAACGACCATTTAATTTTCTTCCTGGCTCAATCATGCAACATCCTCCTTGTATTCAATAAGAAGAACGCTGATATTATCTGCTCCGCCAGCTTCATTTGCTTGATCCACTAATTGCGTTACTTTTTCTGATAATGATCCTTCTTGATTGATGATCGTACCGATCGTTTCTTCTGACAGCATATTCGTCAAACCATCCGAACATAGAAGCAAACGATCTTGGAGTTGCCAAAGATACGTTGCAACATCGACTTCTAATGATCCTGGCATGCCGACAGATCGAGTCAAGATATTCTTACGTGGATGATTGACGGCCATTTCTTCGCTGATTTCACCAGATTTGACTAATTCATTTACTAAAGAATGGTCTTCCGTCAAGCGAATGATCCGATTATCGCGAAGCAAATACGCACGACTATCGCCAACATTGGCAATCGTGAAACGTTCCTCTGATAGGGCAGCTGCTACGATCGTTGTTCCCATTCCGTTATATTCAAGCTGTTCTTGTCCTAATTGATGAATCGCGCGGTTTTCTTCTTGGATCGCTTGGATAAACCACTGCGCGATTTTTTCGTCATCAAGTAACGCTTGCTCTTCCCAGGCTTTCCCTAAATTTGTGACGGCCATTTGACTAGCAATATCGCCTGCGCGGTGCCCACCCATGCCATCTGCTAAAACCGCCAGCGTGAGACCGACTTGGTTTTCAAATACACTGACATAATCTTGATTCGTATTACGTCTTCTTCCTACATCTGATTGATATTCAATCTGCATACTTTCACCTCATTACTTTTTGCGCAAACAACAAATGAAAAAGCCATCTGTATAAGATTGATGTGGATACAACGTCAACATCTTATCCTTGATTGATGATTGTAGCACAGGATCAACTAAAACATCAATCTTCTCAAAATCAGGATGTCGTTGTAAAAACGCTGAAACAACTTCTTGATTCTCTTCTTTCAAAATCGTACAAGTACTGTAGGTCAATATTCCTGAAGGTTTAAGAGCCGTAGCCACACTTTCCAAAATAGCTAGTTGGATAGCCGGTAAATTGGCTAATTCTTTTTCATTATTTTTATAACGAATATCTGGTTTTCGGCGTAACAAGCCAAAACCGGAACATGGAGCATCTACTAAAATACGGTCAAATTGTTCTGCTTCAAACTGTTCTTTGACTTCACGTGCATCCATTTTTTGTGCGAACACTGCGTTGGCAACTCCTAAACGGCGAGCGTTCTCTTCCACTAGTTTTACTTTGTGGTCATGGACATCTAGAGCCACGACTTCTCCTCCACAAGTTGGATCAAGGAACGTGGCGATATGGGTCGTTTTGCCACCAGGGGCAGCGCAGGCATCTAGTACATGATGTTCTGGCTCAATCTGCATCGCTGGTGCAACAAGCATCGAGCTTTCATCTTGGATCGTCATCAAGCCATCGTGAAAAAGTGTCGTAGAGGCGAGTCTGCCCTTTTCAGCAATCACACCATATGGGCTTATTGGACTTGCTTTTACATCTAGTCCTTCTTCTTTCAATTGATCCAGTGCTTGTTCACGCGAAAGTTTACGGGTATCAATACGGCCACTCACATGACTTGGTTGATACAATGAAAGACCTAACCTTTCTGTTTCCTCGTAGCCGATTTGGTCAATTAAGCGCTGTGTCAGCCAATTCGGCAGACTTAATTTAACGGCTAAACGTTCGACTTCATCTGTGATAGTTTCCAGATCAGGTTTTCCTTGACGTAAATAATTTCTTAATACACCATTCACAAATTTCCCTGTGCCGGGGTTACCTTTGATTTTTGCAATTTCTACTGCTTCATTCAAAATTGCATGATCAGGTACTTTATCTAAAAATTCGAGTTGATAGACAGACAAATACAGCAAAGTTTTGACCCAGTCATCCACTTTTTTTGCATTTGCAATCAATGGCGCAACATAAAATGCAATCAAACGATGGCGACTGATCGTTCCATACACTAGTTCTGTAAACAGACCGATATCTTTTTGGTTAAGGTCGCCTTGGTTGATCATCTCATTCAACAATAGATTGGAGTATGCTCCACCTTTGTTGACACGCTCTAATGTCATCAACGCCATAAAGCGAACCGAACGTTTCATTTTTTTTGGTATTTTCGCCATTATTTCACCTGCTGTCCTACAGCGACTTGTTGTCCACTGCCATTTAGGAATTCTTGTATTAGTTGTTTTGCTTTACCGGCAGGTTGTAGTTCTTTGATCGATAATACCGTCTGTTCCCCACAAGCTACCCATAATTGTTTTTTATCTTTATGGATGATAGTTCCTGGTGTTTCAGATGTCGTTTCATCTGCCAACACATCTACTGCCCAAAGCTTCCAGCGTGTTCCTTCATAGGTTGTAAAAGCAATGGGCCATGGACGCATGCCACGAACTTGGCAGTCGATTTCTTCTGCTGTTTTTTCCCAATTGATTGCTTCTTGTTCACGTGTGATATTCGGTGAAAACGTTGCTTGGTCCTCATTTTGAGGCGTAGGCGTCAATTCGCCAGAAATGATCTTTGGTAGTGTTTCTAGCAATAACTCTTTGCCTAATAGACTAAGTTTTTCAAACATCGTACCGACATCATCTTGTTTAGTGATTGGTAGGCTTGCTTGTGAGAAAATACCGCCCGCATCCATTTTCTTGATCATCTCCATAATCGTTACACCTGTCTCTTTTTCCCCGTTGATAATGGAATAATGGACTGGTGCACCCCCACGATATTTTGGCAACAAAGAGGCATGAACATTGATTGCTCCATGTGTTGGAACTTGCAATAGTTTCTCCGGTAAGAATTGACCAAATGCTGCTGTTACCAGCACATCTGGTTGCAAATCAATGATTGTTTGCATTTCTGGAGAACCCGTGATTTTTTCTGGCTGTAGCACAAGAAGATCGTGCTTCAAAGCCGCCACTTTCACAGGTGTTGGGGTAATGATTTTTTTTCTTCCCACTGGTCGATCAGGTTGTGTCACGACAGCGACGATCTCATACCCTTGGTCGATCAGCCCTTCTAGTACAGGAACTGAAAATGCTGGGGTTCCCATAAATACGATTTTAGTCATCTAAATGTTCCTCCATGTATTCTTCGAGTTTTTCTTCGGGGATTTGTTCGATCATTTTATCGATAAATAAAATCCCATCTAAGTGATCGATCTCATGTTGAAAGGCACGTGCAAGATAGCCAAACGCGGTAACTTCGATTTCCTCTCCGTCACGATCATAATATCGAACTGTTACTTCATCTGCACGTTTGACTGTACCGTAGACATGCGGAATACTTAAGCAACCTTCCACATCGATACTTTCTCCTTTTGCCTCGATGATCTCAGGATTGATGAGTTCAAATTTATCCCCTTCATCGACTTCAACAATAGCGATCCGTTGATTTTTGCCGACTTGCGGCGCGGCGATGCCGACGCCGTCATTTGCCACCATTGTTTCATACAAGTTATCTAACAAGACGATAGTCTCATCAGTGATCATATCGATTGGTTGGGCTTTTCGATTCAATTTTTTATTTGGGTGGATCATTATTGGATAACGCATAGTGTTTCCTTTCTTAAATAAAATGTAGCGGCTCGTTGTCGATCGCAACAAATAGATTTTGTCGCTGTTCTTTTTGACTTTGATCCAAAATTTCTTTCAGGACGTTAGGCAGTTCTGGTTCATGTTTATATTTGATGATCAGCTGATAGTAATAGCGATTTTTCACACGTAAAACGGTGCTAGGTACCGGACCTAACAGAAGGCTGTTCGTTCCTAATACTTGTTTTAATTGACTGGCGATCTGAAAGATTTTTTTGGCTGCGACTTGTTCTTCTGGATGACTCGTCGTGATTTTCACAGTGAAGTAATAAGGCGGATAGCCTCCACGATGGCGTACATTCATTTCTTGTTGATAAAAGCGTTCATAATTTTGTTCCTTTGCTAAAGTTACCGCATAGTGATTCGGATTAAATGTTTGGATCACGACTTCCCCAGCTTTTTCGGCTCTTCCTGCCCTTCCGGAGACTTGTGTCAATAATTGGAAGGTATGTTCACTAGAACGAAAATCTGGCAGGTTCAACGAAGTGTCTGCATTTAGAACGCCGACTAAGGTCACATCAGGAAAATCTAACCCTTTTGCGATCATCTGCGTTCCTAGTAGAATATCCGCTTGTTTGTCCCCAAATTTTTGTAAGATTCGTTCATGCGCGCCTTTTTTTCTGGTGGTATCCACATCCATCCGCAAGATTCTTGCTTGAGGATACAGTGCTTTTAACTCTTCTTCCACTTTTTGTGTTCCCGTTCCATAATACCGGATCTTGTTTTCCCCACAATTTGGACAACGATGCGGGATCGCTTCTTCATGTCCACAATAATGGCAACGCATCGAGCGAGAATCCATATGGAGAGTCAATGAGATATCGCAATTTGGGCAAGGCAAGACAAAGCCACAATCTCGGCACATCACAAAGGAAGAATACCCTCGTCGATTCAATAGAAGAACTGTCTGTTCTTTTTTCTCTAATCGATCTTGGATTTTTTCTTGTAATAATTGAGAGAACGTCGATGTCTGATTCTTTTCGAATTCTTCACGCATATCAACGACTTCGATCTCAGGTAATTGCGCACTCATTTTCGCACGCTGACTCAAATGCAACATGCGATAGACCCCTTTTTGTGCACGGGCTCTTGATTCGAGGGAAGGTGTCGCGCTCCCCAAAACGATCGGGCAATGATGGTAATTCCCACGCCATATAGCTAAATCTCTGGCATGGTAACGCGGGGTTTCATCTTGTTTATAGCTCGATTCATGCTCTTCATCAATGATGATCAACCCAATGTTCTCTAGTGGGGCAAAGATCGCTGAACGCGCACCGACGACGACCTGCGCTTCATTGCGCTCGATTTTACGCCATTCATCATATTTCTCACCTTGAGATAAGCCACTATGTAAAACTGCGACGGATTCTCCAAAGCGCCCTTTAAAACGTTCGACCATCTGAGGGGTCAATGCGATTTCAGGAACCAACATGATTGCTGTCTTCTTCTCTGCCAAGACATCAGCAATGGCTTGAAGGTAGACTTCCGTTTTCCCACTACCAGTAATTCCTTCAAGTAAAAAGGTTTCATTCTTTTCCTGATGACAGGCTTCAATGATCTGCTGAACCGCCGATTGTTGTTCTTCATTCAATTGTAAGGCAGTCGTTCGTTCAAATACCCGATCTTTATAAGGGTCACGATAACTTTCGACTTCTTCGATACGCAACCAACCTTTATCTCTACCTTGATTCAATACGGCAGAACTGACTCCTTTTTCTTTGAAATAAGCAATAGGCATTGGTTTTTCCATTTCTGACAAATAAAGAAGTAATTCTTTTTGTTTTTTCGCATTTTGCCTCAAGGTGCCCCAAGCTTCATCGAGTTGTCCTTTTGACAAAAGAGAGTGAACGACACGGATCGTTTTCACTTTGTTTTTTGTATGGACTTCGTAACGGATATCAACTAGCTTGTTTTTACGCCAACGGATCAATTGCGGTAAAATCCCAGTTTCTTCCGCTTCCTTCCAAGAAATCTCTTGTCTACCTGCGAAAAATGCAACGACTTCTGGTTCATCGGTCACTGGGTAAATGAGCTTATCGTATTCTGCTTTCATGACACTTGGTAGCATGGTTTGTAAACAGGTGATTTTAAAAGCATACGTAATGGTTTTCATATAGTCTGCTAACCTCATCAACTCTTGATTGACAACAGGTGCCAGGTCAAGTAATTGAAGGATTGGCTTTAATTCTTTTTTTATAGGTTGTTCGTTGGCTGTCAACGCCATCACAAAGCCTTGGACTTGGCGATTGCCGTTTCCAAATGGTATCGCTACACGCATACCGACTTGGATAGCCGCTTCCATTTCAGAAGGAACCAAGTAGGTGAATGCTTGGTCGGTTTGCATCGTTGGTACATCGACAATCACATCCGCAATAACAGTCATGGACTCCTTCTCCTTTCTTCATCTTGGTTTTAAACACAAAATGGCTCTTGCCTATTTTACTAGAGATTCCTTGTTTTGTCTTACTTTCTGCCAAATCCTAACAAAAAATTAACGCAGGAAAAAAAAGAGCCTAGGAACATTTCCCAAGCTCAAATCTTTTGCTATCCATAAGCTGAATAGTGAATTGATTTTATAGTTTTTGCTCGTCACGGATACGAGACTCTAATTCTTGTTGTGCACGGTCTTTTTGCGCACGACGTTCTTCGTCTTCCATACGTAGACGTTCACGTTTTAATTCAGGGTGTGGATCACTGATCACATTTCCTGCTTCGATTTCTTCTAAAGCTTGTCCAACGCTTTTGACAGAATCAAATGAATCCATTGTTGGTTGTGCTTTTGCGTCTAATTCATGTGCACGTTTACTTGCTAAGATCACTAGAGAATATTTTGAGTTCACGCGATCTAATAATGAGTCGATTGAAGGTTTTAACATCATAAGACTACATCTCCTTTAACATTTTGATATATTTTCCGATGACACGATCGACACGGAAATGTTCACTTGCAATAATATCTTTGATTCGGTTGACCGCTAATGGAACTTCATCATTGACAACAGCATAGTCATACAGTGCCATCATCTCGATTTCTTCCTTAGCGACTTTCATTCGTTCTTCGATTACTTCATCTGCATCTGTCCCACGCCCAACGATTCGTGATTTCAATTCTGCTAAATCTGGGGGCGTCAGGAAAATAAATACGCCGTCAGGTACTTTTTCTTTTACTTGTTGTGCACCTTGGACTTCAATTTCAAGAAAAACGTCTTTTCCTTCGTCTAAGGTTTTGTTGACATACGATAGTGGTGTACCATAATAATTCCCGACATATTCTGCATATTCCAACATTTCGCCTTTAGCGATCATTTGTTCAAATTCTTCGCGGCTTCGGAAATAGTAGTCGACTCCTTCAACTTCTCCTTCACGCATCTTGCGTGTCGTCATCGAAATCGAATATTGGAAATCATTATCCTCACTCTCAAAAATTGCTTTTCGCACTGTGCCTTTTCCCACACCGGATGGACCAGACAACACGATTAATAATCCACGCTCTGACATGACGACGTCCTTTCAACTAGTCTTTTTTATACTATTGCTTATTTTGCACTTTTTTCTTGCAACTTTCAAGGCTATTTTTTTATTATAGCTAGAAAACCTAGAAAAAGCTAGTCTACTTCCCACTAAAGAGTCCGAGACAAAAGTAAAAATTACTTTTGTTGGATACCTAAAAAATGAATAAACGGCGGGAACAGGAGTAACCTCTTCGGAAATAAGCCTGCCTAACGGATAGGTCATCAATTAGACAGGCTGGACACTTATTCAATATTTTGGATTTGCTCACGTATTTTTTCTAAAATCGTTTTAGACTGAACGACATGGTTTTTGATTTCGATCGCGCTTGATTTTGAGCCGATCGTATTGATTTCGCGATTCATCTCTTGTAAAAGGAAATCTAGTTCTCTACCCATGGGGTAATCTGCTTCAAGTAGCTCTTCCAATTTCTGCGTATGGATGATTAAACGGTCGATTTCTTCATGGATATCGCCACGCTCTAAAAGAATCGCTATTTCGGTCAATAAACGATCTCGCTCAACTTCTGCACCAAGAAAAGCTTCTAATTTTTCTTGGTATCTCGTCTGAAATTCTTGCTCATAAATCTCGACAAAGTTAGCTAATCCAGCAATATTTTGTTTTAATTCTGCGGTTTGTTGAAGTAACACGTTCGCCATGGCTTGGCCTTCTATACTCCGACTTTCTTCGATTGAACGAAGTGCTGTTTGCATCGTTTCTTTCGCTAATTGTGCAAGTAATTCTTGATCCTCTTCCGTTGCTTCAGCAATTGTCACAAACTCTTCGTTTAGTGCAAAACGTTCGATCAGTTTACCGATCGACAATGCGTTCGCTTCGCCATACCTTTCTTTAATACCGGTAGTCATCTGTGTATAGAGCGTATCGATCAGTTGCCAATTGATCGTCACTTTTTTATCTTGTTCACCTAAGTATGTTAAATTAATAAAGACATCGACACGTCCTCGACTTAACTTCGTTTTGATCAATTGTCTCAATTCATTCTCAACAAAGCCTAATACTTTAGGGCTACGTATCTGGATATCTAAAAACCGTTGATTGACGCTTTTGATCTCGATTTCAAGTTGATAGTTCTTTTTTTCGCGGATGGCATTGCCAAAGCCAGTCATGCTCTTCATGCGACAGAGTCCTTTCTTTTACATATTTTTAATTGCTTTTTGTAACTCTTCAAACTCTTCGTTCGTTAATGTTAGTCCCTTACCCATTTTTTCATGGTCCGGTGCCCAATCCCGCAAGTCAAATTTTGGTGGTCTGCCATTCCAACTCACTAAGTTCAATTCTTTGCGCCATCCCTTATTGTTTTCAGATAAAACTGCAATTTCTTCTACGATCTCATATGAGAATTCTTGTGCCATTTTTATTCCTCCTTTAGATGATAAAGATAGAGATACATCAAAGTTTCTACTGTATCTGCATTGAGTTGTCGTTGTAAGCGATCACTCTTTTTTTCTTTCACGTATTGATAGATCGCGTGTTCCTTCATTACGTGTATTTTAGCATTTCGTTCCAGTTTTCGAAACTTCAACCATTCGCTGGCATTTAATTGTCCAACCTTTTTTAAAAATGCTTCATCAATTTTACTTTCTTGGCAAATGAGCGGTAATATTTCTTCGACGGTATACACTTTATTCGGTAAGATCAATTTTTGTTTCGCTAGTAGCTCAAGCATCGCCAATCCGCATGTTTCACTTGTGACCCTGTCTTTATATACATTACGCAAGTCCCGCCAGAATTTTTCTTTGTAAAAAAAGGATACGTCTAAATCAAGTGTTTCGACTAAGAAACGTAAGAAACGTCGCCAATAACGTTCAGCTGGCTTTGCTGTTTCAAACGTATACCAGTTTCCTTGATAGATCCCTAAACATTTTTTAGCCTCTAAATAACCTAATTGGATATTCAATTGGTTTCTTTGTCGCTCAAAAACTAAGAAACCACCTAAAGACCAGTTTGAACAACATTTCCAGGTCACCAAAGCATCAGGTTCCTTGTATTTTTTTGTCACCCCAGGTCCTTGGACATCGACAATCAAGACTTCGGTTGCACCTTGTTGGATAGCAACATCTACTGGCACGTTATTTCGATAGCCCCCATCAACATATTTTGATCCGTCAATCTGACGATAAGCCATGGCAGGATAAAAAGAAGCAGAGGCGAGGACCCAATCGGCGATTTCTGTTGGTGCTAATGCTTGGATCCTTGTAACTGTTTCTTGAAATTCTGGGATTTTAGTTGCGATTGTATAGAGTTGCGGTTTTTCTGTACATTTGATTTTTTCCGCATCTAGGTACTGCTCTAGTAATGCTTCCAACGGTGCAATCGAGGTTCCTCCTTCGACTACTGCACGACGTGTCATCAAGCTGGCTTCTTGGATATAACGTTGCCTCAAATCTTCTGATAAGGCAACCTCTGGTAAAGCCAATACTTGATTGGTTGACAGTTCCTGCCACAAGTCAATGGCTTGTGTTAGTTGATCCTGAACGACCAAAGCCCCATTTAGCGCACCTACAGAAGTACCAGTAACGAGTGAAATCTCTAGATTTTCTTCTTTCAATGCTTTCCAAACACCTATTTGATAAGCACCATGAGCCCCTCCTCCGCCTAAGACAAGACCGGTATGATAGGATATTTCCTTCTCAAACGATTGCGTTCCCAAATAACCACTTTGGTGGAAAAGGTCGATCATGTTCGGTGAGATTGAATGATCAAAGCGGACGAGTCCGTATTTTTTGAAAAAATAACGAACCGTACTTTCTAGCAATAGGAAAATATCGGACCACTGCCAATATTCTTCTTCAATCAACACGTTGGTATAGATCAATTTTTCATTCGTTATTTCTGCAGTAAAGTAAATGTTCAGCCTTTTCGATACGATCTTCCATGCCTGTTGTTTTTTTGCCTGTTGACAAAAATGTTGCCGGCTTTCTTGATGTGTAGTAAAAAAACTAAAAAGTTGTTTTGCTTGCTGCACTCGATTCTGCTGATAACGTTCCGACCAATAGACTTTTTGAACTTTCATAGACACCTCGGATTCTCTTTTTCTTTTATTATATCAGTAATCAGAAAAAAAGGGTGGGGGTGAATAGTCATCTGATAACAGTGTTATATATATATAAATTTTTACTCTATGTTCATCGTTTATTCATAAAAAAAAGTTGCTTTGTAATCGAATTTTAAAATAAAAGAAACAAGCTTTTTTTCAGTAAATGTTGTAAAATGAAAGGGATGAGATACAGGGGAGGAGGAGCATGATGAGTGATTCAGTATATGTACATATCGATACAACTAGTAACGCCGTTTTGACCAAAGGGCTGACTATCAATGATTTTTCAAATAGCATCGTGCATTTTCCTCAAAATCTACTTTTGTTGGACCCTTCCGCATCTGCTGGAGAATATGAATCACACACAGGCTTGAAGGTCATTCGTGGAACTGAGAATATCCAAAGATTTTTCCAAACCGTTCGCAGCCGTAACAACAGTACGGATCTTAAATGGATCGATTTTACGGATTTGACGATGTTAAAAGAATTAAGCCCTTTAGAAATCTCAGAGTTGCTTTATTTTGGTCATATGAAAACACATCTCCATTCACCTTTTTTCTATAAATTACAAAATAACTTTGTTTATTTTGATTTGAGCGATCATCTAGGTAGAACCTATTATCGTTATTTAGATGAATTTTATCGGATTTTTGCCAACAAGTTAAGCACGATCTTGGCGGGAAAAATCAACGAAAAAAAATCATTCTTTCGAAAAGAGATCCCTGTTGAAAAAATCAGTGTGGAGATACTGAAAAAGATGCGTAATTTGATGCAAGAAGGAATCATTTTTTCGTTTGATCAAGCAGGTTTGGTCGATGACAAGTATGAGATCCCGATTTATGTCATTGAAGATTACGTTTGGAAATTAAAAGGAACACGTTACTTGGAAGAAAAACCGGTAGCTGTTCTCGTCTATCATGCCACTCAACAACGTTGGCAACTAGACGGCAACGTTTCTGATTTTGTCTACAACACATTTGTATAATGACAGTCAACTCCACTAAAAAAGCGTAAAGGTCAGCTGCCTTTACGCTTTTTTTTAATTTTTACTTTTACGTACCTGCAACCCTTCGGCTACAAATAAAGAAGGAACGGTCTGTTCAATACCTAATAGGACAATAGTTGTTACAATCCCCGTAGCTAACCCACTAGCGCCATTCATGACTAAAGAGAACAACCATGGATTCATTCCCCATAGTGCGAAACTCCCCCAAAAAGCAACCCCAGCGACAAAATGCCAGAAATATCTGGCAGTCACACCAACGAATGTCGCTAAAATAATCGTTGAGGCCATTTTCTTACGATTGCCTTGCAGATAACTCTGTTGCATTCTTTGCGAAAAAATTCCTGCAACGCCAGCAAACGTAAACGCGATCGGATACTCGATCAACACTTGGATGACACTCAAGTAATAGACAGTCCCCATGGGAAAATGAAGGATTCCCCATAGAAAAGCCGATCCCATACCAGCTTTCCAACCCCTTCTCAAGGCAAATAAAGTTAAAGGGATTTGCCCGAGTGAGATTTCAAAACTACTACCTATTTGTAGAGGAATCATCGACAACACTAAAGATAATGCTGCGACGATCGTTCCCTCGATCCAGACACGATGATTCTTATTCATAAAAAAGCTTCCTCCTTTATAATTGGACATCACAAAGGAGGAAGCAAGTTTGTTTTTTTACAAACAGCTTCGTGCTTTCACACTAGCTATTCATTCACAATTCCTACGCTCGCATAACCGAAACAGGTACGAAGGGTTTAGAATATATTCAGTCTCAGCCCAAAATGGACTCCCCTTTGTGATTGTAATTATTTAGTTTTTATTTTCCTTTATCTTTTTGTTTCAAATAAAGGACTAACTGGTTTGTTTTCATGGATACGTTTGATTGCGTCACCCATCAAGCCACCAACGCTTACTTCGTCAATCTTATCAATTTTGCGATCTTCTGGCAAATAGATTGAATCCGTTACAACTAAGCGCTCGATTGCAGAGTCTTCGATTCTTTGTAAAGCAGGTCCTGACAACACAGGATGTGTACATGAAGCATAAACGCTCACTGCTCCAGCTTCTTTCAAGGCATTAGCAGCCAATGTGATCGTTCCAGCTGTATCGATCATGTCATCGATCAAGACACACGTTTTGCCTTCTACTTGACCAATGATATTCATCACTTCTGCCACGTTTGCTTTTGGACGGCGTTTATCGATGATTGCAATTGGTGCTTTTAAAAATTCAGCCAATTTACGTGCACGAGTAACACCACCATGGTCAGGTGAAACAACGACAACATCATCGCCTTGAATCCCTTTTTCTAAGAAGTAATTCGCAATCAGTGGTGCGCCCATCAAATGGTCGACCGGAATATCAAAGAAACCTTGGATTTGGACTGCGTGCAAGTCAAGTGTCAACATTCTTGTTGCTCCAGCTTTTTGGATCATATTTGCCACTAATTTTGCAGTGATTGGTTCACGCGCGCGCGCTTTACGGTCTTGACGTGCGTAGCCGTAATACGGCATTACAACGTTGATCGTTTTGGCACTTGCACGCTTCAATGCATCGATCATGATCAACAGTTCCATCAGGTTATCATTTACCGGACTACTTGTTGATTGAATAACGTATACGTGTGAACCACGGATACTTTCTTCGATATTGACTTGGATCTCACCATCACTAAATTGAGTGACCGATGATTTTCCTAATTCAACCCCAACAGCTGCAGCAATTTTTTCTGCCAATGGACGATTTGAGTTTAATGCAAATATTTTTAATCTTGGATCAAAGTAATGTTTGGACATGAGGACCTCCGCTTTCTTTTTCACAACTCTACTACCTAATAAATACTAGTCATATTTGCCGAATAAATCAAGTGATTTTGCAAAAAGTATCAATTTGAATATGGGAGTTTCTTCGCGTATCCTTCTTTATTGACTTGTCTAGCGCGTGCGATTGCCATCGCATGTTCAGGAACATCGTTAGTGATCGTCGAACCAGCAGCGATACATGTATTCTCTGCCACGTCTACTGGCGCCACAAGATTCGCATTTGACCCAATGAAACTATGGTCACCGACTGTTGTATGATGTTTTGCTTTTCCGTCATAATTGACAAAGACGACACCACACCCCACATTGATTTCTTCACCTAGTGTTGCATCCCCGACATACGTCAAGTGACCAACTTTTGTGTTTTTGCCTATTTTTGCATTTTTCACTTCTACAAAGTTGCCGATATGGACGCCTTCTGCAATTTCTGCTTTTGGACGTAAATGGGCATACGGTCCTACATCTGCTTTACTTTTGACCACACTGTGTTCGATCACTGAGTTTTCGATGACTACTTGGTCACCGATCTTGCTATCAACAATACGTGAATGTGCACCAATAAAACAATCTTCACCAATTTCTGTTTCTCCTTGGATCTGAACGCCCGCTTCGATCACTGTATCTGAACCAATCACAACATCTGCATCAATATACGTAGTTGCAGGATCAACCAAGCTAACGCCATTGACCATATGTTTTTTGTTGATTCTTTGGCGCATCAACTCGTTTGCTTTTGCTAGTGCCATACGATCATTGACACCCATACACTCATCGAAATCTTCCGTCTGATACGCAGCAACTGGATTTCCAGCATCTTTTAGGATCTCAACGATGTCTGTTAAATAATACTCGCCTTGTGCATTGTCTGTTCCTACTTTATTCAACGCTTCAAATAACGCTTTGTTATCGAAACAGTAAGTTCCTGTATTGATTTCTTGAACTAACGCTTCTTCTGGCGAAGCGTCTTTTTGCTCAACGATTTTTTCAACGATTCCTACATGGTCACGAATGATTCTGCCATAACCTGTCGGATCTTCTGCTTGTGCAGTCAAAATCGTAGCACTTGCATTTTTCCCTTGATGGTATTCAAACAAGTTGTTCAACGTCTCAGTTGTCAATAAAGGGGTGTCACCACTGATGACTAACGTCGTGCCTTCCTTACCTGCTAAAAATGAGGCTGCTTGTAGTACCGCATGACCCGTCCCAAGTTGTTCCGCTTGTAACGCATACTCGCTACGTTCGCCTAGCTGAGCTTTGACTTTCTCTGCACCGTGACCAACGATCGTCACGATTTGATCAGGGTTTGTCTCACTTACACGGTTGATGATGTGTTCGACCATCGGTTTCCCAGAAACAGGGTGTAGGACCTTGTATAGTTTTGATTTCATGCGAGTACCTTTACCCGCGGCTAATATGATTGCATAACGTGCATCCAAATGTGTCACTCCTAAATTACGATTTATTATTTTTAGTTTAGCCCAGTCGCTCTTTTTTTTCAACTAAACGTTCATTTTAGCAACCAGGACGCAAAAAAAGAAGAGACATCATCCATCGCCTCTTCTTTTTCCATAGCACCGCTATGTTCGTTGTTTTATTCTTCGAAATAGTTGCCTGGTACTACAGTGATATTTTTCGTTTTTGTATCCACATCTTTGACGTAAAGTAGCGACGTGTAGTCATTGATTGCGCGATGTCCGTTGAATTTTGACTCCGCAAACACAGTGATACCGACAAGCTCAGATTCAAATTCTTCAATCAAGCTCTTCATTCCGTTCACTGTTCCGCCGCCTTTCATAAAGTCATCGACGACAAGCACGCGAGAACCACGTTTCAAACTTCTTTTTGATAGTTCCATTTTTTCGATCCGTTCAGATGAACCTGAAACATAGTTCACACTCACTGTAGAACCTTCTGTAATCTTAGAGTCACGACGAACGATGACAAACGGTGCGTTCAAGTAATAGGAAACGG
The DNA here is from genome assembly GCF_045371165.1 of Enterococcus pernyi. Classification (NCBI taxonomy): domain Bacteria; kingdom Bacillati; phylum Bacillota; class Bacilli; order Lactobacillales; family Enterococcaceae; genus Enterococcus; species Enterococcus pernyi. The sequence goes on from NZ_JBIQDM010000010.1 coordinate 44,093, forward strand.
CTTGAGCGATTGGCACCCCTTTTGTGGCTACAGTCATTACAGCATCGATTTTTTCTCCTAAATATTTTGAGGCAATGATTTTCCCTACTTGACGTAATAGCTCAGGTTCTCCTAATAGATCAGATAAGTAAACATAGCCTCCAGGGAGTAAACGGTCTTGTTCAGACAAGCGCTCAGCTAGCGATTCAACATATTTCTTTGCTTCTTCGTAGGAAATCTCCGGAATGAATAGAACACCTCCGGCTGCACCAGGGATTGTTTCAAGCGTTCCGTAACCTCTTTCTTTAAATGTTTTTTTGATGATTCCCAAATCTTCACTGATCGAAGATTTAGCAGATTCATAACGTTCGGCAAAGCTTGTTAATGAAATCAATTCATGCGGATGATCTAATAAATACTGTGTCATATCGACAAGACGCTCACTGCGACGTACTTTCAAAAATTCCAGCTCCTTTTTCCAACAAATTTTATCGTGTTTCATTATATAAGTTTTTTCGGGAAAATTCGAGCATTTTATCCAAAATTAAGAAAATAGTTCGGTATTTATAAAAAAGCAGGTAACTATTTAAGACATTTGTTTGTCTCAAATAACTACCTGTTTTAAAAATAGTGGTCTATTTTTTCCTTCTAATTCCTAATAAAATACGTTTACTCAAGTTGACTAATAAGAATAAAAAGATAAATACTAATGTGATAGTTGCCCCTGGCGGTGTATCCAAGTAGAACGAACTAGTTAACCCAGAAAGCATACCAATAAAACCAACGATGATACTGATCAATATAACAATATTGAAGCTTTTCCCTAAACGCATCCCGATTGCTGCTGGTAAAACCATAATAGCAGAAATCAGCAACGCGCCTGCTATCGGGATCATGACAGCGATTGCTACCCCAGTAATGATATTGAACATCATTGACATCCAACGAACTGGCAGCCCATCGACATGAGCGGTGTCTTCATCAAAGGTTAACACGTACATCGGACGTTTGAATAAGAAAAACAAAAGACCGATTACTGCAAACAAAATACCTAGGAATAGAACTTGTGGCCAAGTGATCGTCACAATCGATCCAAATAAATAAGATTGGATGCTCGTGGCAGAATTACCCCCACTCAAATTCATCAAAACTAATGCAAGCGCAAGTCCTCCTGCCATTAAGATCGCAATGGAAATCTCTGAATACGTACGATACATCGAACGTAGGTATTCTAAAATGATTGCAGCGATAACGACTACCACCATTGTGGTCATCGTTGGATTGAGATTGAGGAAAAATCCTAAGGCTACCCCTGCTAAAGAAACATGAGACAGTGTATCTGCCATCAACGATTGCCGACGTATCACTAAGAATACTCCTAACATTGGTGCGATTCCTGCAATAAAGATCGCAGCAAGAAATGCCCGCCTCATGAATTCATATGAAAGCAACGCCATTGAGAATCCTCCTTTCTCACTAAACGGATTTGTCGATCCGCATATTGTTTGATGTCTTCGTGATCATGAGTGATCATCAATACAGCTTTCCCATGGTCGTGTGCGCTATGGCGCAACAAACGATAAAATTCATTTCGTGATTCTTCATCCATTCCAGTAGTTGGTTCATCAAGTACAAATAAATCTGGATCAGTCGCAAAAATACGTGCTAAACTGATTCGTTGCTTTTGACCACCAGACAGCTCACCGATCCGACGATGACGCATATCCCACATACCAACAGATTCTAAGGCACGCTTGACATGCTCATGGTCTTTTTCGCTTAACCGTTTGAACCAACGACCTCTCGGATATCTGCCAGAACGTACTAATTCTAAGACTGTACTAGGAAAACCCGCATTAAAGGAAGAAACTTGTTGGGGAATGTACCCGATACTTAATTTGTCTCCGTCCTGATTTTTTCCTGCAATTTTGATGGTCCCTTTAGAGGGTTTCAATAACCCCAAAGAAGCTTTGATCAATGTAGATTTTGCCGCCCCGTTTTCACCAGTCAAAATCACAAATTCACCGGCATCTACATGATAAGAAACACCTTCTAACACAGGTTCTTCATCATAATAGAAAGTAAGATCAGCTATTTCTATATAACGCACATAGAGGACTCCCTTCCTTTACTTTATGCTTTCTTTTAATGCCTCTAGGTTTTTCTCCATGGTAGAAATGTAGGTTTCACCCGCTTTGATTTGTTCATTCGTCAAACTCTCAAGAGGATTAAGTACTTCAAGTTTTACACCTGTTTCCTTTGATAATGTCTCTGCTACTTTAGATGACGCATTTTCTTCAAAATAGATAACTTCGATTTTATTTTGATCGACAAAATCTTTCAATTCAGCCAATCGACTAGGCGTCGGCTCTTGATCCGGTGAAACTCCTGAGATGGCTACTTGTTTTAGGTCGTAGCGATTTGCTAAATAAGCAAAGGCAGCATGTTGCGTCACAAATGTTCGATTGGTTGCACCTTTTAATGCTTCTGTATAGTTCTGATCCAATGCTTCTAATTTTTTGATATAAGCTGCGGCATTTTGGTCAAATGTATCTTTCTTATCTGGATATTTCTTGCCGAGCTCTGTAGCAATCGTCTGTACTTCTTGGATCGCTAATGTTGGATCTAACCAAACATGAGGGTCATAGGCATGATCATGCTGATGTCCTTCTGATTCTTCGTGCTCTTCTTCATGCTCTTCTTCATGCTCTTCTTGTGACTCTAGACGTTCAATTCCCTTAGCGGCTTCGATCATCAACGTTCGATCGGTATCGACCGTATCTTTCAATGAGTCAACAAAAAATTCCATATCTGAGCTGTTATAAACAAAAACATCTGCATCCGCAATGGTTGCACTTTGTTTGGCACTTGGCTCAAAATCATGGGGTTCCGTTCCTGCGGGGATCAATAATTCGACCTTCCCAGTATCACCAACGACTTCTTTCGTAAATTCATACATCGGGTAAAACGTTGCGACAACGTTCAACTCATCTTGTGCCGATTCTTGGGTTGTCTGTCCACACGCTGTAAATAGGAAAGCTCCTATTGCTAAAGATGCGGCTAATAAATATTTCTTCATATATGCTCCTTTCAAAACAAATCGTAATATTACGATTTATCAACGAGGATTAATGTACCAAATAAAAAAAAAACAGTCAATAGTTTAACCTGATTTTCTGATTTAAATGCAAACTTACCATGTAAATCGGAAAACAAATGAATTGCCCGTCATATCAACAACGAACGTAATTGTTTTCTTTCAACTTTGGTCAAAAAGTGGCTGTTCCACACTATTATTTTATGTCCCGAGAACAATGAACGATTGGTTGAGATTGATAACAAAAAAGAAGGTAACGATCCTTCATCTTCTAAAACGAAATCAGCGGGAAAGATGTCTGGAATATTAGTCCTCTCACATCTCCTAAAACTGAATAAACGGCAGAAACAGAAGTAACCTCTTCGAAAATAAGGCGCCATCCACAAAAATTTAAAAAACAATTTTCGTGGATGGCGCCTTATTTCTCGAGGCTAAACACTTCTATTCCGACCTCTTTTACCGCTTATTTTTCGAATCTGACTGCTTCCGTCATGACATCGTGTCTCTTTCATACGTTTATAGCGTTCTGACAAGATAAACTTCCTCACAAAAACCTTTTAATCCGTTGTAGACGCGTTGTGCTCTGGAATAGTGTTGACAAAGGGCAAAAACAGTTGGTCCACTACCGCTCATCAGGGCCGCGTCTGCACCATATTTGATCATTCGCTCTTTAATTTGATGAATGACCGGATGGCGTTTTCCTGTCACATCTTCAAGACTATTCCCCATTTTCGTCAACATTTTTTGATAATCTTGTTGTCGAAGCGCATCAGCCAACCCAGGAATATCTTGATGTTGGATTTTTTGCGTATCGATTTCTCGAAAAACAGTTCGTGTCGAAACACTCATTTTAGGTTTTACCAAGATAATCCAGCAAGAGGGCATCGCTGGCAACAATTGGACGATTTCTCCCTTTCCGCCTACGTAAGCTGTTTGGCCATAAACACAGTAAGGAACATCTGTCCCCACTTCCAAGCCGATCTCTGCTAGTTCTTCTAAGCTACAGCCTAACTCCCATAACCGATTGATCCCTCGCAACGCGGCAGCACAATCTGTACTTCCACCACCTAGGCCAGCAGCGACAGGAATATTTTTTTTCACAACGATTTTTACGCCTTTTTTGATTTGATATTTCTTTTTCAACAACAAAGCTGCTTGATACACATTGTTACGCTGATCTACCGGTAAAAATGCTTTATTCGTTTCAACAATGATCCGATCTTCCGATAGCTCTTCAAAGAACAAGTGATCAGCTAAATCTACACTTGACATCACCATTTCCAACTCATGATACCCATCTGGTCTTTTATATAACACATCCAACCCTAAGTTTATCTTCGCTGGTGCTTTTTCAATCAATTCCATCCTCTCACCCATTCGAAAAGTCTAAGTCGAAAGTATTCTATCATAGGGGAAAATAAAAGTATAGCTTCCACCAACATGCGTAAACACTTTCCTCACAGCTTTACAATCATTTTTACAATTCTGTCAGAACTTCTTCTGCTAGACTTGTTCCTTTTTCTTTCCCTTTGCCAATCAATAAGAAAAGCTGCCATGTGGCTAAAGTAAAACTACTTCCTTTCATATATGCAAAATAACGGCCTTCCCAATGAGTAACATACCTTTGTTTTTCTTCGTAAGCTAATTGGAATGAGTAAAAGAAATTCCCGTAATTAAAGATGATCCTCATCACTTTTTCTTGTAAGAACGAGAAATCAGTTTCTCCGACATTTGCAAGTGGAGCCAGTCCCAGATTTGCTTCTGCATACCCATTTTTGCGATAGACATCCAATAGATTTGCAAGTAAGTAATCACCTAGACTATTCGGCTGGTTCGGCAGATACCGCAATAAATCATACCCCGCTTGGCGGTCATTGATTGGTTGAGATGTAATAAACCCAACGATTTTCTGCTCTTTCCGAACAATACCAATACCACTCATCAAGAGATAATCTTTCTCAAAATAACCAACAGAGAAATGCTTCTCACGAGAACCATCCAACCATTTTTGAGAAACTTCTTGGATCGGTTCGAGCAACTCTTCAGGTAATTGGTCATACCAAGTAAAATGGTAGCCCTCATTCGTCAAACGTTGTAATTCGATCTGCTTTGTGCGCCAGTGTAGCGCATCTGAAGAAAGATCAGTAATTGCTGCTTCGCCAACTTTTGCAAAGTGAAAACCCGCTTCGTGAAGCATGACGACATAACTTTCGGATACTTTATAAAAAGCTAATTCATAGCCAAAACAATCGGCTTTTTTCAAAAACTCATGCGTAGCTGTACGTATCTTCGTTGGATCACCAATCGGATCACCAAGAACAAAACATTTATTCCCTTTGATTTGGTAACCAAACACTACTTTATCTTGACCATTTTCCTGATAATAAAAATAAGTATATCCAGGTAAGTGCAGATAATGACTAGCTGCCGTTCCACCATAGGCGGTCAAAAGGCGATTTAAACGCATTTGATCCAGAGGTTCACCAAACCCTGTCTCTGAAGCTAAATATTGGTACAATGCAACTAACGCAAGTAATGAGATCCCTAAACCAATCAGTCCTGAAAACCAAACATCCTCAGATGGAAAGAGAATAAAGCGATTCGCAGTTAAATCACCTACCCAAAAACTTCCACGGTGATAGCCTGCGATTGCATAAACAATAAATAAAAAGCCAAACAAACACGCATCAAATATGATTGCTCCCCAAGAATAGACGAACTTTTCACGATAAAACTCTTTTCGGGATAACCACACCGCTAATAAAATCAAAAGGTATACAACAATCAATTCCCATGATAAGGTTCGCATCACAGTGTTGATGATGCCAAAAGCGAGTAAAGCAATCGTAGGAATAAATGCTTTTTTGACTTTCATCGCTAAAGCTCTAGCTAGTCCTAACAATAAGAACCCAACCAGCAGATTCAATGACTGATCTAAAAAATCAAACGAAAAGGGTAAGAGTATTTGAAACAACCGACTGACAGTCGAAAGATTCGTGATCGTTGAAAGTAAGACCATCATGATTCCCGCAAAATAAACGGCACACACTAACACCAAATGAGCAATTTTTTGAAAAAATAGTCGGGGAATATTATCTAAAAACCGATTGATTTTGACACCTGTGTGTGTCAAAAATAAAACGATCCCTGAAAGAAATGGTAGAACATAATAGAACAAACGATAATAAAGTAACCAAACAAGTGCAACATCTTGCCGCACGCCAAGTTGACTCATTCCTAAGATCATCAGCACATCAAATGTTCCTACACCACCTGGCACCATCGTCAACATCCCAATCAATGTGGCAATGATAAACATAGGGTACAAGGACCATACAGAAATATCTACAGCCATCAAGCGCCCAATCAACAAGAAAACCACTAAGGCACCGGTCCATTGTCCAAAGGAAGCCAGCAACAAGCCCAGTAAGCCTTTAGGATAAAATTCTACAAATAGCGTTTTACGTTTCAAATAGGCAAACAAAAAGATAAGCGGTGCCAAAAAGCTACCACCAAATAACCAAATCCAATAACTGCGAAATACACTATCTGTTTGAAGAAAGAAGACATTGATGAATGTCACTAATGACCAAATAGAAAGACCCGTCAATAGAAACAAAGCAACCTTAGAGACTGTTGCCAACACCATTTTCCGATTCGTGTGCTTGCCATAAAAACTGGCGCGCAAGCTTGCTCCGACAATCCCTCCGAATCCTGCCAAGTTATTGATCGTATTCGTGATCCATGCAGATAACAAAAAGTCTTTACGACTCATTTTGGGCTTGCCTTGTTTTTCCAATACTCGAATCGTTACCCAATCATAAAGTAACATCGGCATCACACCAATCAAACCTGCTAATATCATCCATGCTAACGTGACATGACTTTGTTGTTCCATCGTGTGCCAGACATCTTGCCAACTCATCCTATGGGCAATGTTTGCGACTTGATTCGCCACAAAAACAAGGATCGATCCAAAGAAAATCAGCTTCAAAATCAACTGATGTGCTTTCACCCACTGGATCATTATCTGTAATTTATTTTTCACCGGCACCCTTCCTCACCTGTAGACTTTCTAAACATATACACTCATGTTATCTTATTTACATTGATTTTTCCACTTTGGGCATTAGGTTGTGAAAAAGCCGTTAAGCTCCAAGTAGTAAGACAGAACGTGGGAAAATAGCTCCTCATATTTTTTCACGTTTTGACTTACTATTGAAGGAGCTGGCTTTTTAATCGCTTTTATTCCCCCAGAAAAATCCGCCATTCACTAGCTTCACACTCACTGTCCTCCCCTTATGTATACTCTCCTTGACTTCTTCAAAATCAGTTCGTCTCTCGACTTGCAGGTTATGAGAAAAAAAGCTATGCTAAAAACCAAAGGAGAGGATTACATGAAAATCGGATTTATCGGTACAGGAAATATGGCACAAGCAATTATTCATGGTATCTTAGCAAATAATCTAGTGGCTAAAGAAGATATTTTTGTTTCAAGCGGTCATTATGAAAATGCCCAACGCTTTGCTGGTAAAGTTGGGGTCAATGCTTGCCAAACCAATCAAGAGATTGCTGAAAAAGCAGAAATCGTTGTTTTGGCAGTGAAACCAAAAATCATCGAACAGGTGTTAAATGAATTACGCGACCATCGTAAACAACAGTTGTTTATCTCAATTGCTTCAGGAAAATCGCTTGCAACACTAGAACAAGCACTGGATCCAGAAGCTGCTATCATTCGTGTGATGCCCAATGTCAACGTGAGTGTTGGCGCGGGTGTTTCTGCAATCTGCAAAAACCAAGCAGCAACAAATGAACAGTTGACACAAGCGACACAAATCTTTGAAGCGATTGGTAGTGTCTACCCTTTAGCAGAAGATGATTTCAGTACATTTATCGGATTGGCTGGAAGCTCCCCTGCTTTTATTTATATGTTGATCGATGCAATGGGACGTGCAGGTGTTTTACATGGACTACCTAAAAAAACAGCAACAGAAATTGCCGCTAAAGCGATTTTAGGTTCCTGCCAAAAGTTCCTAGCAAGCGATGAAAATCCTTGGGAATTAGTTGATCAAGTATCTTCTCCAGACGGAACGACAGTTGCCGGTGTCGTCGCATTAGAAGAAGCTGGGTTTATCCCTGCAATCATCACAGGGATCACGAAAACAATCGAAAAAGATAAAGAAATGTTGTAAACGAAGAAGCGATGCAAGGATAGACTGAAAAAAATAAAATTTAATATTGTTAAAAACAAAACAAGCCGAAGAATCCTAAAACGCCTGTGCCTACTTCTGGATTCTTCGGCTTGTTTATATTGAACAATTGCTATTATTTCTTGTTTCGCTGTGTAAACAAAATTACCCCATATAAAATTAGTATTCCTACAAGTATTAATATAGCGTACAAAAAACGTGTAATCTCAAATTTTTCAACCCCAAATGAGCTTACTATTTTAGGTGGTAAGTAAAAACACAAGAAGAGAAGAACCACATATTGGATTTTTCTTATCCTAGTTTCATTCTTAAACGGTTTAACGGATAAAAATGGAACGCCAAAAACATAGCCTAAACCACTGGTTGATATTAGTATGGATTTATTTCCTTTCAATAAAAACTCAACCAAGCCGATAAAGACTAATACAAGTAAAAATATAACTAGTAATTTAACGATGTATTTCTTCATAAGGTTAGTCACATCGTTCGATGCTGCGTTCCATGATATACCGTCCATGAGTCATTCCATACTTCTCGAACATATAATCCAATCCAACCATTACCACTAGTGTCTAAAGCCGATGCAATGGCTGCTCCACTAGATAGACCATATGCCCCCATATACTCAAGTAAAAATTCTGCTGCAATTGTTGCAATACCAAATACACCAGCTGTAAAAGTAATTAAAGACGCAATCCCTATATTTACTAGCGACCCAAATATATTTTTCCCTACAGCTAAATTCGTATAATTCCATGAGGTATATTTCAGACTTAGTAGATTATTTGAGAGATCATCTAACCCATTTTTTTCACTATTTTCGACTATCAATGGGTATTTTTCAGTTATTTGTCTATATTCACCATCATTATTTTTTTCTTTTTTCTCGACAATCACTTCACTACCTGTTCTTGTTACAGCCATTGTTTCTAATGTTTGTAAATTAGTAACCTCTGCGGCCAATACATTATTGTTTCTATCTAGCAACTGAATAATATGCTCATTGTTTTCATCGAATTGATTAATCTTAGCAGTATTCTTATAAGTGATAACCGCATCATTAAATAAATCCGTTTGATAAGATTTAGCCTCTGTCGTTGTTTTTTCTTGATACTCCGAGGCAAATACTGACTCATTAACTCCTAAAACCGAAAATACTATAACACTAGCTAACGTACTGATTGTGACAGATAAGGTAATGATTTTAGATTTAATCATTTATACTCCTCCAACAATATTTTGTGAGAAATCTCTCTAAATATTAAACCACATATTTAAAGCCCTACATTAAATAATTTATGTTTTTTTATTATTGACACAACAAACGCAATAACATACTGATAAAAAAACACTAAATCACTTGCTTACACCAGAAAAATAACTATAAAATAGTTATTTTAAAATTAAATAATAACAATAATATATAAAAATCCTTGTAAATTCACTTTTTTCTGTTACCTTAGAACTGAATAAACGCCGAGAACATCCGTAACCTCTTCGAGAATAAGACCGCACATTTTTATGCTTACTGTCTTAGTAATCGAAGAGGTTGTTCTTCATATTTTAGCTGATACTTACAGTAGTAAAATTATACTTTATCTCTATGCTATTTTTTTTGGCTAGTGTCCTTTACTGTTCGTTTTACAGACTAACCTGTTTTCCCTTCACGATAGACTGCTGGTAAGTGATTGTCGCGTTGGTCTCTTTACTAACCTTTTTGCCATGACTTATGATCTTTGCAGAATCTACCGCTCCATCTCTTGTTTGAGCAGGTACTTCTGTCGACATTTTGGTACTGCTTGTTTCTTTTCTAAACGTTTAGCTTGTTCAATCACTAAAAAAACACCTGTTTGCATCGTCGTTGCACCACTAAACAGCTTACTATCTCCTAATCCTTCTTCTTTTGTCTCTCTTTTGACGCGGGGGTTATCGTGGAACTCATTTTTATCCTCACCCCCTCTCATGATCCTTGCAAAATTCGCTACTTCATCTCTTATTTGAGTAGATCTTGTCGGCGTCATTTCAGACAATTCTTGCTTTTTTTCTAAATCTTTGGTTTGTTCTAAAACAAAGAAATTAACTGTTTGCATCATTGCTAACACAGTGAATAGCTTGCCATCTCCCATTTCCTCTGCCTTTGTTTTTCTTTTGACACACGGTTGGTTATAGAACCTATTTTGATTGGCAAAATCTCTTATAATCGTTGCAAGCAATTGAGCATCCGTCAATTTGAACTTAGTAAATAATAAAGGGTCTGTTTGAAATGCTTTGATGACAGTTTTTTTAGATGACTGAGGGGCATTTTGCTTTTTTGCTACCGCTGTAACAAATTGATCAAAATTAGGAGGTTCAAAATACTCTGCGTAGCGTGCAAGAAAATCATCTTTCACATGTTTGACCACTAGGCAAAAATCCAATAGACGTTAGCCCATATTTAACAACATCATATGTTCCTAAAACAATGTGTGTAGTTTCATGCGTAATCGTAATCTCTGGGGGTGCTGCCATTTGGATTCCTGATAAAATTTATGGTCTTCTATGGAAAGCATCCGCTACAATAATGATGCGACACTCAGCATCTTCTTTCAATACAAAGGCATAGGCTTTCGGATCATCATTACTAATGGAATAATAGGCATGTGTCTTCTCATCTAGCACAAAATCAGTCGAAACGACCCAAATATTTTCAAATCCCCAGTCTGCTGTTCGACGCAAACATTGTTCGCCTTTTGTTGCGATCGAAAGGAGTCGCTCGATTGATTCCTTTAAAATCTTCTCTTATTGAAAAGAAGGTGGTATATCAAGGAATTTTCTTAAGTATTGACCTTCGACTGTTTCTGCGATTTTATCTACTTTTAATAATTCTAAACACACATCTTTGACTAAAGTCAATAAAAAAAATGACCCAACAGACTAATCTAATCTGTTGGGTCATCCTATATTTTAACTATTTTTTATTTCGCATAATCGGTTGCACGAGTCTCTCGGATCACGATTACTTTGATGTGTCCTGGGTAATCCAGATCATCTTCGATGCGTTTACGGATATCGCGTACTAAGCGTACCGCGTCTAAATCAGAGATTTCTTCTGGTTTGACCATGACGCGTACTTCACGTCCGGCTTGGACAGCAAAACTTGATTCAACACCGGCAAAGCTGTTTGAGATCGTTTCTAGGCTTCTCAAACGACGGATATAGTTTTCCAATGATTCGCTTCTTGCACCTGGGCGAGCTGCTGATAATGCGTCTGCAGCGGCAACTAGGACGGAAATAACAGAAGTCGCTTCGACATCGCCATGGTGAGAGGCGATCGCATTGATCACAACTGGATTCTCTTTGTATTTCGCTGCTAGTTCTGCACCGATCTCAACATGTGAGCCTTCAATTTCATGGTCTAATGCTTTCCCGATATCATGCAGCAATCCCGCACGTTTCGCCAATTGGATATCTTCGCCTAACTCCGCTGCTAAGATTCCTGATAATTTCGCTACTTCGACCGAGTGTTTCAACACGTTTTGGCCATAACTTGTTCGGAAATGTAGACGACCCATGATCTTGATCAAATCTGGATGAAGCGTATGTGCGCCGACTTCAAAGGCTGCTTCTTCTCCATATTCTCGAATCCGTTCGTCCATTTCTTTGCGTGATTTTTCAACCATTTCTTCAATACGCGCTGGATGGATCCGTCCATCTTGAATCAGTTTTTCTAATGTCATTCGTGCGATTTCTCGACGAATTGGATCAAATCCTGAAAGAACGACTGCTTCTGGTGTATCATCAATGATCAAATCGATCCCTGTAAGGGTCTCAAGGGTCCGAATGTTTCGTCCTTCACGTCCGATGATACGACCTTTCATTTCGTCATTTGGCAATGTCACGACAGACACTGTCGTTTCAGAAACTTGATCTGCTGCACAACGTTGGATAGCCAATGAGAGCAAGTTCTTCGCTTTGCGATCTGCTTCTTCTTTTGCACGTTGTTCTGATTCTTTTACCATCAAGGTCAGTTCATGATTCAACTCTTCTTCGGTTGATTTCATGATTACTTCTCTTGCATCTTCTTTCGATAAACCAGCAATTTTTTCTAATTCTTTTTGTTGATCTTCAATCAATCTTTCAACGTCTTTTTCTCGCTCTTCAATTAATTGCTGTTTTGAACTAAGTGCCTCTTCTTTACTTTCAAGTGAGTTTTCTCGTTTTTCTAACGAGTCATCTTTACGATCTAACGTTTGTTCGCGTTGGATCAATCGATTTTCTTGAGATTTTAGCTCTAATTTACTTTCTCTCAGCTCACTTTCAACTTCAGAACGATATTTCTGATTTTCTTCCTTAGCTTCCAACAATGCTTCTTTTTTTAGAGTTTCTGCTTCTTTTTTTGCACCTTCAAGAATACTTGCAGCTGATGTTTTTGCACCAGCAATTTCTTTCTCATGACGTGACTTCGCAACCATAAACCCTAAACCAAGACCGACAATTAAACCGATGATAGCGAGGAGAATGTTGAGTCCCATTAAATCCACCTCCATACTATCTTTTCCATTTTTATCATCTACCAATTTCTATGATAAATTATTCTAAACTATAAATATGCTGTTGCATATGTGCATAAAAACCTGCACAAGTTTATTCTAATGTTTGTTTCCAGTAGTGTCAACTTTAAATACGAAAAGAAACGGCTTCCTCGTTTTTCAAAAAAGGGAGGTTTTGAGCGAGTGATGACTTATTTTTTTGTGCTTATTCTAGAGAAAAATAAAAAAACATCCGGTAGTTATTAGACTACCGGATATCCGCTTATTTCTTTATTCATCTAGTGGTAATTCTTCTTGTGCTTCTTCTGGTACATCAACTGGTTCACCGATGCCATAAGCTGCACGCACTAATGTAGATACTTCAGCCATCATCTCTGGATGATTTGACATATAGATTTTCGCGTTTTCACGACCTTGACCAATGCGATCTTCTTTGTAAGAATACCATGCACCACTCTTGTCAACGATATCTTTTTCAACTGCCATATCCAATAGCTCGCCTTCTTGAGAGATACCTAAGCCATACATGACATCGACTTCAGCGATTTTGAATGGTGGCGCTACTTTATTTTTTACGACTTTGATCTTTGTACGGTTACCGACAATGTCCGTTCCTTGTTTCAATTGTTCAGCACGACGTACTTCCAAACGGATCGTTGCATAGAACTTCAGCGCACGTCCTCCTGGTGTGATTTCTGGATTACCGAACATCACGCCAACTTTTTCACGAATTTGGTTGATGAAAATCGCGATCGTTTTTGTTTTGTTGATCGATCCTGACAGTTTACGTAAGGCTTGAGACATCAAACGAGCTTGTAACCCTACGTGTGAGTCACCCATCTCACCGTCGATCTCTGCACGTGGTACTAAAGCTGCTACTGAGTCGATAACGACAATATCTACTGCACCACTTGATACTAAAGCATCAGCGATTTCTAATCCTTGTTCTCCTGTATCCGGTTGAGAAAGGAGTAATTCATCGATATTTACCCCTAATTTTTGGGCATATTGTGGATCTAAGGCATGTTCCGCATCAATAAAGGCGGCAGTCCCACCATTTTTTTGGACTTCTGCGATTGCATGAAGTGCAACCGTTGTTTTACCTGAACTTTCTGGACCGTAGACTTCAATGATCCGTCCACGAGGATAGCCACCTATCCCTAAAGCAACATCTAGTGCAAGAGAACCACTTGGAATTGTCGAGATTTGTTGGTCGATTTTTTCGCCCAGTTTCATGATCGAACCTTTCCCATAGTTCTTTTCAATTTTTTTCAATGCAGCATCTAAGGCTGCTTTACGATCATCTGCCAATACGATAATCCTCCTTATTTTTACGACTCAAAGTAACATTTCATTACGTTTATAATATCTTTTTTATTTATAAAAAGCAAGCGAAAACCGAACAAATATTCGCATTTATTTTTTTCTTAATAGTTGCTTTCTTAGCAGATCAAATCCTTGCATAATCGCGCTATTTCTGATTGCCGAACGGTCTCTTGTGAAGTGACATTCTTTTGTTTCTACGCCTTCTTTTGATGCAACGGCAAGCCAAACTGTACCCGCAGGGTGTCCTTCTAATGTGTCGGGTCCCGCTACGCCAGTAAACGCTACGGCATAATCTGTACCAACGAGTTGGCGTGCTCGAATCGCCATTTGTTCGGCGCATTCTTTACTGACTGTGCCAAACTGCTCTAACAGGTCTGGATCGATGCCTAAGAGCTTTGCTTTGGTCTCTGCTGAATAAGTCACAAAACCACCAGAAAAGACTTGAGAGACGCCAGGAATCGCTCCTAGTGCGGATTGAAAGCCTCCGGCTGTCAAACTCTCAACTGCTGTGACTGTCTTCCCCTGTTCTTTCAGTAGATCCACGACGGCTTGTGGCAACGAATAGTCATCCCCATAGCCATAAAAATATTCACCGACACGGGCTTGGATTTTTTCTTCTAGTGCGTGCAACGCTTGATTCCCTGCATGGATGTCTGACGTTTTGACGGTCAATCTCAGTGTGACTTCATTTGGTTTGGCATAAGGAGCAATCGTGGGATTGATTTGTGTAGCAATCAAGTCTTTTAGATCGGTTACTAATTGTGATTCACCAATGCCATAGAAGCGCAACACTTTTGAGATCAGTTTTTCTTCTGAAGGGAATTGTTGTTCTAACAAGGGGCGTACTTGTTCTACAAACATCGGCTTCAACTCACTCGGTGGCCCAGGAAGTAAAAGATAGGCATTGCTTTTCGTTTGATAAAACGTGCCTAACGCTAAGCCAGTTCGATTAGGTAATGGTGTGCCACCTTCAATGATTTGGGACTGTTGTAAATTGTTATCCGTCATTTTTCTTTTTGTCGTTTCGAAAAATGCCAACAGTTTCTTGTAACCTTCTGTATTTTGGATCAGTTTTCTATCAAGGTGTTTTGCAACAACTTCTTTTGTTAAATCATCTTCTGTTGGTCCTAATCCACCACATAAAATGATTAGTTCACTTCTTGATTCAGCTAACTGGAGTAACTCCTCCAAACGAGTCGGATTATCCCCGACAACTGTGTGATAATAGACATCGATTCCTAGATCTGCTAACTGTTCTGATAAAAATGTCGCATTCGTATTCACGACTTGTCCAAGTAATAATTCTGTTCCTACTGCTATGATTTCAGATTTCATATTTGATCGCTTCCTTTAGTTGAGGTTGCTTTTGCAACATCTCTATTTATCTGTAAATCAGTCTTTGTTCGACTAATTATCTCTACCAAATAGTATACGCTATTTGCTGATAGAATCATTTCTCCTTGCTCAATTTATTCTTGTGATTGCGTCTATGTCAAAAAAATAAAAATCAGACCGGAAATGACCGATCTGATTGCAAGGTTCACTAAGTGACTCTATGATTTTACATGGATCCTTTGAATACGCCACGATTCTTGATAAAGTAATCGACACCTGAATAGATGGTAAAAATCAGACAAGCGTATAACATGATTTGATCAAGGGGTACATTGATCAAGTTGAATGGGATATTATTGATGAATAATAAAATGATCGCAATCATTTGAGTAGCTGTTTTTACTTTTCCAGGCCAAGCAGCTGCCATGACTTCCCCGTCCTCGACAAGCAATAATCGTAACCCTGTTACAGCCAACTCACGACAAACGATGATCGCAATCACCCATGCTGGCGCTTTTCCTTGACCTACCAACATGATAAAAGCTGTCATAACTAACATTTTGTCTGCTAATGGATCAGCAAATTTTCCGAAGTTCGTCACTAATCCTCTGGAGCGAGCAATTTTCCCATCTAGCCAATCCGTCACACTTGCTAAAGCAAAAATGATGGCACCTACTAGCTGAGTGATCGCTAATGACGTTGTTCCTACCGTTAATTGCCCCCAATCTAACGGAAGGCCGACGACTAAAATAAACACTGGAATCATACAGATTCTAAGTACAGTTAATTGATTTGGTAAATTCACAAGAACGACTCCTTTCTTTCCTATTTTACGTCAGTCCAGCAAAAGTTTCCACCAATAGTCTCTCAATTGCTAAACAAATCTTTCACTACATTATAACCTACTATCTAAACAAGAAAAGAGAGCCCAACACGAGATTCCGGCTCTCTTTTACACGGTTGATGTTTAAACTAGTTATTCTGCATACTGCAAGGAAAGCGAAATATTCTTCAGACTCGTATTATTTGGGCCTGCGTTGATAGGCAGTTCTTCACCATTTAATTTGACCGTTGCATTACTCGCTGCTCCAAGTGTGATCATTGCATTTGTCGTATTTTCTGGAAGTTCTGTTGTTTTTGTATCATTGGCAACCAAGGTTTCTTGATAGTGATAGTCAAACGTATTGTTCAATTGGACACCAATCCAGACACGTTCACTTGCTGTAAATTCCAATGTG
Organism: Enterococcus pernyi; assembly: GCF_045371165.1. NCBI lineage: Bacteria > Bacillati > Bacillota > Bacilli > Lactobacillales > Enterococcaceae > Enterococcus > Enterococcus pernyi. The sequence goes on from NZ_JBIQDM010000010.1 coordinate 60,807, forward strand.
ATCGGTTTTTTCGCATCTTTTACCTCGATTGAAAGCGCACTTCCTGTGTCTTGTCCCGGTGTGATGATCATTTTTTTCTCTTCTTCTGTTGATTTTGTTGTCGATTCCACGGTCGATTCAACCGTTGATTCACTTGACTCCGGTTCTTCTTCCGTGATCGAACCATCGACAGATACCGTTGAAGCTGTTCCACCAATGATCGGCTCCGATTGACGGTCTTGCCATGACATATATGCCACTACTGTGATAATTGCTACAGCGACTAATCCTAATAAAATCACTGGCAGACTTGTCCAGAATTTTGTTAGATTCTTTTCTTCTTCGTGCATGGCTTTTCTTGAACCACTCACTGTTTCTGGTTCTGGTCGTTTTTTGATGGTCTCATCTGCGAAAGATTTTTTCCCATCAAAAACATCCACTAAATAATCACCATCTTCACCAACAGCTTCTGCATATTGACGAATAAATGCACGAACATAAAATTTACCTGGCAATTGATCAAATTCGTTTTGATCGATCGATTCCAAGTAACGTTTTTGGATCTTCGTCATTTGTTGTAATTCATCTAATGATATTTTTTTGTTTAAACGGGCTTGCCGTAATTTTTCCCCGATGGTTTCAAAAGCCACTCGTTCATCTTCTCCAGTCTGTGTATTCTAGTCAGAAGGTGCTTTCTCTACTGAGGATCGACCATTTTTTCTGACTGCTTCTCATTGAATTTTTGCTTTATTCATGCTCAATGTATAGTGTTCCCTCTATATTGATCAATCTTGCACTCAATCTACTTAAGAATACCACAAAGCGAACTTACTTTGGACAACATTTCATCTGTTTTAAAGTGAAATTTAAAACTTTCTTTTATTCTTACAAAAAGCATGACGAAACAGCGAGTATGTCCAATAAATTCAGAGTTTTTTTACTGTTTCACTTTTTTGGCTGCATATAAAATTCACTAAACACATCAGCATTGATAAAAGAGCGTCCTACTTGAAGAAGATCCGTCATCTGGATTGATTCAATGATTTCTGGCAAATCAAACAATGTTTGGTCACCAAATAGACTTTGTGTAAATTGATTGGCGATGTATTCGATGGAGTTCAATGATTGGAAATACTGCCCTAACATTTTCTTTTTCAATAAGTTCAAGTTTTCTTCTGTGATTCCTTCGTCATGTTCAAAGTTCAATAGAATCTCTTTTATTTTTTTTACTGCTAGTTTTGGTTGGTCCGAATCGCCACTGAAGTCAGCAAAATGAAATTCACGATCTAAACTAAACTCAAAGCCAAAACTATCATCAATAATTCCTTCGTTGTAAAGGGCTAAATAGTTTTGTGCAGTTGGGCCTAAAAGTAATTGTAGTAACAAACGAATCGCTGTTTTATATCTGAGCAATTCTCTCCCATTTTCAGGTAACACATCGATTCCTTTGATCCCTAACACAAATTTTTCTCGTGTGATCGCTGCTTCTAAGGTACTTATCGGCAGAACATCTGCTTGATTTTCGGGAAAGAATCGTTCGATTTTTTGAGCGGGTGGAAATTCTTTGGTAGCTTGATTGTGGCGAATTTGCTCCATCAACTGTTCTGGTTCCAAATTACCAACTACAAATAACACCATATTGCTTGGTTGATAAAAGGTGCGATAGCAAGTATATAGATCCTCTGCTGTGATGTCAGCAATACTTTCCACCGTTCCTGCAATATCGATGTGTAATGGATGATTGGGGTATAGATTGTTTAAGATACCAAAGAATAACCGCCAATTCGGATCGTCTTCATACATCTGGATTTCTTGACCAATGATCCCTTTTTCTTTGTTGACTGTTTCTTCAGTAAAATAAGGTGCTTGAACAAAATCAAGTAAGGTCAAAAGATTCTTTTCTACCTGATCTGTCGTTGAAAACAAATAGCTGGTTTTTGTAAAGCTCGTGAACGCATTCGCTGATGCTCCTTGTTGACCGAACAACTGGAACACATCGCCTTCTTCTTTTTCAAATAACTTATGTTCCAAGAAATGCGCGATCCCATCAGGAACTTTCACTTTTTCCGTTGCATCATAGGGAATAAATTCATTGTCGATCGACCCATAGTTCGTACTGAATAAACCGTATGTTTTGTGATAATCGTTTTTTGGTAACAAGTAAACCGTCAAACCATTCGGTAAGACTTCGTGATACAGTGTTTCATTGATTTGACTGTACTCTGCTTTATGCATTCTCTTCACCTCCAGCTAAAAAGAAAATTGCTTGTAATTCGATTTGGTTTGCCACTTCTTGAATATCTTCGATCGTTACACGTTCCATGCGAGCCAGCCATTCCTCGTCCGATAGTTCAGTATCAGGAAGCCAGTGTGCTAAATAAGCGGATTCGATTGCAGCTTGTGGCGAATCCAAAGACAACAAATAGTGATTACGTAACATTGCCTTGGTTTGTTCAAGCTCCAATTTAGTGACTTCGCCATTTTGTAAACTTGCCAGTTGTTGATGGATCAAGTGCAAGACTTGATTACGATTTTTGGTCTCAATGCCTGTTTGTACAGTCAATAACCCACGAAAAGTATCAACGTTGCTAGACGCATAATAAGCTAGGCTTTCTTTTTCACGTACATTCATGAAAAGTTTGGAGTGAGGGAAGCCTCCGAATAAGCCATTAAAGACCATCAATGAAAAACGTTCTGGCTGATCGTAATAAACATTGGTTTGATAGGCTAGGTTCAGTTTGGCTTGCACCACTGGTTCTTGGATTTGTCGTTCCTTGATCACGTTGTTTTGTGTTTGTTGATAAAAGATTTCTGGTCGTACCACTTTTCGCTCAGTGAAAGGAAGCTCTTTTAACACTTCGATTGCCATTGTTTCTTCGATATCACCCACTACAAAAATATCCACTTGGTCTTCTTTGATCATACGTGCATAATATTCTGCTAAGGCACTTGATGTGATATTTTCGAGTTCTTCAACGGACCCCATACTTGGGATTTTTTGTGCATCTGACTGTTCAAAATATAATTCTTGTAATGCTAATGAAGCCATTGTTTGCTTATCTTCATTTAAGCTTTCCAAATATTGCTTTAAGTTATTTTTCTCTAAATCAAATGTTGCTTGATCAAATGTTTGATTTTTGATGTTAGGGAAGAATAATACCTCTTTTAAAAAGGAAACGGCATTCGTCAAAATCGTGCTGTCATTGACATACGCACCATTGACGAAACTGATTCCCGCATTCATCCAATGTAGATTGCCTTTTTTCCGAACAGAAAAACCGAAACCAGCTCCATACAAATCAGCTAATTTTGCACTTAATTGTGTCTGATCCGGATAGTTCAAGCTATTCGTCTCTAATAAACTACTCAGTAATGAACGTTTGGTGACGATGTCTTTTTCTAAGGCTGTGGTGAACCGTACAAAAATACGGATCGTTTTAAATTGTTTGGTTGGTAGCACATGAAGGTTGACACCTTCTGTCAATTGATAGGCCATAAATAACTACTCCTTTTTGTCATGATCCTTGGATCTCTTAGCGATGATCGTTGTTGTTTCAACGACATAAAAGTTCTTTTTTTTTGTCCAATTTTTTTAAAAGTCACTTTCTAGTATAGCATACAAGTGATTGAACGAACGTGTGGGGATATTATTAAGCGTGTTGTTTTTACATTTTTTTATTCTTCGATATACTAGGATTAACAAGAAAGGAGAAAAACAATGATCAAAGAATTTAAAGAATTTATCATGCGAGGCGATGTGCTAGATCTAGCTGTCGGTGTAGTGATCGGTAGTGCTTTTACGGGCATTGTGAATCAAATCGTTCAAGGTCTGATTACTCCCTTAATTGGTTGGGTCGTTGCAATGATCACAGGTACCTCTGATTTGGATGGTGCATTGTCTGTTCTTGATTGGTCACCTGCGAAAGGGGTCACCTTTTCTTTTGGGAATGTTATTAGTGCAATTATTACATTTGTCATTACTGGTTTTGTTCTATTCCTAGTGGTCAAAGCAGCCAATCATGCGAAAAACTTACGTCCAAAAGAAGAAGAAGTGGTGGAAGACAAACCCACTGCGGAAGATTATCTTAGTGATATTCGCGATCTATTGGCACAACAAACAGCTGAAAATAATGCACGCCCCACTGCCCAAGCAACTTCTGAGAGCACGGATCCTAAAGCGTGAGATAAAAAAAACAGAAGGAAATCCTTCTGTTTTTTTTATGCTTGTTTTCTCATGTCTAAGTGGGGGATTCCATCTTCTAAATATACTTCTGAGATTGCCTGAAAACCAAAGGATTCATAAAATGATTGTAGATATTCTTGTGCCCCGATCACGATCGGACGTCCAGGTGCATTGGCTTCGATCGCCGCTAATGTTTGTGCCACGATTTTTTGTCCTAACCCTGACTTGCGATGCGCCTGATTGACCAAGACTCGTCCAAAATGAACTGTGTCTTCTTCTGCATAAATACGTGTATATGCCAAAATCGTACCATCTTCATCTTTAAAATAAGTATGCCATGCGATTTCATCGATCTCATCGACTTCTTGGTAAGGACAATTTTGTTCAACAACAAATACGGCGATTCGCTCTTTCACGATTGCATAAAATTCTGCTGTTGTTAGTTCTGCAAATTTTTTTACATAATGCTTCATCATCAGGACCTCCGTTCTTTCTTGCTAATAGCATAACGAGTTAGATACAAAAAAGCAAACGAACCTCATATATAATCTAGGTCCGCTTGCTTTTTAAACTGCTTCAGTTAAAAATTCGATCTCAACTGTTCGAGTAAGTACATCTGAATAACTGTAAGATACTCGTTCAAATGAATTTTCTTCAGGATCTAAGTCTACGACAAATACTGAAGGATAGGTTTCTGTTAAAACGCCTCGGCGTTCCGTTTGACGCTTTCTTCCGGTCTGTGCAACCAACATGATTTGGCTGCCGATACGACCTTCTAAATCTTTTTTGATTGTAGCTAAAGTTAGTGGCATACAATTCACCTCAATTACTATCATACCATATATAGTAAAATTTTTCAAGTTTACCATATCAAAAAAAGAAATGCAATAGAAATAAGTAAGAAAAACATTAGTAATGCTATAAAAAATCACTCATTATAATCTTTCAGATGTTTTTTTATCTTATATTTCACTCGACCGTAAGCGCTTTTTATTTGCTTCAGATCCATTGATAATTCTCTCTCCATCTCGCTAAAATCATTGCCTTGCATGTAATGTTGAAAGATTTTTGCCTCTTTTGATGAGAATTTGATATCACAGTCCTCGAAAGCTTCTTTTAATAGTAATTGTTGCATCGCAACAGGTTCTTGGATGGTGATCTCGGCTAAAAAATCTGGTCCTTCTGTCGCTATTTTTTGTTCAATAGAAATTTCATTTTTTTGGTCTCGACGTTTTAGCGCGTTTTGCTTACGCAATAAAGAGTAGATTTGGTTACTGATAATACTTTTGTAATAACTCCCAAAACTGACACCTTTATTATTTTCGTACGTTTTAAGTGCTTGATATAGAGCAATCCTTGCTTCTTGTTCCCAATCTTCACTTACATAATTCCTTAGATAATAAATATTTTTCAACCGTAATAATAACGGGAAATATTTTTGATACAGCATAGAAAATGCTTCTTCATCTCCATTACGGGCGGCGCACAATAACTCCTCGGACATAAAATAATTCCTCCATAACTTTCGATTATGGAGGAATCTTACCATCAATTCATTGAATAACTAATCGTATCTGGCTGTTATTTTTCTTTTCTCATTAAATCGTCCAATTTTTGGGACAATTTTTCTAATTGTTCTTCATTCCACGGAGAATTTCGTCGAAAATCAATAAAACGCATATTTATATTATCTTGGGTAATATTTTTTTCTGTTTTTTTGATTGTTTTATATAATTCGTACGCGGAAGTTCGTAAGGCACCTTGTGAAAAAATCACCCATTGTTCCGCTAAGTCACTCGTTGCGACAGTCACTTGCGTCAAACGAGTATTCAACTCTCCAGCGATCCGCTCGATATACGTATCTGCCGTTTCATCCTCTTTTGTGAAAACAACTTCTAATTGGTATTTTCGATAATTTTGTTGGATACCCGGCACTAATTGTGCATCAAAGACAACGATTACTTCTAGGCCTTCATATTTTGCATAATTCGATAAACGATGCAACAAGGCTTCTCTGGCATCCGCCATTTTATCTTGCTTTTTCAGTGCCACTAATTCCGGCCAAGAACCGATCATATTATAGCCATCGACGATCAACAGCTGCTTCTTCATGCCTTATCCCCCCTGACGCTGAGAAAAAGCCTGATACATCAGTAGCCCAGCCGCAACACTCGCGTTCAAGCTTTGAACATGACCGACCATAGGGATCGTTAACAACTCATCCATTTCTTTCTTCAAGCCTGCACTCATGCCACGACCTTCGTTACCGATCACTAACGCTATCGATCCTTTTGCATTCCATGATTGGAAATTCGTTCCTTCCATATCCGTTCCGAATACCCAAAATTGTTGCTCTTTTAGCTGCTGGACAGTTTGAACTAAGTTTGTCACACGAGCCACTGGCACGTATTCAACGGCGCCTGTCGATGTTTTCGTCACGATTGGCGTGATTCCGACTGCGCGATGTTTAGGAATGATAACACCATCCACCCCACTGGCATCTGCCGTTCGTAAAATCGAACCAAAATTGTGAGGATCTTCGATACTGTCCAAGATCAAGAAAAAGGGTGTTTCCGTTTTGCTCTTCGCCTGTTCCAATAGTTGATCCAACGTCAGATATTCATAAGGCGTGATGGCCAATACCACCCCTTGATGAACACCACGATCACTCAGTAGGTCTAATTTCTGCTTAGGCACCCACTTGACCGGCACCGATTGTTCTCGAGCAATATTTTTCAACTCTTCAACCTTGTCGCCCCGTGAATCTTCTTGGAGGAACAATTTATTTCCACGACCTTGTTGCAAAGCTTCGACTGTCGCATGATGACCAAATACAAAATTGTCTTCACTCGTTGTGTCCTCTTGACCAACATAAACTGTTTCCTTCTTGGCACTACGTTTCTCATTGCCTTTTGTAAAACGTTGAGAATCTTTTTTGTTTCGTTTTTGATAATTACGTTCTTTATTTTCTTTCCTCATGGGTTTCACCTACTTTCTCAATACACCAATTGATCAATTCTTCCATACGTTCGGTTTGTTTTGTTAGATGTAAGTAGCCCATCAAGGCTTCAAACCCTGTTGCAACGCGATAAGTGGTAATATCCGCATTTTTTGCACTCGTATGGCTTTTGGCATTTCTACCCCTGCGATAGTAAAGTTCTTCATTTTCTGTTAACAGGTTTTCTTGCAACATTTGTTGGATCAAAAAAGCTTGTGCCTTTGCCGAAACATAGTGTGTCGCTGCTCGGTGCAGTTTATTCGGCTTTGTTTCACCTTTTTCAATCAAGTAATCTCGAATATAGATTTCGTAGATAGCATCTCCAACATAAGCAAGTGCTAAACCATTTAGTTGTGTATGATCTCTCATGCTTCTCTTCTCCAACGAGTACCTTGTGGAGTGTCATCTAACAAGATACCTTTTTCTTTTAATTGGTCCCGAATTTCATCACTACGAGCGAAATCTCGGTTTTTTCTGGCTTGTGTTCGTTCTTCGATCAGTTGCTCGATTTCTTCATCCAACATTTCTGCTGTCGTAAATAAGATACCAAAGATCGACAACCATTGGGTAAATAGTGCCTCACTTTTGGATAGGATCGTTTTGGAGACAGTCGGTTGTTCCAAATACGTATTGATCCATTTTGCTAATTCATAGACAACTGTGATGCCGTTAGCCGCATTGAAATCATCGTCCATTTCTTTGATGAATCGTGTCTCTAATTGTTCCAGTTCTGTTACCTGTCTCTCATCTTCCGACTGGGCTGCTACCGCATTTTCAAAACGGAAGTTTAGATTATCAAACGTATTTTTCAATCGCTGTAAGTTTGTCGCTGCTTCTTTCATCGTTGCTTCACTATAGCGAATCGGTCGACGATATTGTGTGGTTGCCATAAAGAAGCGTAACACTTGTGGGTCTACCTCTTGGATCATTTCGTGGACAGTGATAAAGTTCCCTAAAGACTTACTCATTTTTTGATCGTCTTCACCAATCGTCACATAGCCATTGTGCATCCAATAGTTCGCAAATTTTTTACCTGTTTTCGCTTCACTTTGGGCAATTTCGTTCTCATGATGAGGGAACTCCAAGTCTTGTCCACCACCATGGATATCGATTGTCTCACCTAAATGTTTCGTTGCCATCACGGAACATTCGATATGCCACCCTGGACGACCTTCGCCCCATGGCGATTCCCATGAAATTTCGCCTGGTTTTGCTTTTTTCCACAAGGCAAAGTCTAAAGGATCTTCTTTTTGTTGCTGTTCTGCGCCAGTACGTTGACTTGCACCAATCTCTAACTCGTCTATTGATTGATCACTCAATTGACCATAATCAGTAAATTTACGCGTACGATAATAAACATCGCCATTCGATTCATAAGCAAAACCTTTGGCGATCAATATTTGGATGAACACACGAATATCTTCCATGTGATCCATTACTCTTGGATGGCTCGTTGCTGGCTGCACATTCAAGGCTTTCGTATCTTCTTCAAAAGCTTTGATAAAACGATCAGCAACTTCAGGCGCCGTGATCCCAAGCTCATTGGCAGCCTTGATGATTTTATCATCCACATCTGTAAAATTCGATACGTAGTTCACTTGATATCCACGGTATTCCAAATAGCGTCGAATCGTGTCAAATGCAATCGTACTTCGGGCATTTCCAATGTGGATATAATTATAGACAGTTGGTCCGCAAACATACATTGAAACTTGTCCTTCTTTTAAAGGAACAAAAGTCTCTTTTTCTCTTGATAGCGTATTATAGATTTTTATCATTCTCATCCCCTACTTTCTCTCCATTGATTCGGACAACTTTTGCTGGTATCCCTACTGCTGTTGCCCCATCAGGTATATCTTTTAAGACGACTGCGCCTGCACCGATTTTCGCATCTTTTCCTATGGTGATCGGTCCTAAGATTTGGGCATTGGCTGACAACATTGCGCCTTTTTTGACGGTTGGATGTCTTTTCCCCGTTTCTTTTCCAGTCCCCCCTAAAGTGACACCATGAAACAAGACGACATCATCTTCGATTTCTGCTGTTTCTCCAATAACGATTCCCATACCGTGATCGATAAATACACCCGTTCCAATCGTCGCTCCTGGATGTATCTCTATTCCCGTAATAAATCGCCAAAATTGGGCATTCATTTTGGCAATCAAATAGAGACGATGGCGATATAAATAATGGGAGAAACGATGCCAAAATAATGCATGTAGCCCAGGATAGGTCAAAATGACCTCTGCTGTGGTACGCGCTGCTGGATCATTTTTCTTTACGGCAATGACAGCTCGTTTGAACCATTCCATCGACTTCCTCTCCTTTCCTTTTTCGACTGTATGTAAGAACAACGAAAGACAACTAAAAAACGTCTTTTAATAAGTTTCCTTATTAAAAGACGCTATGAGGCGTGGTTCCACTTTTTTTCATAATCAAATGATTATCTCTAACAGGTAACGTCTGCTATTCGTTCTTCGCTACTTTCAAGGATTGAGATTGATCAACCCCCTCTTCGCAAAGACCACTCCCAGAGGCATTTCAAAAAAGAACAATTGACAACTTACACCACCCGTTGACTCTCTTGAAACCATTCTTTTTTTACTTCTTTCTGTTCATCGTGTTTAGTTCAATACTTGGTTTAAATGTGCTAAAGATTTTTCTTTTCCTAACAATTCGATTGTTTCTGGTAATTCAGGTCCATGCATTTGTCCTGAAACAGCGACACGGATCGGCATAAACAGGTTCTTTCCTTTTACCCCTGTTTCTTTTTGTACTGCTTTGATTGCTGCTTTGACTGTTGGTGCATCTACCACTTCCATTTGAGTAAGTTGTTCTTTGAAAGCTTTCAACACAGTCGGAACCGTTTCACCCGCTAATACTTCTTTGGCTGCTTCATCTAATACAGGATGTTCGTTAAAGAATAATGTTGATACTTCAACGATTTCCGCTGCATAACTCATTTGTGGTTGGTACAGACGAACAATTTTTTTCACCCATTCGATTGTTTGTGCCTCTGGATTTTCTTGCACACGACCATCAGCGATCAAATAAGGTAAACACATTTCTGTCAATGCATCTAGATCCATTTCTTTGATGTAATGGTTGTTCACCCATTGTAATTTTTTTGCGTCAAATGCTGCTGGTGATTTGCTCAAGCGCTGTGGATCAAACATTTTGATCAATTCTTCTTGACTGAACAATTCATCTTCACCGACAGGCGACCAGCCTAGTAAAGCAATAAAATTGAACATCGCTTCTGGTAAGTAGCCTAATTCACGGTATTGTTCGATAAATTGTAAAATCGATTCATCACGTTTACTTAATTTTTTGCCCGTTTCAGAATTGATGATCAAGGTCATATGCCCAAATGTTGGCGCAGTCCAACCAAATGCTTCATAGATCATTAATTGTTTTGGTGTATTCGCAATATGATCATCCCCACGTAATACGTGAGTGATCTTCATTAAGTGATCGTCAACAGCTACCGCAAAGTTATAGGTTGGCATACCATCGCGTTTTTGGATGACATAATCCCCACCGATATTGTCTGATTCAAAGGTGATATCTCCTTTGACCATGTCGGTAAACGCATATTCTGTATTGCGCGGCACACGGAAACGAATCACTGGTACAATACCTTCTGCTTCTTTTTTCGCTTGTTCTTCAGGTGACAAGTTCGCACAAGTCCCAGCGTAGTGAGGCATTTCGCCACGCGCACGTTGCGCTTCACGTTCTGCTTCTAATTCTTCTTCTGAACAATAGCATTTGTAAGCACGATTGCTTGCTAATAACTGATCGATCCATGGTTGGTAGATTTCTTTTCTTTCAGATTGACGGTAAGGACCGTATTCACCTGGATTTTCAGGTGATTCATCCCATTCCATCCCTAACCATGCAAGATTCTCTAATTGGCTTTTTTCGCCATCTTCAATATTTCGTTTTTGGTCAGTGTCCTCAATGCGGATAATGAAATCTCCATCATTGTGACGGGCAAATAAATAATTGAATAATGCAGTTCGTGCATTCCCAATATGCAAATGCCCTGTTGGACTTGGTGCATAACGTACGCGTACTTTCGTCATTTTCTTCCTCTTCTTTCAAACTAGACTTTGAGACGCCAAAAACAACTGACAATACAATATCTTATCAGATTGTTTTGGGTTGGATCTCCTTTAGCGATAAATGTTGAAATTTAAAGCTACTCAGCACAAATTTTACCTTTTATACGTTAAATAGTAAAGAGATTATGAAAAAGTCATTCAAATCTACGTAAGAAGGCGGGAATCGAAAAAATAGTTTGGCCTACTTTTCAATCCTCGCCTACTCCACCTAAACTGAGGAAACAAAAACCATCTCTCTAAAAAATCTGACGATGTCTAATTGCCTCATATTTACCATATTGCGTTTTTATTTCGCTTTTTTCTCATTTTCACGCTTATTGTCGATTCCTCTACCCGCATGAGCAGGTTTTGCAAAGATCATTCGTCCAGCAGCTGTTTGTAGTGCACTCGTTACCACGACTTCGATCCGTTCATTCATGTAATGTTGCCCATCTTCCACAACCACCATTGTACCGTCATCTAGATAAGCCACTCCTTGTTGACGTTCTGTGCCTGCTTTGACCACTAGTACATTCATATTCTCACCAGGGATAACGACTGGTTTCACTGCGTTAGCAAGTGCATTGATATTGAGAACAGGTACATTTTGAAATTCAGAGACTTTGTTAAGATTATAATCATTGGTCACGATGACACCATCCAATAGTTTTGCCAATTTGATCAGCTTACTATCTACTTCACTGATGTCTTCAAAATCACCATCATACATCTCAACTGAAATACCTTCTTCTTTTTGTAACGCATTCAAAATATCTAGTCCGCGACGTCCACGTACCCGCTTCAGGCTATCGCCAGAATCAGCGATATATTGTAATTCATACAGGACGAAATTTGGGATCATCAAGGTTCCTTCTAGAAATCCTGTTTTTGTAATATCGTAAATACGTCCATCAATAATGACGCTTGTGTCTAAAATTTTATATTTATGAAAATGATCATCTAATTTACGTTCTAATAACTGACTTTCCACCTGACTAGGTGTTTCTTGCTCCACCTTTTTACTTCTAGGTCCAAATATTTTCTTCCATTCTTCGATGCGGGTCGTTCCCATTCGCAAGCCCAAATAGCCAAGGATCACCATCAATAAGATGGGTAAAACACTGTTCACAAAAGGTATTTCAATATTGTAAAGCGGCGTTGAGATCACAACCCCCAACGTTAGGCCAATAATTGCACCGATTGCGCCAAATAAGAGATACGTCAAGCTGACTTCACTTAATTTTTCTTCAATTTGCTTGATGACTGCTGTTATATGTTTTGCCAATAGCAAAGATAATAGAAAGAAAATAAGTGCACCTAACAAGCTATTGGTAAAGGTGTTATTCAGCCATCCATTCGTCTGTTGACCGACCGCCTGCCAAGCTGTAGGTAAAAAAGAAATCCCTAAGCTGGCACCAACGATGATCATCAGTAAGGTGATGACACGTTTTTGCATCCTGTTTCCTCCATTTCATTTTGATTTTAGCGAAATACTCGTCTAAGAGTTTCATCAAGTGTAGCAACACCTACGACTTCGATACCCTCTGGAATATTCCAACCACCTAAATTATTTTTAGGTAAATATACTTTTGTAAAACCTAATTTTTGTACTTCTTTGACTCGTTGTTCAATTTGGTTGACTCTTCTGATTTCACCAGTCAGACCGATTTCTCCAATAAAACACTCCGTTGGTTGCGTTCCTTTTTCTTTGTAACTAGACGCAATACTGACTGCAATCGCTAAGTCGATTGCAGGTTCATTTAATTTTACCCCACCAGCTGCTTTTAAGTAAGCATCTTGATTTTGCAACAATAATCCTGCCCGTTTTTCTAAGACTGCCATGATCAATGACACCCGATTAAAGTCTAAACCAGTCGTTGTTCGTTTGGCATTTCCGAACATCGTAGGCGTGACTAAGGCTTGGATCTCAACCAAGATCGGACGTGTACCTTCCATGGCGACAACGATCGCTGAACCTGTCGCCCCATCCAATCGTTCTTCTAAGAAAATCTGTGAAGGATTGGCTACTTCTTCAAGGCCATGGGTGTGCATCTCAAAAATACCGATCTCATTGGTGGAACCAAAACGATTTTTGACGGCACGCAAAATGCGAAAACTATGATGTTGCTCACCTTCAAAATACAAGACCGTATCAACCATGTGCTCTAACATGCGCGGACCTGCAATCGAGCCTTCTTTCGTGACATGACCTACTATAAAGATAGCAATACCGTTTGTTTTTGCGATTTTCAATAGCTCAGCTGTGGTTTCTCGCACTTGACTAACACTACCAGCGACACTCGTAATATCAGGTTGAGTCATTGTTTGGATCGAATCGATGATGACATAATCAGGTGAAATTTGTTCGATGGCTCGACTGATTTCATTCATATCTGTCTCTGCATACAAGTAAAACTCTGTGTCGATCGAACCTAATCGTTCTGCACGCAACTTGATTTGGTCCGCACTCTCTTCTCCCGATACGTAAAGGACTTTTCCACCAATAGCAGCCAGTTGCTGTGATACTTGCAAGAGTAAGGTGGATTTTCCGATACCAGGGTCGCCACCGATCAAAACCATCGAGCCAGGGACCACACCACCGCCTAAAACACGGTTCAATTCTTCTAGCTTCGTCTTTACTCGTGGTTCTTTCTTAGGAACCACCTCAGCAATTTTTGTTGGCTTGGCTTTTTCTCCGGTCAAACTCGTTCGTACTCTGCGGTCCGTTGTATCTTGTTCGATTTCTTCAACCATGGTATTCCATTTACCACAATTTGGGCAACGTCCTAAAAATTTAGGCGACACATAGCCACAATTTTGACAAACAAATTGAACTTTTGCTTTTTTGGCCATTTCGGTGTACCACCTGTCTTTCATTTTACTTTTCTTGAGTTAAAGATAACTTAAATCTACTTTGCTTATTGGTTGGATGAACCAAATCCACCTTGACGAGCATTAGCGGTTTGATCTTGGTCCGCTTTTAAGAACGGTAGGAAGATTCCTTGCCCAATTCTTTCCCCTTTTTTGATCACTACATCTTTGAAACCAAAATTCGTGAATTGGAACATGATATGCCCTTCATTTGCTTCGTTATTATAATAGTCACTGTCGATCACGCCGACACCATTCGTCAAAATCAAAAAACGTTTTAATGGATTGCTCGAACGATTGGCTAATTGTAAGAATTCATCCTCACCCATATACGCTTTGATTCCTGTAGGCACTAAAACGGGTTTGATTTTCTTTTCCTCTGCTGACATTTCAGAGATCAGCGCATCTGATACAGCTGTTAGTCCTTGCTTGAACCCGGCTTTCCAAACACTTGGAATCACCACATCTTCTGCTGCTTCAAAATCATAACCGGCAGCGTGATGAGTCGCTCTTTGCGGCAATTGGATCTGTTGATCCTGATAACGTGTAATTACTTCAAAACCTCTTTTATTCACCGAATCCCTCCCAGAGTAAACTAGTTCTATTTTAACATACCAAGCGACTGAATACCCAAAGTTAACGAATTCTTCATGAAATTCCTTTCTCTATTTAAGAAACAAATTTATTGATTTTTTGAAAAAAAGTTTATTAAAACATGACTTTATGATTGAAAACAAGTAGAATAGAGCAAAATCATTTCTGTGTAAAAAAGATTAGTTGAGGTGCACCATGCGAAAAGAAATAATAGAAGCAAAACGAATCATTATAAAAGTAGGAACAAGTACGTTGATCTATCCAAATGGCAACATCAATTTGGGTGCGATCGATCAACTCGCTTTTGTTCTCTCTGACCTTCGTAATCAAGGCAAAGAAATCGTCTTAGTCTCTTCCGGTGCAGTAGGTGTTGGGATGCACAAGATGAATCTAGCAAAGCGTCCTAATACGATCCCCGCACAACAAGCGATTGCAGCAATTGGACAAGCTGAATTGATGAATATCTATAATCAACGGTTCAGTGCCTATGGTCAACAAACGGCACAAATCTTAGTGACGCGAGATGTTATCGATTACCCTGAAAGCCGAAAAAATGTTGTCAATACGTTAGAACAGCTACTAGCAATGGGAACCATTCCGATCGTCAATGAAAATGACACCGTCGCAGTGGATGAATTAGATCACTCCACCAAATTTGGCGACAATGATCAGTTATCTGCGATCGTTACCAAACTGATTGCCGCTGATCTACTCATCATTCTTTCAGATATCGACGGTTTTTATTCGGATAATCCAACCATCAATCCTGACGCTGAAATGTATCAAACAGTTACCGCGATCGACGATGAACTGATGGCCCAAGCAGGTGGTGCTGGTAGTGCCTACGGAACTGGTGGGATGGCAAGCAAACTAAAAGCAGCTTTAAGGATCTTTGAAGCAAATCGTCCGATGATCTTAGCAAACGGAAAAAATCCAGCAATCATTTTTGATATTTTAGCTGGAAAAGAAATCGGCACATTATTTAAGGAGGTTTTATAATGACTGATCTTAACCAACTTGGGATACAAGCAAAAAAAGGCGCGCGAGAACTTGCTTTGATGCCGACTAAACAAAAAAATGACTTATTGTTGCAAATGGCACAAACAATCAAGAGAAATCAACTAGCCATTCTTGAAGCCAATCAAAAAGACTTAGATCAAGCGACAGAAAATAATATTAGCGAAACAATGCAAGATCGTTTACGGCTAACACCAGAACGCATCCATACAATGGCGGAAGAAATCATTAAAGTGGCGCAACTAGACGACCCAATCGGAAAAGTCGATCACATGTGGCAAAACGAAGATGGTTTATTGATTGGCAAGAAACGTGTCCCTCTAGGTGTCATCGGCATGATCTACGAATCACGTCCGAATGTGACAACTGATGCGGCAAGTCTCGCATTTAAATCAGGAAATGCAGTGATTTTACGTGGTGGAAAAGAAGCCTTCCATTCCAATCAACTGTTGGTTGAATTACTTCAAGAAACATTGGGAAATGCTGAAGTTTCGCCTTACGCGATCCAATTCGTGGATGATACCTCTCATGAGACGGCTGCGGAATTGATGCGATTAACGGATTATTTAGACGTATTGATTCCTCGAGGTGGTGCTTCGTTGATCAAACGTGTGAAAGAGCAAGCCACTGTACCAATCATTGAAACGGGTACCGGCAACAACCATATCTATATCGATAAAGAAGCACAATTAGCCATGGCCGTGGATATCATTGTGAACGCCAAAACATCTCGCCCTTCTGTCTGTAACGCTGCCGAGACTTTGCTGATCCATTCAGAGATCGCACCTTTCTTCTTGCCATCTATTGAGCAAGCACTGGTTGAACATGGTGTCTCTCTACATGCAGATGCTCACGCGTTAGATTATTTAGAGACCGCAACCTTAGCAGACGAAACCGATTGGGATACAGAATATTTGGATTATATTTTAGCGGTTAAGATCGTTGATTCTTTGGACGAAGCAATTGAACATATCAACCGTCACAATACACAACATTCCGAAGCTATCGTGACGGACAGTTACACAGCAAGCCAACGCTTTTTAAATGAAGTTGATGCAGCTGCTGTTTACGTCAATGCGTCCACTCGCTTCACGGATGGTTCAGTATTTGGCTTCGGTGCAGAAATCGGTATTTCTACACAAAAACTTCATGCTAGAGGTCCAATGGGGCTAAATGAGTTAACAACGACGAAATACATCATCTATGGAGATGGACAAATTCGTAAATAATGTTTCACGGGAAACATTTTATGTGCGAGTTGTCTTTCATAATAAAGTTACGTAAAAATCAGATTATTCTTTATTAAAAGAAAAAAATAAGACGACATCCACAAAATTTTAAAATAAATTTCGTGGATGTCGTCTTGTTTCTAAAGAGTGCACACTATTAGTACATTCTCCCTTGATAGACTATTCTTCCGTTAATTGATCAAATAAAGAAAAGCCATCAAATGTTTCTCCATCGTAATAGCGCAATAATTGTTCACTCGTCAGATTTGTGGTAGTTTCTTTTTCCTCTTCTGATTCAAGAAGAAGTTGTTCACGATAGATTCGGTAGGTCTCTGCTAATTGTTGTTGCATTTTTATCCTTGAATTAGCCTCCGCATTGATCGTCGGAAGCTCCTTGATCAATCCCCGATAAATCAACTGTTCATCTACCCATTCAACAGGTAGTTCGACCATCGTCAAACCTACCTCTTTAAAATATTCTTCGATCATCATCTAAGCCTCACATTTATGTCTTGCTTGCATTTTAGCTTATCTAACTGAAAGTTGCTAGCGACAACATAGAGACTTCTTTATTTATTTTTGGATCGTCGCCAAAACTGCACGTGAAACTGGACCGACAAATAATAACTGTAACGGCAACGCCATGATCACATTCATTTTCCAAGCTGTAAGATAGGCAGAAAGAAATTGTTCTGGAATCCCTTGTTCAATAACAATACCGAATAATGACATACATGTCACCATACCTAAAACCATGAGACATGAAATCGTAAGGATCATTTGCATTTTATTTTGTTTATTTATAGGTAGTTTGAAAGCAATCTTTTTTGCGACTACTCCTACGATAAAAACATCTAAGATAAATGCCACGATAAATCCTGGTATAAGTCCTACGAATAAGTTTGATACATGCAACGCATTATGTAACCATAGATTATAGATACTCATCCCTAAAACCATCAGAAAACACATCATTGTTGTAAAAATAATTCCTTCTTTTTTGTTTGTTGGCACTTCAATCACTCCTTTTCATGAAAAACAGCATAGCATAAATGAAAATTTTTCGTAAGTTTTTATTTTATTTTTTTCATTGAGCTATATTTCTTGACTTAATTTAGAAAATATATTGGAAAATAATTAAATTTACGATAGAATAATATTAGTAACACCGAAATAAAAATAACATTTTCTTATCAATCAAATAAAGAAAAGATTATAACCAGGAGGATATTTGATGAAAGTAAGGATTTTGCTTGCATCGATAATGTTATTAAACGCATCATTGTCGCCATGTATTGCTTTAGCAGAAACAGTAACAAACAATAATCAGCAAACCGAAACCACCTCAAGTTCAATCACCGAAGAAAAAACAACGAATGTAATATCTCCAACTACCATTTCAACCACAAATGAAGAGATACCCCCACCCAGCACTGACACACCAACTATAATAGGAACTCCCCAATTAATAGGAGAAAGCTATAAGGATGGTGTCAGTAAACCGAAACGAATCAACGTATCAGCGACTGAAACTATGCAACAAACATTTATTGAAGATGAGGAAAACAAAAAAACAACACACAGCTACATTGGTGGAAACACAATCTATGAAATCAATTCCACAGATGTGCAAGTCCCTAACCCCCGAACTACTGATTCATCCACGATCCAGTTAGCTGTCTACACTGGAGATGTCTCACAAACCAAACAAACTTTAGCTTATTATCTTGCACAACAGTTTAAAACTTATCAACTCTCACTCGAAAATCTCACAGATATTCTTTCAATTGATCCAACTTTAGCGATCAATGAAGATAGTTTGTTTGCTTTGATCCAAGAGTATTATCCGCAGGTCACAGAAAAAACCACCATTCGAGAAATAGAAGATTTAACTGATCAATATGGGAGTGTGCAACAACAATCACTAACTGATACATTTAATCAACAATCTAATGAAAAAGTATTCTCTGGAAACATTCTTTTGAGTCGAAAAATCGCATTATCCAATCAGGAAACATTCTTTTTTGTCGAAAGCGCTACGCAGTCCGGTTGGATTTTTGCAGAAAATTTAACTTATCATGCTTCTAAAATAATAAACCTTTCTGAAAAAGGAAAATTAACAGAAAATCATGCAAAAATTTATTCCACTTTAGATGATGCATGGCTTGAAAAATCTGCAATGCAAGCTGATCTTGAAACACTTTATGAAATAAATCAACAAATACAAATCAATAACCGTTCATTTTATAAAATATCCCATGACAATGTTGTGGTGGGGTATGTTGATCAGAACGACTTCAACAAATTGGGACAAGGTGATCCAGACACAACTGAAACAGAAAATATTACACCTACTATACCTTCGAATAGTAGTGTCAATGATACAAATCATTCACCTAGCGAAAGAAGAACAGAAACTTCAATTAGTTACTCAACACATGTGCGTGGACATGGGTGGATGCCCACCTCAAAAAATGGTGAGTTGTCTGGCACAGAAGGACAAGGACTACGCATTGAAGCAATACGTGCCAATCTTACTTCTTCCCTTTCTGGTTCGATTGAGTATAGTTCCTATGTTGAAGGAACTGGCTGGCAAGACTGGGTATCAAATGGAGCAATATCAGGAACGGAGGGGCAAGGTCTTCAAATAGAAGGAATTAATATGCGACTCACAGGAGAATTGGCTGAAAATTATAACCTTTATTACCGAGTTCATGTTCAAAAACTTGGTTGGCTACCTTGGGCAAAAAATGGAAATCCTTCTGGAACATCCAGTTTTGGTTTCCGAATCGAAGCCATCGAAATTCAATTAATTAGCCGCTCCCAACAAGGTCCTGAACTTGGAGATTCTTACGTCCAAAGAGCATCTATAAATTATTCCACGCATGTACGCGGGCAAGGTTGGCTTCCTGAATCTTCGAATGGGGAAATTTCTGGAACAGAAGGACAAGGGTTACGTATTGAAGCGTTACGTGTCAATCTCTCTTCTGCCTTTTCTGGATCAATCGAATATACTTCCTATATTGAAAATCATGGTTGGCAAAATTGGGTAGCAAATGGAGGGATATCGGGAACAGAAGGACAAGGTCGTCAGATTGAAGGAATCAGGATACGACTGACAGACGAACTTGCAACACATTACAATATTTATTACCGAATCCATGCTCAAAATCTAGGCTGGTTACCTTGGGCAGAAAATGGAAATAGTGCTGGTACATTGGGGTACGGTTATCGTATTGAAGCAATTGAAATACGTCTGCTACCCAAAGAGCAAATTGGGCCACCAACGGGTGAATCTTATGTTGAAAAAACCCCTTCTGTCTTAGCGAACGCTCACGTAGCTTCTAGAGGATGGCTACCAGAACAAACAGCCGAGACACAAGTTGGAACGGTCGGACAAGGACTTAGCTTACAGGCACTTCAATTAAAATTAACGGAAAACAGTTATGAGGGTGGTATCGTTTACCAATCCCACCTGGCACATCGTGGTTGGGAAACTTCATGGATTCAGGAAGGACAAACTTCAGGGACCGTTGGACAAAGCTTAGCATTACAAGCTGTCCGAATTAATTTGACCGGTGATATCAGTCACCACTATGATATTTATTACCGTGTCCACTCCCAACACTTCGGCTGGTTAGACTGGGCAAAAAATGGAGAATCAGCTGGCACACAAGGTTACTCGTATCGTGCAGAGGGCTTACAAATAAAACTAGTCGAAAAAGGGCAAGCTCCCCCAGGTCAAACTGCTCGTGCCTTTCGAATTGCACCACCTAAGGTTTTCTTTGATGGTCATGTGTCTGGTATTGGTTGGGTCAATCGCAATGGTCTAAGTAATTCAATCAATCATGCGAATCAAGGGCGGCAATTTGAAGCAATTCGTGCACAATTAGAACAAAGTGATTACTCTGGTGGAATTAGATATGATTCACATATTTCATCAAGTGGATGGACAAATCCTGTTGAGAATGGAGCAATATCAGGTTCGGTCGGACATAGTCGTGCACTCCAGGCCTTCTCTTTTCAACTAACAGGTGAATTATCTGAAAAATACGATATTTACTATCGTTCATTCGTCCGTTCACGCGGTTGGTTAGGTTGGGCTTCAAATGGTCAAAAAGCAGGCTCAGTTGGAATGAGTCTACCTGTCGAAGCAATTGAAGTCACGATTGTAGAAAATGATCGAAAACCAGCGGGTTACCAAGCAAATCAACTGACCATATTAGGTCAAATTGACACTTCAACACCAGAAGGAAGATTTGTCAATTCTATTACACAAAGTGCAAATCGAGTTGCTCCAGCATACGGATTATACACTTCTGTCATGCTTGCTCAAGCAATTCTAGAGACCGGCTATGGCACTAGCTTCTTGGCACGCAATGCGAACAATTTCTTTGGAATGAAGTTCAAAGATGGGGAAGATGAAGGGAAATATGATTACGTTTGGCATGTATCCAATGAAGTTGTCAACGGGATCACGATACCTGTCAATTCTAAATTCCGTGTCTATCAAAGTACCGATGAATCTTTCATCGACAATGCTGTGAAACTGAAATATGGCGTACCTTGGGACCCTGTTCGCTATCGTGGAACTTGGAAAGTTAATACACGTTCTTATCGAGATGCGACCCAAGCCTTAACTGGAACATATGCAACTGATCCAAATTATGGAACAAAATTAAACAACATCATTGAACGTTGGCGTTTGGATCAGTTTGATTGATCTGATCTTTTATAAAAAATATCTACTTGACATTATTTAAAAATGCCAAGTAGATATTTTTTATTTATTAATTCGCGTAAAAACCGATTCCCTCATATCTCCAACCTAATGGTGTCAAAGAATCTCTTTCTACTGAACTTAATGTGTAATGATGTGTTCCGATAGTTTCATTTGGGTTAAATAGTCGATAAATTGGTTTAGAACCTCCAGAATAAAAACTTAGCCCTTCATATCTCCAGCCTAGTGGTGTAAGGAAGTTGATTTCTGACTGAGCCATTGTATAATGATGATCCCCATTATTTGGATTATACAGACGATACACCGGTTGACCACTATTTGGTGCTTGCCATGCAATTCCTTCGTATTTCCAACCAACTGTTGATAAATAGTTTTTCTCTCCCGCATTTAATGTGTACAAATGTTGCCCTGTACTTTTATTATATAAGCGATACATCGGTGAAGAACTAGAGTTTGGCGTATCATATTGTGTCAAATTATAGGTTTCAATAATACTATTCAATGTTGAACCATAGTTTGGTGCTGTCGCGTAACGACCTGTTAACCATGCTGTGGCATCTTTATACGAAGAGGTATTACTTTTCCAAGCACCTGAGTAATAATACACACCCGATTGGAACGAAGTTGTTTTAAGAACAGTTACATTATCCTGTAAAGATTCTGCGTACGAAGGATATTTACGAAAAGCGGCATTTACAGTGATCCATTGCCCATTTACAAACTCAGAAGTTGGCATTGTCACGGATTGCCCATTATAACTTCCCTTTATTCCAAATAAATTGTAGTTAGGTGCCGAAGCTAGCGTACTTTTCCCCCAGCCACTTTCAACAATCGCTTGAGCGATCATAACTGAAGCATATAAGTCATTCGCGCTTGCTAAGGTCTGTGCACTTGCAGCAATGCTATCAATGAACGCTTGTTGCGCATTTGAAGAAGCACGTGCTGAAAATGCTGCTATGCCAGGATTTTCAAATTGTGATAAATCCGCTTGATGTGTGTGTGTTAGTTCTTCCCCATTTGTCAGAGGATTCGTAATAGATTCAGTTTGTTCCACATTTTCCGTAGGCTGTTCTGTCACATCGTCTGCTTGTGTCGAAACGGTGGTTTCAACAGAATTATTTGTCCCTACTTCTTCTGCAAGTACAGTAAGGTTGGTAGTCACAAGACTACTCAGAACAATTGCACTAAATAATAAATTTTTTGCTTTCATTACTTCTCCTTTATTCTTAAAAATAAAATAATTTAATGTGTTGCATATGATAACAGAAATATACACTCTCTTTAAACATCATACACTTTTTAATTATACATAGATTTCAACATTTTTCAGTATATAAATTCTTAAGATTTAGAGGAGTCTTTATGCCATTTTGTAACTTTCTATTTTTGAAGTCGATGATTATTGGCTCAAATCAAAAAATAAAAAACTCTTAGAGGCTTGCCGGCATAGTTTAGAAATACATCTGCTATTTCCAAACCCATACGCGTGCTCTAAGAGTAACATTCCTATTAAATTTGGTAGAAAAAACTAGTCCTTAATTTAGATACCTAACTCCCTTAACCCATCTTCTATCGAAGTCAATTCGCGTCCTAGTACTTTTGCAAAATCATCAGAAGTTACATCTAACTGATTATTGCGAATATCATTTTGGATTGCAGTCGTCATTTCTGCACCACCTTGAGAAAATCCCGAGGCTGTTAGTTTGTCTGTAAATTCATCTGGAGCCAACGAAAGGATGTCTAAAGGTTTCCCACTTACTTTAGCAACTTGTTCTGCCAAGGTTTGATAAGTGATTGGTTTTCCAGATAATTCTAAGAACTCAGGATAATCCATTCCTGCTAACACTTTTGCAGCTACTTCTGCATACTCTCTCTTTAACGCCCAACCGGTTTTCCCTTCGCCAGCTGCATAAACAAACTGACCAGTTTTCAATGCTACTCCAATCAATGGCATCTCATTTTCTAAGTACCAGTTATTTCGTAAAAAGGTATGTTTAATACCCGATTCTTTGATGATTTTTTCTGTAAATTGATGGTCTGGAGCCAGGATACTAGTCGAATGATCTGCATCCGCAAAACTAGTATAGGCAATAAAAGAAACCCCCGTTTCTTTTGCTGCTTCTACAACATGTTGATGTTCAGCTTGTCGGTTTCCCGGTACACCTGATACAAATAATAGACGATCGATGCCTTGTAGCGCCTGTACCATCGTCTCGCGATCAGCATAATCGCCGATGCGAACTTGAAGTCCTGCTTCAATTAATTTCTGTGCCTTTTCTTCATTACGAGCAAGGACATAGATCTCCTCCAATGGAACCAGCTTCTTTAATTCTTCTAAAGCGTAGTGTCCAAATCCTCCAGTTGCTCCTGTTACTAAATAAGTCATATTCCCACTCCCTATTGATTAATTATTTTTGTTCATATAGCTGTACATTTTTAAAATACACCATTATCATAAAGAGTATGCTAAGATAAGTCAAGAAATCAAGTTGAAAGGATGGATTTTAATGAAATATTCTCTACAATTAAGCGATGCGATCCACATCTTAGCTTATATCCACATATTTCAAGGAACTGATTTACTTTCAAGCGACATGATTGCAAGTAGCATTGAAACGAATCCAACAAATGTTCGAAAAATCATGAGTCAATTAAAAAAAGCAGATCTTATCCATACAACAAGTGGGAAACCAACACCCGTACTTGCGAAAGCTCCCGAAAATATCAATTTATTGGAAATTTATCGAAGTATTGAAGGCAACACAAATTTGATCCAAGTAGATCCAAAAACAAATCCGAATTGCGTGGTAGGCGCTAATATCCAAGAAGTCTTGGCTGCAACTTATTCTCGATTACAAAAAAAAGTGGAAGAAGAAATGGCAGTAATCACTTTAGATGGACTCATTAAACAGATTGCATTATCAGAAAAAGAGAAACGTCCAGAAAACCAGCCGCTCGTGGAAAAATTTCTTTAGTTTGATGTAAATCAGAGTCACTTTTAGTTATCTAAAAATTAAAATAACAGTTTTATATTATTATTAATTTTATAATAGATTAAATAATCTTCGTACTGGAAAAAAATTGCTGTTTTCTTTTTATTTATTCGGTAAAATTAAACTATGA
Organism: Enterococcus pernyi; assembly: GCF_045371165.1. Classification (NCBI taxonomy): domain Bacteria; kingdom Bacillati; phylum Bacillota; class Bacilli; order Lactobacillales; family Enterococcaceae; genus Enterococcus; species Enterococcus pernyi. Next base: position 85,643 of record NZ_JBIQDM010000010.1, read on the forward strand.
AGATAACTAAAGGAGGAAATTTTATGAAAGATTGGAAAAACGATTTTTGGGAATCTGATTTAGATCATGGCTATGAAATGTTTATTGAAAAACGCGTTCATGGATGTTTGTTTACACAAGAAAAAATCATCGCAAAAGTCACAGAAGAAAACAAGAAGGAGTATGACATACTTATCCAATTAACAGATGACAACCAATTCTATGGTCTGTCTTGCAGTTGCTCCCACGAAGACACAGGTCATTGTCCTCATGTCGTGGCTACCTTATTCAAATATGAACAAGAAAAAGAGCAGAGAAAAGCAAATGAACTGGTCAAGTTGATTTCTTATGCAAATGAACAAGATATTCAAGACTTTCTATTAATTATTTTAAAAGAGAACCAAGAACTAGCTCAACGATTCCAAGAACATACTGCAATCAAAAATATGGACGATTACGATAAAATGATTGTTATTTTAGAAAAACATACCCATTATTCTGGAAGCAATATTCATGATCGTACACTTCAAAACATCAATAAAGAACTGTCTGAATTTTTAAACAGTCTTATTGATACATCCATCGCAAAAAAACAGATCCTTCATGCATTCGAATTAATGAACAGAATAGTTGAACACTTTGACTTAGCAAAGGTACATAATGTAGAAAATGATATCAGCCTTATCATGCATCAATGGTACTCTCTATGGAAAAAATTACTTAGACATGCGTCTGAGCAAGAAAAACAACGAATATATTCTAAACTTTCGGCTAAAATAAATAACGCAAGCCAATCTCGTTTTTATATCCAACAAATTTTACATGAAGAATTCCCTGAACAGTTCTCTGATCAGGATCAGCAAAAACTTGATCAAACATCTGAAAATAACGGACACTTAAACTATAAAAACAAACGACTGCTATCCATTCGCCAAATGGAAAATTTGAATTATACAGACAATCAAATTCATCAACGTGCACGCGAAAGCTGGCAATCTCCAACTATACGTTCACAATATATTGACTATCTGATGCAAAAGAAAGCATATGAAGAAGCAATCACTGTTTTGAATGAAAGTATTGTATTAGATCAACACTCTTCTGATATGGTCACCTTGCATCGCTATGCATTAAAAAATCTTTATCATAAACTAGGGGAAAAAGAGCTGTATGCGGAACAAGTCTTGCATCTTCTATTAGAGGGAGAGACCGTCGATATGAATTTGATCCATCAATTGAAAAAAACATATTCGATTGATCAGTGGGAAGAAGTACGTGAAAACTTATTTGAAAAATTAAAATATCGTACAGACGTTGGATTGTTTTATTCAAAAGAAAGACGTTATGATTTATTGTTGGATTATGTCCTCAAGTCACCTGGACTGGAAGAAGCAAGTCGCTATTTTTCTTTCTTGAGAAAGCAATTTCCAGAAGCACTTCTTCAAAAATATGAATACGAATTACGGCGGATGGCTGCTGAGACAACTACACGTTTACGGTATCATAAAATGGCTTTGTTGATCGCCGAAATGGCCACCCTTCCAAGTAGCACCATCTCTGTTCAATTACTGATCAAAGAACTAAAAGAAAAATACCCACGCAGAAAAGCGATGCTAGAAGAATTGAGAAAATTAGAAAAAACGTATAAATAATGTAGCAATAGCGACCCTATTCACAGTCCGTACTTCAAAAAGCCGAATCAACAAGCAACGCCGTTGATTCGGCTTTTTTGAATAGACAATTACAAATTTGTCTATTTCCTATATTTTCCTAAAAAAGAAAAAGCATTTTAAAAACTTTTAAATAACATGATATCTCATCTGTCAATCAAATCCAATCGGAATTGATTGGGCTGATTTACTGGTTGCTTGCTTCACGTCAGTCTCCCACTTGCTATAGATCTCTAAAAATCTCACTTCTTCTTCATCACTATATCCTTCAAAAACAACTTTATCGATATTTTTATGATCAAAAAAAATCGTGGTCTCAGGATTTAATCCTGAGGGATAAAGTACTGCCATATAGTCTGCAAACGTATCTTTTTTCGACTGTTGATCTGTATATACAGCACCTCTTCCAACGATGACTAATTTTTGTAACCCTTCCTCAAGCAACACGACACTTCCTAATGGTAATAACTTTTTCCCCTCATTCATTATATATTTCCTCCTTATCAGTTCCTTTGATATGTTTGTTAAAATATTTCTCTCCATACCATTCTAATTGTGTTTTCCCTTCAAAATTACGGTATTCTTCTGAGTATTTGTGTTTATAATAACCGTGTAATAGATACGGGAAGAATAGATAGGCTTCTCCGAAAATCATAACGATATTCATAGCTATCCATAGACCTAAAGTACTGATAAATCCAACAAAATCTGTTCGGACCTCATCACTATCCGGAAATACGATCTTCCATACCATGACGACAATGACAACTATCCAGCCATATTTTATTGCTTTCTCTACTAACATAGCCAACATATCTTTCTTTCTACCTGTTCCATACAAAACATACTCAATTGAACGCTTCTTATTTATAAAAATGACACAACTAACTAGTAATACTAATCCTAGTAACACTGTCAATCCTATTAGAGTCAATGGTTTAAGAAAAAATGTAATACACAATAAGTTTGCACTTAACAACATTATTATCAATAGATTATTCACATTTAGAAGAAAAACAACTTGACTAATTTCCTTATAAACAAATCTTTTGATGAAAACGATACATAGTAACCATAAAAATAAAAAAATAGCCACTAACCAAGATGGGAAGAAGTTGATTTCAGCTCTTCCCACTGGACTATTAGGATCTTGATGATAAAACAGTCTAGATATAAGATAAATAATGCTAAATATTACTATTGAAAAAAAAGTATTTAATATTGGTCTACTCCGAAGTGATTTAGGATCTCCTTTCTCAATCATATATATTATTAATTGGTCATCCAACAACTTAATACTTTGTTCAAATGATGCATTGAATAATTTTTTCATATTCTTCACCAATTAAAGCTACTCTCATCTCTAATGTCTACTCCTTATATTTTTTCTTCTTTATCAGTTCCTTTGATATGTTTGTTAAAATATTTCTCTCCGTACCATTCTAATTGTGTTTTCCCTTCCAGATTGCGGTATTCTTCTGAATATTTGTGTCTATAATAACCACGCAAGAGATACGGAAGGAACAGGTAAGCTTGTGCGATAATAAATCCTATATCAAACACAAACCACATAGCTAAAAATCCTAGAAAACCAGTTACATCTGTGCGTGGTGTATCTCCACTAGGAAAAATAAAATTCCAAATAACCCCGATAATAACGACTATTGAGCTATACTTCACCACTAAATTTATTGATTTTTCTATCCATTCATCCACCTTTTCTTTTTTATTTGTATCATAAAGCAAATTTTCCAACGACGCTTTCTTACTTCTAACTACTATATATCCTACTAATAAAATTATTGAGAAAAATATTCCCATTCCTATAGCTGTTAGAGGCTTTAGAAATGCTGTGATGAAAAGAAGGTTAGTTTCAATTACTAGCCAAACAAAAATGTTTACTGCATTAATGTAGCCCCAGAAAAATTTAGTGGCTCGATAACGTTTAATCAATGTATAGACCCATATAACTAAATACATTACCAAAAGTATCCAAAACAAAGATAAAGGTAAAAAGTTTATATCAGCTTGTGGAACCAAACTATTCTTATCGTGATTCGTAATAATGCTATTTGTAAATAAAACTATGCCATATAGCATGCCTATCAAAGCTAGTGCTAATATTTTCAATAAAATAGGTCTTTCTTTTAAATCCCACCTTTCAACATCATTTTTCATATAATTGATTAGCTTGTCATTTTTCAAATTTAAACTTTCTTCAAAAGATGCCTTGAATAAATTTTTCATATTAATCTCCAATTAAAATTTATTTCTGGTAATTTTATCGAAGAAAGTGCATTCCCAATTGATTTTCCCACTTGCTGAATCTCCTTATTCATATATTTCACTGTATTAGTACTTTGCTCAATAGCTTTGCCTATTTTTTCCGTACTCCTATCATATACTTCATATGCCCAAGTTTTACCACGATCATACACATCTGGTGCTAGTAGTTGTATCCCCTTATTTACTAAGCCTGCAGTAAATCCTATAGCAGCACCAACACCATTCCCAATAAATGGTACAAATGTTCCTAACTTTGCACCTAATGTCATTCCCTCTAACGGTCCAATGCTCTTCACCATCTCTATTCCACCGCCTATTATTCCTTTGCCAACACTTCCTGTTTTTCCATATTCATTCACCGCATTGGCGGCGAAAGTGACGCCTAATTGCGCGTAAGTAGCTACTTGGCCTGCCGTTCCTAATCCTTTGGCAACACCCCAATTTTTAGCTCCTTGCACAAATTGAGATTTCTTCAAGGCTTCGCTGACATAGGTTTTTACAGGGGACGTAAATTTAGTGAAATTTTGATAGGCTTTGCCTAGCGTATCGATTTTAGGAATCCATTTCCCTTGGGCAACGGCTTTACCGAACATTTCGTATTTTGCAAGACCGCTAAATAATTTATTTTTCATACCTGATGGTAGATGATTAGCAAGCATCCAAAATTCATCGTTGGATGCCAATTTGTTGACTAATGCATCCGGATAATTTTTGATCAACATTTCGAACCGCTTGACTGCATCGGTTTTCCCATCTTTCAAGGGTTGGACCAATTTTTCGATCTCCGCATACATTTCTAAGTAGGCATTATTTGAAGATTCTTCCAACAAAGCTTGTCCGTTTGGTTTGTACTTCTCAAACCAACTACCATCCACTCCTTTCGGCAATACATAACTACCGTCTGCCTTGATGGTTGTTTGGTTCAAGACTAATACGCTTTGCATGGCGAGTTTCAATTCCAGTAGACTGTTATTGAACAGTCCACTGGTTTGGGAGTTAAAGGCATGCAGTTTTTGTTGTTTGCGTTGCAACTTGTAGATATCTTCTTGCAGGCTGTCCGCCATTCGCATCAAGTTTCGATGAAAATCACTGAGCATTTCTGTGATACCTGGTAATATGCTTGTATTGGCGATCTGCCTAATCGTCTGCGCGTGGTTATCGATTGATTGTTTAGCGAATGTTTTGGCACGAATCTGTCCGCTTAAATTCTCTTCATCCAAGTATCCTTCACTGGCAAGCATTTGATGTGCGGAAGAGTAAAGATTCAAGTCTGACTGAATCCCTTGTACCGCAGTGTTTACCCGATTGATCGTAGGAATGATCAACTCAGAAAACAGCCCTTTCCCAGCTTGATAAGCAGCTCCTGAGAGTTTTTTGCCATCAACCGCTTGAACAACTTGTTGACTACCTGTTCGTAGTTGGGTGATCGTTGTACGAGCAAGCGATAAATTAGTGGTCAGATTGCTCATTAAATTAGAAGACTCTGTGGCTGAATAAATTAGTCCCATCGTTTATTCCTTTCTTTCTGAAGTTCCGTACGTTCTTCTTCAAGTTTGATTACACATTTTAATTATTCTTGATCTAGTTGGTGCTGTTGGTTTTCTACCAACTGCGTGAAGTAAGTTGATTTCCCTTCATTCTCATTTTGCTCCCAACGAGCAACTTGGCTTCCTTGGGATACTAATTCTTCTGTGAATTGTTGGATTTCTCGAAAGCTTTTTCGCATGTCCATCTCTAAATAATACATACATTGTTTTAACTGCTGTTTTTCTTTACTCAGACGCTCCAATCGTTGTTCATTGTTGCTGATTTTACGCTCATATTCAGCGAGCAACTCTTCCTTTTCCATACTGACTCCTTACTTGAATCTTGTTTGACTGTCTCTGACTGCGATTGCTTGAGCAAGCTGAGGGAATTTGTTTGCCTGTTCATTGACACAAGTAACTAGATTTGAAATATCGGTGAGTAGGTTGTTACTGACCTCTACTCCTGTTTTCATACTGCTGATCGTGCTCTTGCTTAAAGAACTTGTTTTACTACTACTAACAGATACATTTTTTATTCCTGATACGGCTGCTGTTGCAGTGGATTCCTGAGAAGCGATTTTCGGCATCTTTTTTCTCCTTATCTGAATTGATAGAATGGGTCTTCTTTTAATCTCTCTTCTTCATTGATTTTTATAGTTTCTACAATCTGTACAGGTTTCTCCTCTTGCACGAGTGGTGGTCTAGTTGGCGCATCCCTAAGTTGCTTCAGCAAATCGTCTAAAAATTCTTCATCGTCTTGGTTTTGGAAGCCTTCGAACAACACTTCTGTGATTTGATCGGCATGGATAGAAAAGACTTCTTGGCTCGGTACATCTCCAAACGGATGGGGGGCTACTCGATATCTCGCTATCACTTTTTCTTCTTCATTTTTAGCGATGGCACGAGCAACGACAAAATAGAGCAGTTGGTCATCCTCTGTCCCAACTAGTCTTAAGATACTACCTAGTGGCAAAAACGGTGTGATCATTTCTTCTCTCATGCTTCTTCCTCCGTAGGAAACACCAAAGCTTCCAAGTGTTCATCCTTCAAACTGTGTAGGACGTTTTTAGCAACTATTGCGTTTTTTTCTTGATAAGAAAGATTTTCAATAAATAATTGATTTTGTAAGCTTCCACCAAATAAAATATGATCGATATTTTCTTTTACGAACATAGTGATTCCGCCAAAGGTATTACCCACTTTCGTCATATGATCGAGAAAAACAAACTGTAAATGCTCGTTTCCTCCACTTAGCAGAGCGGTAACTTCCTCAGGGTTCAATGTTAATTTATCGACCAAGTCTGCGATACCATTGATAATGATGATTCTCTTGCCAGTTTCATTTGTTAAGAGAGCTTCTAAAGCCCCTTTTAGGGCTGTTACTTTTTCACTAAGACATGAACGGTCCAAATATAGTGAAACTTTCGGCTTTGCTGGTTCGAGTGTTCCATTTGCATCGATCAACACCACTTCTTCTTGTCTTTCTTGACAAATTTGTTGAAGCAGCCAAGGCATCATCGCACGAAGTTGCTTATTGGATTTGAAAAAGATCCCTAATCTCATGCGCTGGAACAAGTCGAACGATTCTACTGAAGAAGTGGCTTTGTTTAATCCCAAATACAGTGTGTGGCTGTCGTCTTGTTCAAGGTAAGAAGCAAAACTTTTTTGCGTTAGGTTTTCTGGTACCATTGGAATTTTATCTGGGCGTTCGCCTGTCCAAGCTTGATTGATTTCTATAATTTCTTCTTCCAGATTTTGGAGTAGTTCCGCATCATTTTTCCCGTTAATCGGCAGATAAAACTGAATGGTAGTTGGCGTAGAGAGTAAGACTTGGCCGCGCCCATTGATTGCTTCAGGTGACAAAGCATTTCTGCCCATGACCATATTTATTTCATTTTCATCGTTTAAATATAGCGTTATCTTAGTGGCAATATTGCTCATCATCTTAGTCCGAATACTTCCTACACGATTCGCGGTCATCACAAGAAAGATACCCAAACTGGCACCATCTCTTAGTAGTTGAAGAAGCACTTCGTCGATTCTATCTTTGCGCTTATCTTCCAAGCTCAGGCCATCATAACTATCAAGAATGATTCCTAAGATCGGTAATTTTTCTCTTGTTCTTGTTTCGTATTGCGTTAGATTCGCGACACCAGCTTGCTTGAACAAATTTTTGCGTGCTGCCAATAATTTTTCGATGCGATCAAGCATTTTTTGCAGTTTTTCATCTTCTTCCAAAGTCGCTATATCCGCAATATGGGGTAATTCCTTGAGTACTAATAAACCATTATTCCCAAAATCAATTAAATGAAACTGAATCGTTGCAGGGGTGTTTTGACGGGCAAGGTTCATTACAAGAGTTTGCAACACTGTCGACTTCCCATAGCCTGGACTAGCTACGATCAATGTGTGACTCGCTTCTTCGAGATTGAAGGTATAATTCATTTGTTTTTGTTCAGAAGGAATATCTAAACAACCAAATGGGATAGCTAGATTACGAACTTCTGACTGTTTTATTTTTGGCGCCATAATCTGCTTATTTAAGTTCGGTAGCCATGGCTTATCCGGCAATTTGTAGGTAGAATCGGCAAAGATTGTCTTGATCTTATCAATCACTGCTTCTAATTGTGTCGGCAAATCTCGTGTATCTTTTCCTTGAATGATTTCGATATCTGGATCATAGAGTAATTCTAACTGGCCCAATTCGTTGATTTTGAATACCCGTTCATCAATCACTTCTTCGATCAATTGTTCTGGATCATATGGAACCCCCGCATAGCCACTTTGAAATAATTCATATACCTCATTTTCGCCAACTTTCAAATAGCCTCGTCCAGGATTCGTGATTTGTGCGGCATCTGGCGTTTTGAGTAACTCATTCGAGTCTTGGACACTCGCCATTTTCAAGGCAATTTTACTCGTACTATTGGCTTCGATCTGGTCATTGACTACCCCAGAAGGTTTTTGGGTGGCTAAAATCAAATGAACACCTAATGAACGTCCGATTCGTGCAACAGAAGTGAGCTCATCTAAGAATTCTGGAACATTGGCTTTAAGCTCCGCAAATTCATCCGAAACTAAAATCAAATGGGGCAAAGGTTTTTGTGGATAAACAACGTCTGGTTTTGGGGTATTTCTTTGTTTATACAAGGTCATGTAGCCGTTGATATTATTTACACCATATTTGGCAAACTCTCTTTGACGTTTCGCTAGCTCTGCTTTGATGCTTGCTAAGGCTCGCGCAGTTCCAGCACCATCCAAATTAGTGATTGCGCCCATAAAATGGGGCAAATGATCTAAGGTATTGGCTATTCCGCCACCTTTCCAGTCAATAATCAACATGCCGATATCTTCTGGCGAAAAATTGATTGCTAAGCCGATCAAATAAGTCGTTAAAAATTCAGATTTCCCGGAACCAGTCGTACCACCAACTAAGGCGTGTGGTCCATGGACTCGTTCATGTAGATCCCAGTAAACTAAATCTTTTTTTCCACGCCAACCAATTAATGAACGAATCGATTTATTAGGTTCCGCAGTAGCCCAGCGATTTGAAATCGCTAGTTCTTCAACTGTCTTGACCTCATATTGATCCAATAGACTCAAGCTGTCAGGTACGGCATTTTTCTCTACTTCCACATGATGAAGATTCGCCAAACGCCGAATGGCTTTTTCGATTGGATAGGTTGTCGGCAAATGATTGGGAATAAAACGCTGGTTCACATATTCATTGTCCTGATTGATCAACGTTGCTGCTTCATTGCTTTGATATTCAATTAAAGTAGTCGTTGTTTCTGGCAACATATTCAACGTTTCTTTTCCCCAAATGACCGTGATTCCATAGTCTCCTAAGTTTTCGGCTAAAAACTCGTTCAATCCATGACCTGCCAACCAACTTTCATCCAAAATCGAAAAAACATACTGTGGCTGAAAGTGTACCTTTTCATTTCCCGCTTCACGGACTTGTTGTTTTCTTTTTGCCACTATTTGATAAAAAGAATTCAAAATTATGTCTCGACTTTGGGGGGTATGCACCATTCCTCTTAGATTTAAAGAACGGATTTTGTTATGAGGTAACCAACGCCATTCTCGCCAATGTTGTTCGTACTCTTCCGACGGGATCAGTGTAATGAATTCGACGTCTCGATAAGAATGCAACACACATAACTGAAATAATAGGAGTTGTAATGCTGTTCGTAAAACACTAGGTGTTCCTGCTAAGCCAACCGTCTGTTCCAGAAGTGAAACGATGATCGGGGCATCTCCAAGTTGTTTATAGGGACTATTAAGATGCTCAAACGCTTCATTACTCAGTTCATCCTCTTCTACCGGCTGAAAGTTTGTTTGAAAACTAGCATTGATTTCGCCGATTCCTAGGCGGACAGTCAAAAAATCTTCGTTCACTGTCATGCGTTCATAAATCCTCGCATGATAATCTTTAGCCATCAATGCTAATTCATCCAGTGAAGGATTCATATATTCTAATGCTGTTTTTTGTGTTTGCTGTAAGACATTAAGCTCTGACTTTTTTTTGATCATATACTGACGGAAATGCTCTTCTCTCATATGATTTTTTCTGTTGATTTCTTTTTTGTTTGTAAAATAATTCGACACAGAAAAACCTGTTGTAAGTAAACTAGCACCTCCCATACTGATCAACATAACTGGATTGCCCCCGCTCAAAAAACTTGTCGCACCGCTCAAAACAACCATACCTAACGGTGGAACGATAGTTTTCAACCACTCATTCTTTCCTTCATTAGATTTCTGCTTAGGCGCTTGGATCTCTATTTTTTCTTTTGGCTCCTTTAAATGGATTCTTGGACTACGCCTAAATGCTGGAAAATTTTCTGGATACTCGGGAATGTAGGGTTCTTCGAGCAACTGCCAGGGGTCCAACTGTAGCTGATTTTTTAAATCTGAGATCTTTAATTGTTTCTCACGCATCTCAATCATGAGATAATCAATGATCAATTGATCGCCTACAGAAAATGGAAAGACACCTTTTTCTACACGTTGGTGATTGTAATAAATCTTGGCCTTACTAGGATAGATTTTTATTTGATAGTCATCAGTACTATTACGATGAATAAAAATCAACGCATCCGAATCAATACGGATCGCCGAGTCTTGTGTATTTGATAGATAGACGCTTTCCCTTGGCTTATTGACGATTACCGTTTTCAAATTTTCATGATGAACGAGGAGAAACTTTTCATCCTTGACTAATTCTCCTCCACAAAAAAGCTGTCCGTCTTCACAGGAAAGTGTTCGATTGTCCAGTATTACTTGATTGTTTTTTTCTGTTATTTGTTTATGAATAAACGTCGAACCAAAGTAAAAAAGATCATAAAGAACTGAAACGGAATGTTGGATTTGATCAGTTATTGAATTTGGCTTAGTTTGCTTCATTACTATCCGTCTCGCTTTCTAAGATTTCTAAGTACTTATTGATTTCTTCCTCATAACTTGTTAATAACTCTTGCTTCTTCTGTCCACTCATCTTGTTGTTTGCTCGCGTCGCGTCGTATAGTTTGGTGTAGGCATGTAAAATGTATTGATGATCGCCGAGGTTTTGTGCGATATCTAATGATCGTTCAAAATTCCCCCTTCCAATATAGATCCAGTAAAGCAAAGTATTCTCATTTGATTTTTGAGAAATGTTATTTAAGATTGCTGTCTTTTGCTCATTCGACAAATTATCCAGCTGTACCGCGCTGACTGCAGCGACATATTGGGCACCAGAAGGGAGATCTTCGGGTTTATCATCTTTTAATGTGGTCAAAACACCAGCATAATTATTAGCAATATATTGCGTTTCAGCAGAACTGATCCGTTCTTGTGCGGGAAGTTTATCAAACGCATAGATACCTGTTGTAAGCGCTAAACCTATTGTTGAAATACTTAATAAAAGCGTGCCCCACTTAAACATAAAATAGCTTCTTTTGTTCACCATTTGAATTTCTGATGCACGTTTCGTTTTCTGCTGTACGACTTGTTCGCCAATCATGCGGTCGATTTCTGCGACACTGTTTGCTCTTTGGATTCGTTTAGAAAACTCGTCCTTCAATGTGCCATTTCCTTCAATCAGTTGCTCATAATCGAACTTAGGATGTAAAATTGTCAGGATCAAGGCACGATATTGCTTCAAAAATTCTTCTTCGGTTATTTCATAAGGAATAATTGAATGCGCAAAACCTCTATGTGCTACGATGATTTCTTCTCCAAATAGAAATAGATTGGCTGGATGGATGAACGGCTGGATCGGGCTACTCAAAAACTCGGATAAGAAATTGATTTTTTGTGCAAGTAATAATCGTTGAAAAAGTTCTGTTCGTTTAAGGTACTCTTGCAAAGAATACATTTGTTTACTTTTCTGGTATTGAATGACGAGTTTTTCCTCTGAAGATTCTACGATCTGTCCAGAGAGCAAGTGTTTTTTCTGTGTTAAGAATAGTTGATACTGTTCTAAACGATCGAGTTGGTATTGCTTAGCATTCAGTGTCACTTTGACAGCATCAGTTGTTGTCTCAATCATGATCGTTTCAGAAATATCTTTTATGTGGGTCACGTTCGTTCCTCCGATTTTTGTTGAGATTCATGGATCAGTAAATGATCGCCTTCACTTAATGGATAGTCTGCCACATATGCCTCTTCCTTTAAGCGGATCGGTTTATTCAATACCACTAAGTCGAACACCTCTGGCAAGGACGAACCATTTTGTATGAAAGATTCCTTCAGTAATTCTTTTAATCGTGTAATCGTTACTTGGGTCGGGATCTGTAAGTCAATGATTTCTTCTTTGACTTGTAAACTTATCCCAATTGCTTGATTTCTATCCAACTACAACAGTCCTTTAATCATTTTTGTATTTCTGCTGTGAAAACTTTTTACCAAGATAATTGCCTCCAATAGTCAGTAAAATACTTCCTAGTAGAAGTAAGATCCACAAAACAATTCTTCCCTGGATAGCTGTGTGATTTGGGTTAGCTGACACCTGATGTCCTACAGACATTTGCCCTTCTTTGAATAATTGGGGTGTAATTGTTTGCTCAAAGACCTGTGGCTGTGGAGTTGCTTCCGACACAAAGACGAGGTTGTGAGCAGTAGAAATCTGTTGTCTTTGTTGTTGGACACGTTCTTGGTCTAATTTTGTTTTATCTTCTAAAAATAAATCTTGCACTATAAATGTTGTTTCATGATCTTCGATGCCTTCCCTTTCTTGGTAGATCACATGGTTATTGATAGTGAGTGTGCTTGCAAAGACTGTGACATTCGGGTGACTTAAAAATAGTAAAACTACCAACAAAAAGACAAGCCCCCCTATTTTTTTCTGAACCATTTTATACCTCCGTTTATTCATTTGACCGTTCTTTTTTCTCTTCTGGTCGGACAATAAAATTCAGTATCACTCCAAATATCAGGAATAGAACGAGCATGAGATAACTTCCCCAACCGATGACACCCTCATTCATCAGCACATTAAACCCGTTTTGAATATTCTGTAAAGGTGACAGACGATAGAGCCATTCTGTCAACGAGCCATTTTTGATTGCTACGCCCAACAAAGGAGTCAACATGAAGAACAAGCCAAAAATCCCACCACATAAATACAACGTGATTTTTTTGAATTGGCGCATGAACCCTAAAAGAATCAATTGACCACTAGCAAAGACTAAAAATGCATAAACGAACCAAACAAAAGAATGCGCGACTCCTGATACTATGGTCGTTAAAACGCTATAAATAAGTGACAGAACTAACGTTACACTGAGTACCGCCACCATATTAGGCACGTTTTTCCATATACGGTTCGGTGTGACTAACAAATCGACAGAAGTCACTACACGTTTTTTCATCACGCTAGACAATTGAAAGGATACTAACAGAATCATAAAGCCACCGATCAATGTCACATAGTAAGGAGTCAATGAGCTTTGTCTTGTTTGACCAAAGCTTCCTTGTCCTAAAATTGGACTTGCTAAAAAATTAAAGACATGTGGATTGTCTGCCCCTCCATTCTTTGTATTCGAAAGGACTTCACTAAATGATTCGGCATATGTTTGATTTTCAGAGACAGTCTGTGCTGATTCATCAAGAGAGGTACTTAGATTACTTAAAATAGTGGTGGCATTCTCTTGTACTTCGATGGTCGATTCTTTTAGCTGATCGATTGTAGGTGTGATATCAGCTACTTCTGCCGCAGATTGACCGGTAACTTCAGCTGCTGCTTTTGAACTTGCCATCAATCCTTGCATCGTTTCGATCAGACTGGCTGTTTGAGCTTCAATCAGAGCGTATTCATTTTCTTTAGGATGTGGATTTTCTTCTGAGATGACGGATTCCGTTTCTGTTTGTGCCGTTTGCTGCCAACTGTCGTATACTGCATGGATTTGTTGATTCGCAGAGGCGAACCAGTGGTTTAATTTGTCCGCTTCTTCCATAAATGTCTGTGGTAATGTCATTAATTGCAAGGTACCGTACAAGGTTGGTTTTAGTTCTTCAGGTTCTTTAGTCCCAGGAGAACCAATGACTGCTTGTAATGCAATGATTTGATTCTCGGTATCGCTATACAACTGATCCCCTGTTTTTTTGTATTCCTGATACAGTTGTTCACTGATCATCGAAGGTTTGTCGCTTTCCTGAAGATTGTTATATAGCCAATAGATCGAACGAGAATCAGCTAATTCAATAAGGGATCTCCCCGTATTTTCTGGTTGATCGATCATCTGTCGATATGCGGGAATCGTTATAGAATGGTGTGGTGCACCAAATAGCGTGACGATTTGTTGCGCAGTCGTACTTAATAGTTGAAACTGTTCCAAGATTTGTGGCACATCATCAATCAATGGCTGATCCATTGGAAGATATACCGAGAATTCACTCATTGGTTGTTCGCGTTCATTGATCATCCATGTGTAAAACACCTGATTGTATGAAGTAGTTTGTTGTTCTGGAGTCAACTGCCACTTTAAAGGAATGCTTACTTCAAAGTTCAATTTATCTGATAGCGAAGGATATTCTATACGCTGGTATGTCTCTTCCGTTTCCTCCTCCGGTTCAATCGTCCAAGGTTGTACGATTGTGAATGAATGATTTGTATCTACTCGGATTGCTGTTTCATAGTTGTAGGGGGCTAGTAACTGATTCAATTGAGTTTCCATTTCTATAAAATCATATGTTGGATCAAAAAAGAGCATTCCTTGCTGCTCTTCTTCTGCTTGTATCGAGAGGAACGTATCTTGATTTAACTCAATTGACATCTGTTGATTGGTGGTGGGTAAAGAAATCATTGCATCATGTTGTGCTTTCGGTTCAAGATAAGCAAAAGAGGCTTCACTTCCGATTGGTCGGTCAAAATCATGGGCATAGCGTGTAACAATCGCTAGCTCATCATTGAAAATGGCGGCCTGATCCTGACTGATCACTGCTTGATTTTGTAATTCAGCTAATAATAGAGCTAAACTATCCACCGAGATCCGGGGCAATATCTCCTCGATAACTGATTGGTACGCCCCATCTAATTTGGGTTCATTCCTTTGATTTGTCATCAATTTGATAATCGCATTTTTCACTTGAACTTCTGTCGCAGTTGCGGGTGTACTTGTCGGATCATTATAATACGCATTGGCAATTTGACCTTTTAAGCGTTCTAGCTGTTCTACTTGACTCTCCAACTCAGTAATTTGTTGTTGGATCTCTTCGATGCGGGTTTGTTGATTGGTTTGAAACGCCGTTGCCTGAGCCAAGAAATCCCAATAAATACCGAAATTATTTTGTTCATTTGGTGTATAAAAGTTACTAAATTGAGCTAAAATCGCATCATTGAATAAGTCGTATTGATTTCTATAATCAGTTGTTGCGTTCTCCCACTGAGTGGTTAATTGATTTTTTTGTAAGATGACTTGTTGATTGAATTGATCGATCGCTCCAGTGATTTTTTCATTCGTTTCTTTTGTATAATCAACAATTGTCTCCTGAACATTTTCTGTCTCTTTGTGAGTCTCTTCTAAACTTGTATTATTGCGCTCCAAAAGAGATTGTACCGAATCAACAAAGGCCTGTTGTTGTGCCTTGAATGCACTATTTGTTGTATCTAAAATACTAGTTGAGTCTAATACACTCGCATAGTTGTCTGAAATATTTTGGAATGGCTGATAGATACTATTTTCTAGATTTTGCTGATAATTGCTATGTGTATTCGTCATTTTATTCACGTTTTGCTGCGCTTCAGAGAGATTTCCTACAATACTAGAGAAATACATCTGCACAACACGCTGATTGAAGTTTGTTAAAATCTGATTCACTTGTTCTTCGATCATTTGGTTAGTTATCTCATTTTGACCATCTCGAACTTGGTATTCGATGATCGCTTTTTCTGGATTGATACTTTGTAAAGATAATAGTTTTTCCGAAAAATCTTGGGGAATAATGATTTTTGCATCGAATTGGCCGTTCTCTAGTCCTGCTGTTGCAATATTACGCGTAGTCGTTTCCCAACGATTGGCAGTATCTTTATTGATCAGTGTCACAAAATCGGTTCCTAACAAGTACTGCTGACCTTCAAAATCTGCTCCTCGATCCTCATTTACCAAAACATATTGCATTTTTGTCGTCGGGCTGGCGGTGCTCGTGATGATACTCTTTTCTTTAAAGCCAATATAAGCAAAGAAAAGAAGCAAAGATAAACTTGCGATGATCGCAAGGATAAATGGCTGCTTTTGCTTCAGATGGTTTTTCAAGTTGTTCTCCTCCTTCTAAAAGAGCATGGGGTCAGAAGTGACTTGTCTGTATTTCTACCTTTCAAAATAAGCGTCAAAATCCAAAAATAGCTAGCTGATTTCGGATTTTGACGCTTATATCATGGCGATGTGCACTTCTGTCATATCCTCTTTTTAGGCTATAGCTGAGATGCTCTGTTTTACATTGTGTATTGTTGCACATGTGATTCGTTTAAGAAAATCTAGCAAAGTGACTTCTGTTTGAACATCAAGTTAAAATCCAAACGAACCTGCATCTTGACGATCGCGTTCTGCAACCGTATCAGCATACTTGTTCAACTGCTGATTGATGCGCTCAAGAAGTTCTTCCATTTGACGAACATTACCTTCTAATTGGTTGTATTGTTCCAAATAAGCTTGAAATGCTTGTCCTTTCCACTGTTGACTGATTTGTTGGTTCATTGCATTTACTTTACGGATCGCCTCTTGGATCTGAGAGGCTGCCTGTGAATAAACCTGTGCTTGTGACTTCAGTTGTTCGGGGGTGACTGCAATTACTCCTGCCATTTTTGTACCTCCTAAAATTTTTTTGACTAGTTTATCATACTTGATTTTCAACTGGTCAAAATAAAATACGCCGAATAAGGTTGATCTTCGTCGTATACGCACAATTCTTTTCGTATAAGATTAGTTATTTTAAGATAGCATTCAATTACTAGCGGGGGGAAACTCATTCTTGAGTTCAAAATCCACATGGTACGCCTGCTCCACGAAGCGTAACAGTTCGTATTTTTTTTGATATTGTTGCTTTGAATCCAAGTAGCAACTGACTGCTAAAGCGTTTTTTATGTGATACTTCCCTTTCTTATTACCTTTGATCACATACCAGACGCCTTGCAAAAACAATTGCAAGTTACGCTCATAGTATAGTTCTTCTTCAAGGAAATACTCTTCTAACTTCGCACCATATTTCCAAACCAGGCGGAGATCCTGATTTTTAATAAATAGAATGAGGCCATTTGCCAACATGCGAAATGTCTCACTTTGCCCGCTGCGGTTTTCTTCGTAGACCGCCAAACTAAGAAACGACTTTTCTAAAATCAAATCGATAAATTTAGGATGGAACGCATACATACAATTAGTAAACAAAAAAATTTCGTAGCGAGTCCATGTTTGTGCCTTCATTAAATACTGATAAACCTCTGAAGATAGCACATCGATTTTTTCCTCTTTTAATTGAGCGATCATCAAGCGACAAAGACTGATTAGATGACGTTCTCTTTGAGAATCAGGTTCTTCTGTTTCATACAACATGATAATACTATGTAATTCTAAACTATCTTTCTTTTCAAAAGCGACTACCGCTTCTTGCATCAATCGATTGACCTCGGATAAATCATTTGGAAAATTAAATAATTGCAATTCATCATAGTCCAAATTTAGTTTTTTCAAAAAATAAGTCAACTTACTGACTGTCGTATCTGCTTTATTTTGAATAAAACGTTTATAAACAGAACGACTAGCTTCCTCTCCACAAAGTTCTGCAATCGTTATTCCTTTTTGCTTTCTGACAAATTCAACGATCTCCCATACTTCCATTTTTTCACTCCTGACCTCTTTCACTGAATCTTGAACTCAAAGATTTTATAGAAAGAGCTTCTATGATTGAAATTTGATAAAGCTAAAAATCCCCGTTTATTATAATCTTACCATCATTCTCGTTTGAATATTACATTTATTTATAATAACTGTTGTTTTTAAATATAAAGACTTTACTAATAAATACAAAAAAACAGAACAGAAAAACATTGATGTTATTTATAAGAGCGATAATAATGGAATAAACAATGTATTTTTTGTTCAAAATGTCATGATAAACAAAGAATGAGCACTCGCAACGGTACTTTCCGCGAGTGCTCATTCCGTTTTCTGATACGTCAGATTATCAATGCTATCATACCAATTATAATGTTGATTGTTGTGGACTATTTATTAGAGTTTCTACATATTTTTTGGCTTTTCTCAGCAGTTGGATTTTTCTTATCTGGCTGACATAGTTTTTACGATCTAACATGAAATAGTTATTTTCTCTGATTACGCTTAATTGCTCTCTATAGATCATTGCAGCAGCAGTTAATGCGAGTTGACAATTTCGGTCAATAAACGGCAGCATCGTAAAAGAAGTTTCATATTTTTTCTCTGCTTCATTAGCTATCGCTTCCCATAGATCAATCAATGGCTTCGCAGGTTTATCTGCTTGCAACATGGTTTCAGTCACACCATGGGCACGCATCATTTCCTTTGGTAAATAAATTCGTCCCATTTTATTATCTTCACCGATATCTCGTAAAATGTTAGTGAGTTGCATCGCTTCACCCAGCCTTTTTGCCTGTGACTGGATTTTTTCTGCTTGGTCAGATAATAAAGGTAACAACATCAAGCCGACACTACCTGCGACATAGTAACAATAGTCTTCTAAGTCAGCCAATGTTTCTGGCTGTGTAAAGACTAAATCTTGCTTTTGACCTGCGATCATGTCGTAGAACGGAGACAAGGTCATGGGATAAACGGAAAAAACAACCGACAAGGCACGCCAAATTGGTTCATCAGGAATTTTACCCATGGAGAAAGCATCTAGTTGGTGTTTTAGTGCCAACAATTCTTCCTCACTATGGGCTAAGTCAACTGTATCATCTGCCAAGCGACAAAAAGCATAAATGGCATAGACACTTTTTGCTTTTTCTTCAGGAAGTTGAGAAAACGCAGCGTAAAACGATTTTGAATATTTTTTTATCACAGTTTCACAATAGGCAAAATCGTCTGCGTGTTTTTCAAACAGTTCCTGATTAGTTTTTATCATCTTTAACCAACTCCTCTACCGCAAGCTTAGCACTTTGCATCACGATTGGTACACCAGCTCCGGGATGTGTGCTGCTACCACAGAAATAAAGATTCTCAGCAGAAGCAAATTTATTATGAGGTCGATAATAGTTACTTTGTTTTAAGGTTGGTTTCAACCCAAATGTTGCACCATTATAGGCATTGAAATGTTGTTCAAAGTCTTTTGGTGTATAAAAACTTTCTGAAACGATATGCTCTTCAATATCAGTAAAGTCTGTCTTTTCTTTTAATAATGTCAATACTTTTTGACGATATTCTTGGACTTTCGCTTCTGACCAATCTTCGTATTTTGAAAGTTCTGGAACTGGTACTAATACATATAATCCTTCATGGTTTTCTGGGGCTAATGATTCATCCATGATCGTAGGACGGTATAGATAAAAGGATGGATCTTCCGGTAAACGACCATCTTCAAATAAATCATCCACATTTCGTTTGAAGTCATCTGCAAAATAGATGCTGTGGAGATAATCCCCCGGATATTTTTTATCTAGACCTAAATATAGTAAGAAACAAGAACAAGAGTATTCCATCTTATCGATTTTCTTATCCGTATATTTCCCACGATTCTTTTCATCAGGAATCAACTCTTTCATTGCATAAGGAAAATCAGCACCACAAACGACCGCATCTGCTTCTATTCGTTCTTGTCCGATTCGAACACCTTTTGCCACTTTATCTTCAATGATCAATTCATCAACGGGTGTATTATAATGGATCGTTCCACCTAATTCTTCTAATAAGTTAGCTAGTGAGGTTGCTAAAGTATACATACCTCCTTTGATAAAATGAACGCCATATAAAAGTTCGATCATCGGGATAATCGTGTATAACGATGGACCTTGATATGGGGAAACACCGATGTATAAGGTTTGGAACGCCAATGATTTTCGCAAACGTTCATCTTTAACAAATTTAGCAATCGATGAATACGCATCACTAAATGTTCTTAGACGAATCCCTGCCCATAGTGATTTAGGATTATAGAAATCCCAAAAACCACGAAAGGATTTAGTAATAAATGCTTCTTTGGCTATGTGATAACGCTTGTAGATATCCGCTAGAAACGCATAATAGCCTTGCGCATCTTCTTGGGAAATCGCTTCGAGCGTTTTGGTCAATTCAATGAGATCATTTGAAAATTCGATTGGTTCTTCTTTATTGAAATAGAGTTTCAACATAGGATCGACTTTTTCCATCGGAATGTAGTCATCCGGATCTTTCCCACAAAATTCAAATACTTCGCGATAGATTTCAGGCATCATCACGATCGTTGGCCCCACATCAAACGTGAACCCATCTTTTTTGATTTGATTCATCTTGCCGCCAGGGCCACTTTCTTTTTCGTACAATGTTACTTCATAGCCTAATTTTTGCAAGCGTACAGCTGCACTTAATCCCGCAACTCCTGCACCTGTTACAATGACTTTTTTCATGACATCCACCTACTCAATTCTTGTTCTATAAATTTTTATCATCTGATAAATTTTAGGATATCATTAAATCCGTTATGTCATAAAATAAAACGCTCAAATAACATACGTTACATTAAATTTTCTTCATTTTTCTTTGTTTTTAATTCATTTTTTATCATTTTTCACTCAGTATTATTTACACGTGAAATATACAATCTAGATAGCCATTGTCAGCTAAAACTGAATAAACAGCCTTCAAAAGTCAATTCATTAAAAAAAGCCATGACATCCGAAAATATTTTCATATTTTTTAGATGTCACAGCTTTTTTGGCTGATTACTTTGTGAAAACTTAGACAGTTTATTCAGTTTTATGTTGAAATTCATCTAAACGTGCCCGAACTTCATCAGTGGATTTCGTGTTCATCAATTGCACACGCAAATCGTTGGCTCCTGGAAATCCTTTGACGTAGATTTTGAAGAAACGATGTAAGCCTGTGATCGAACGTGGGATCTCTTTTGCATAGTGGTCTTGTAAATCTAGTTGCAAACGCAGTAAATCAATAAGTTCTTCTGCTGAATGCTCTTTCGGTTCTTTTTCAAAGGCAAATGGATTTTTAAAAATACCTCGGCCGATCATGATGCCATCTACACCATATTTTTCCGCTAATTCAAGCCCTGTTTGGCGGTCAGGGATGTCACCATTGATCGTCAACTTCGTTTGTGGGGCAATTTGGTCACGCAAGGCAACGACTTCAGGAATTAGTTCCCAATGTGCCGCCACTTTACTCATTTCTTTGCGTGTACGTAAATGAACAGAAAGATTCGCGATATCTTGCTTTAGTAAATGACTGATCCAATCAACCATTTCAGCTTGCTCTGTGTAGCCAATACGTGTTTTTACACTTACCGGTAACCCTCCAGCTTTTGCAGCTTCGATCAATTCTGCCGCAACCTCAGGACGTAGGATCAAGCCACTACCTTTTCCACGTTCTGCCACATTCGGTACCGGACAACCCATATTGAGGTCTATTCCTTTAAAACCCATCTCGGCTAGTTGAATACTCATCTCTCTGAAAAATTCCGGTTTATCTCCCCAGATATGTGCCACCATCGGTTGTTCATCTTCAGTAAATGTCAAACGTCCTTTGACACTTTCTTTGCCATCTGGATGACAAAAACTATCTGAATTAGTAAATTCGGTGAAATACACATCCGGCGCACCGGCCTTTTGGACAACATGGCGAAAAACCACATCTGTCACATCTTCCATCGGTGCTAATACAAAAAAGGGCGTAGGTAGTTCAGCCCAAAAATTATTCTTCATCAAGTACACTCCATTTCGCTATATAAAAAGTTCCATCAAAAACATTGTTGCCATTATACAAGGAAAAAGAAAAAGAAGCAAAGTAGAGGTTGTGAAAGGAGCGATCAGCACTAAGGCATAAGAAAGGAAAATCGAAAATGGTTGTTTCATTTTTGATTTTCCTGGCTTATGTCCGAAGTGTTGCTCCTTGAACACCGTTTATCATAGGTTGTGAAAAAAGCGTTTTGACCTGAGCAGTAAGATAGAAAATTGTAAAATAGCTTTTCATATTTTGCAATTTTTTAGCTTAATGTTGAAGGTCAGCTTTTTGAACACCGTTTATCGAGGTTGTGAGAAAGCCGGTCAGCTCCGACTTACTATTGAAGGAGTTAGCTTGCCTCGTTCGCTTAACTTCTTAACCCTCTACCTTTATTGATCAAGTACCAACACGTTGAATAAAGCACTACAATGAACAGTACAAGGATCGCAATCGAAATGAAGATTGGCACATCGGTGGTGCCTAAGAAACCATAACGGAAACTTGAGATCATATAAACAATTGGATTTACTTTTGAGATGGCTTGCCAAATCGGTGGTAACATCGAAATTGAATAAAACACCCCGCCAAGATAAGTCAAAGGTTGTAACACAAACGTTGGTACAATGGACACATCATCATAAGATTGGGCGAAAATCCCATTGATCAAACCAGCAAGCGAGAATAAGATAGCGGTCATCAATAGTGTTAATACAACGATCGTCCATGAATAGACATGTAATGGCACAAAAAATAGAGAAATCATTGTGACTAATGCACCGACCAAGACACTCCGTCCCAACCCACCGATCACAAATCCCCAGATGATGACATGTGTTGGTACAGGGGCAACTAAAATCTCTTCGATATTCTTTTGGAATTTTTGTGAAAAGAATGAAGAAGAAACATTTGAATAAGAGCTTGTGATGGCGGACATCATGATCAATCCGGGAACAATAAATTCCATGTAGGAGAAACCACCCATATCACCGATTCGTCCCCCGATCATTTTCCCAAAAATGATAAAATACAAAGACGTAGTGATCACTGGTGGTACTAGCGTTTGTACCCAGATACGCATATAGCGATTGGTTTCTTTGATTGCTAAACTTTTTAATGCAGTAAAATAAAGATTAAACATTTTTCTTCGTTGCCTCCATATGATAAGTTTCTTCCGTAATTTTCAAGAAAAGTTCTTCTAAGCGATTGGATTTATTGCGCATAGACAAGACTTTGATCCCTTGCGCACTTAACTGTTCAAAGATCCCATTCACTCCTTGATCACGCTCCACTTCAACCGCAAGTGTGCGTTCATCTTCTAAGATACTTGTATAGCCAATGATCTCTGGCTTTTTATCATAAGGTGCTAAGTCAAAGATAAACGTTTCAAATTGTAATTTGGAAAGCAAGGCTTTCATAGAGGTATTCTCAATCAGTTCACCCGATTGGATGATTCCAATATTTCGACAAAGCATTTCTGCTTCTTCCAAATAATGAGTCGTCAAAATGATCGTTGTTCCTGCGTGATTCAATTCACGTAGAAATTCCCACATTTCTCGTCTTAATTCAATATCGACACCCGCTGTGGGTTCATCTAGAATCAATAATTTGGGTTCATGCATCAATGCACGGGCAATCATCAATCGTCGTTTCATCCCACCTGAAAGCATCCGCGCACGAACATTGCGTTTCTCCCACAAATTAGATTGTTTAAGATATTTTTCACTACGTTTCAATGCTTCATTACGGGACACGCCATAGTAACCCGCCTGATTCACGACGATTTGTTGCACTGTTTCAAACGGATTGAAGTTGAATTCTTGGGGCACTAAGCCGATTTGTTGTTTTGCTCGTACTAAATCTGTATCCAGATCATAGCCAAATACTTTCACTTTTCCCGATGTCTTATTCACTAATGAAGTGATGATCCCGATCGTTGTTGATTTCCCTGCACCATTTGGTCCCAATAATGCATAAAAATCTCCTTCTTCAACCGTCAGATCGATGCCTCGGAGTGCTTCCACACCTGTCCCATATATTTTTCTTAACTCATTTATCTCAAGAGCATATGTCATTTTTTACTAACTCTCCTTATTTTGTCTGATTTACTATTTTAGCATGTAAAGAGGTTGTGAGAAAGCCGTTAAGCTCCGAATAGTAAGGCGGAAATTGAGAAAATAGTTCCTCATATTTTTTCAATTTTCGACTTACTATTGAAGGAGTTGGCTTTCGAACACCGTTTATCTAGGTTGTGAGAAAGCCGTTAAGCTTCATGCAGTAAGATGAAAATGAAAAAACCACAAGTCCTTCCAGAAAATAATTCTGTCGTCTCTGTGGTTTTCATTATCAATGATGGTTATTGACTAAATACTTTCAGCTTGGGCTTATTTCTTACTCCACTACCCGCCATTGGCGATGTTGATCAAAATAGGCGGCTTCTGCTTGTGCCTCTTTCACGATTGCTGTAGGATACTTCAGCACATCTAATAATGCGATGGCATTTCTTGTCTTAGCAGGTCCTTGTTTTAATTTAAAGTCAAAGCTGATCCCCTTCTCAGGCGTCACTTGCTCTTCAAAATGGACATTGGCACAATCTTTTTTCAAGATCTCTGTCAGTTCGATATCATGTGTTGCGACAAAGGCTAAAGAAGGGTAATCACTCAACCAATTCACGATAGCTGCTGAAGACGCGATCCGTTCAATCGTATTTGTCCCTTTCAAGATCTCATCGACAAAGCAATAGCAACGTTCTTTTGTTTCCACTTGCTGTAATAAGCGCTTGATCGATTTGATTTCTGAAACAAAGTAACTATCGCCTTCAAACAAATTATCTTCGATCGCCATCGAGGTCAAGACATGACCGGGTTGGATCGTGAAAGATTCGGCTAAAGCAGTTTGGATCGTTTGCGCTAAGATACAGTTGATGGCAATACTTTTGACGTACGTCGATTTTCCTGAAGCATTCGAGCCTGTGACCAATGTGTTCTGTTGCCAATCGATGGGATTGACGACTGCCTCTGCAATCAGAGGGTGATACGTATCCTCTGCCATAATCCCGCCTTCTGCAAAGACTGGTTGACAAGAATAGGGCATGTAGGTGCGATAATTCAATACTGCCGCAGCTACTTCTAGCTCTCCGAGTAATTGCCATAATTCAATCGCTTGTTCCGTTTTCTTTTCCAATCGGCTAATGACAAAATGATACGAAATAAATGGCAACATGAACATCATATTCAAGTAGTCAAAAAACAACTCCGCTTCTGAGCCATTTTTCACTCGAAATGAAAAACCGAACTTAGGGATTTCTTTTAAAGGCTGAACATTTTTTTGTAACTCTGCTTGTAACGGTGTGGCAAACGTAGCTATTTTTTTCGCCGCAGAAATCGTAGAAACAAGATAGCTCATACTATTAAGTTCTGTTTCGAGTGTTTGCTTTTTTATCAAGTAATAAACCGTATTGAATAACACACTAATGATCGCGAGATAAATGCCGATCACTTGTCCAAGTAAAAACAAGCCTAAACCAATGAGTGGTAACATGCCTAAAAAGGCAAATAGCCCAATATGACCAATTCTTTTGCTTTTGCCATCTGCTAAGTATTGTTTGGCAAAATTCCGGTCTTTTTTTCCAATTCGTGCAAATTGATATTGGATTTCTTCTCTCAACTTAGGATTTTCTTGATAGAAAGTAATCAACTTTTCTAGACGCTGATCTTGTCCAAAATCAAAATTACGCAGTCGCTGATAAAGCGCTTCTGAACCCACACTTGAATACGTATGATTGAGCGTTTCGAATACTTCAAACATATCTAGGTCATACCAAGTCAAGTCATCGACTTCACTGTCCCACGTGCGAAACTTTTTTTCTGTCTGCCAAGCTTCTTTTAAGCTCTCCTCCTTATCAAATCGTACTTGATATGGAAGCTTCCCCCATTTGTAACGGATATCTGCTCTTAATTTTTTTCGCGAATTGATTTCTAAGACAATTAAGATTCCAATGATGCCGACGATCAGGAGCATGATAAATTCTGTTTGACTCATAAATTTTCTCCAATCTATTGAATACTTTAAGTATAGCACTGATTGGAAACATAAATGGACTTATAAAAAAACTATCCTTCTTTTTCACCGTATTCATGTTGATTCTAGACACCAACTAATTCCATCGAAAAGTACCATTTGATTTCCTTCATGTTGCAATCCTTCTGAAAAATGTGCAGGAGTCATACAAAAAACTTTACCTTTACCATACAGATGTCGCCAAGCGGCAATCGATTCACCATAGTGAGAAAAGCTGTGCATCAGAACTTCCGTTTCGCCTATAGCTACCTCAGTGAAATAGTGTTCGTCCCATATTTTATAAGACTTACCATTTGGTTCTCGATAGGTTACTTCTGTAGGTTTGGGATGATGAAGGAAGCGCCCCCGCAACATCTCACTAAACGCAGAGTGGATCGGGTAGCTAGAAAGTCCTGAATGATACGCAATCAGGCTTCCGCCACCCGCTACATACTTGGTGATCAACTGATCGTATGTTTCATTTAACCAAAAAGCGTCATTTGTTTTGGGTGCTAACCGATTTTCCTTTGAAAGGAGGAATAAATCAGGTTGCTCATGTAATGCTTTGGTTAGTTGCTCGATCGTCAGATCAGTCATCTTTAGTTCTTGTGGGAAGTGCTTAGCGATCCCCTGAAAATAGTTGACTAACGGATCATGCGGATGGTAAAAATCGCCTAACAACGTGATCATTTTTTTCACTAGGAACACTCCTTTCACTTAGGTACTCGTTTATTATTTTTCGTACATGTGACAAATTTCCTTTGTACATTCGTATACTTTACGATAACGCGCATACACCTTTTGGTAAATTTCCACTTGTTGCGGGTTCGGTTGCACAGGGGATTGGTAGGAAACAAAAACACTTGCACATTCGTTCAAATCAGTAAACCAGTCACAGCCTACTGCTGCTAACATAGCGGCGCCAAGCCCAGGTCCTTGTTCGGTGGTTAAAGTAACGATCGGTCGATTGAAAATGTCCGCTTGCATTTGGAGCCACGTCTGATTTTTTGCGCCGCCACCGACTGATACGATTGTTTCGATTTTTTGTTGGGTCATCTCTTCCATGATCGCTTGGGAGTCCTTTAGAGAGAAGGTAATCCCTTCTAGCACGCTACGGGTAAAATGTTTCAATTCGTGTTGCGTATCTATCCCAATAAAGCTTCCTCTGATTTGACTATCACTGTAAGGCGTCCGTTCCCCTACGATATAAGGAGTGAACAATAAGCCATTACTGCCTGCATCAACACTTCCGATTTCTGATAGCAACTCGCTGAAGGAACGATTAGGAGCAAAGCGCTGTTTGAACCAACTCAAGCTGTCGCCAGCTGCTAAGGTCACACCCATGGAATACGCGGCACCTGAGGCATGTTGGAAGAGATGGAGCTTCCCTTGATAGTCTCTATCCACATTTTTTTCGTAACGAAGGAATACTCCACTTGTGCCGATGGAACATAATCCAAGACCTTCTTCTAAAATACCAGCGCCAACAGCGCCACAGGCATTGTCGGCACCGCCTGCAATCACTTTGACTGGCTTGGTAAAGCCGTATCTTTCTTTTAATTCCTCTTTCAATGTCCCCACCACGTCAGTAGAAGCCACTAAAGGAGGTAAGATGGCTGGATCGATCCCAAATTCTTCTAAGATTTCTTCATCCCACTGCTTCGTTTCTTGATCCAGCAGTAGTGTGCCAGCCGCATCTGACTCGTCCATATGATACGAACCAGTCAACCAGAATCGTAAATAATCTTTCGGTAATTGAATGTGTTTGACCTTTTCCCAACTCGCTGGTTCGTGTTCTTGGACCCATAAGATTTTCGGTAGTGTAAATCCTTCTAACGCTTTGTTTTTCGTGTGCTGTAACAACTTATCCCCCATTATTTCAGTGATTCGTTGACATTGTGGTGTCGTACGAACATCATTCCATAAAATAGCTGGTCTTACAACTTGATCGGCTTCATCCAAAAAAACTAAGCTGTGCATCTGTCCAGAAAAACTGATGCCTGCCAATTCATCTTTAAGATCAGTCACTTTCCCTAATAATTCTTTCAATATTTGATCTGCTGCTTTGAGCCAATCCGCCGGTTGTTGCTCGCTATACCCCATCTGTGGATTGCTCATAGGGTAAGAAGCAACTGCTTCTGCCACTAACTTTCCTTTTCGATCAAACACTAGGCCCTTCAAGGCACTTGTTCCTAGATCTAAACCTAATACATACATGAATCGTTCCCCTTTCCGACAAAAACAAGCGAAAGAAACAGTCCGTTCCATCAAGACACCACCTGTTCCTTTCCACTGATTACATACGCTTTTTATTCTGTTTCTTCTGTACTTTCTACTGAAGAATCTTCTACTGAGTCTGTTTTCACTTTACTTTTTTCTTTTCCATACTCTTCTAACTCTTCAGCTAACACATAGTTGACATCGATCGGAATTGTTGCGTCAATTGTTTCACCGTCGATTGCTTTCACTAAATTCTCGATCACTTGATAGCCGATTTGGTACGCATCTTGGTCAACGATCGCTGTGATTCGTTCGTCCGCTACTCCGCTTAACCAAGTGTCCGTATAATCAAATCCATAATGAAGCACCTGTCCTGCTTTTCCTTGAGATTCTAATGCACTCATCACACCGACATTCGGCCCTTCTGAACCTAATGAAAAGACAGTGACTAAGTCTCTATTCGCCGCAATGTAGCCTTCTAATTGTTTTTTAGATTCTGATGGTTGATCATTGTCTTGGATCGTCGCTAAAAACTTAAAGTTCTCAGCATCTTTTCCATAGATCTCTGCAAAACCTTCTTTCAGTCCTTTTTCACGATCGATCATAGTTGGTTGTGCGACGTCCACACAAACGATGGCGATCGAACCACCGGTAATGCCTTTTGCCTTCATTTCTTCAGCCGCACGTAACCCTAATTCTTTTCCAGCTGAGACATTGTCTGTACCGACGTAAGCTGTCCGATCTTCAGGATTTTCTAAATCGGCATCAAAGGTGATGACTGGAATATTTTTATCCATGGCTGCTTTGATTGGATCAACGAACGCTTTTTTCTCAATCGGTGCAATGGCGATTCCTGCTACGTTTTTGGCAACTGCTTCTCTGATAAAGCCGATATGTTTCTCTTTCTTACTTGGTTCAGCAGAAGGAGATGTTTTCGTGACCAATGTATAGCCCAATTCTTGTGCCGCATCCTCTGCTCCTTTTTTCATGGGGTTCCAATAAGCCCCGGTGTCTACGATTGGAATGAAATACAAGGTCTTTTCGCTATCTGCATCTGCAGAATCACTCGTACTACATCCTGTACCAACTAATAATAACGCAACGAACATACTGATGACCCAAAATGATTTTTTTAACATGGTCTTTTCACTCCTTAGATTATAATTATGACTGACGACTTGCTCGACGTTTCAAATAATCAATGATGATTGCTAAAATAATGACTAGACCGGTCACTGTATCTTGTAAAAATGAATTTACCCCCATCAATGTCAAGCCATTTTTAAATACTTGTAAGGTTAAGATACCTGCTACCGCTCCGCCAATCGTGCCGATTCCACCGCTAAATGATGTACCACCCATGATAGCTGCCGCCATTGCGAACAAGTCTAAGCCATTCGCATCTTTGGAAGCGCCACCATTTAAATTCGAAACAATCAACAAACCAGCGATGGCTGCTAACATTCCTTCAATCATAAACATCTTGATGATATGTTTATCCGTATCGATACCGGATAGTCTGGCTGCTTCTTGATTTGACCCTACCACATAGGTATATCTTCCCAAACGCGTATTTTTCATTATAAAAGCAAATACAATGATGATAATTAAAAAAATCAAGGCATTGCTTTTGAACATATCCGTACCAATCGGCGTTTTCGCTAAGCGATTGAACCACTCGTTTTCGGAACCGATAAATTGTTCGTCCGTGAAAAAACCGAGCATCCCTTTGATGACATAACTTGTTCCTAACGTTAAAATAAACGAAGGCAAATCAAATTTCTTGATCAACAAAGCGTTCACCGCGCCTAACATTGCCCCTGTCAATAATGCCAGAAGCACAACGACTGGCGCAGGCATTCCTTGATTTGCCGCATATAAACCGAGCATTCCTGATGCCATTCCGACATAACCAATTGATAGATCCACATAGCCGCAAATCAAAATCATCGCATAAGCAACAGTTAAAATGCCTACCGGTGGAATTTGTTGGAAGAAATTTTCAATATTGAATGTGCTCAAAAAATTCGCATTTGCAATTGAAAAATATAGGACTAAAGCAATTAACACTAAATAAACAGAGTAGTTCATAAAAAGTGACTTGATCGTTAACTTGTTTCGTTTTTCCATCGTTCTCTCCTTTGTTTACATATCCTCTAACTGAAGAATCGTTAATGCTCATTAAGCGTAGCATAGGTCATAATCAATTCTTGCGCCTCATCTTTTCTGTCCTGATACTCAGCGACGACGACTTCTCCTGTAATCTCACCTTCCCGAAAAACATGGATTCGATCGCAGATCCCTAATAATTCAGGGATTTCCGAAGAGACGATCAAAATCGTTTTCCCTTGGCGTGCCAACTCATTGATGATCGTATAGATTTCTGATTTTGCCCCCACATCAATACCTTTTGTCGGTTCATCAAAAATATATACTTGATTTGTTGTATTCAACCATTTTGCTAAAACGACTTTTTGCTGATTCCCACCAGAGAGACTGGCAACTGGACGCGCAATATCGCTGATCTTGATCTTCACGTCTTGTACAAACTGATGAGCCGTTTGATTAAGTGATTCATGTTTTAATACAAATCCACCTAGATTCGTTATCGTGATATTGTCTTGGATCGAAAGACCAAGAAACAAGCCTTGGTGTTTACGGTCTTCCGTTAGTAGTCCAATTCCTTGACGAATCGCATCCACCGGTGACTTGATCACTACCGGCTGGTTCGCCAATTTGATTTCACCAGATTTTGCTCGATCTGCACCGAAAATCAATCGCATCGTTTCGGTTCGACCACTTCCTACTAACCCCGCAAAGCCCAATACTTCCCCTCGTCTTGCCTGGAAGCTAACATTTTTCACCCGCCCAAAAGAATCAGAAAGATTCAAAACTTGTAAGTAAGTTTCTCCTAATTGGGTAGGTTGTTTCGGATACAGATCGTTGATTTCTCGCCCAACTAAGCGAGCGATGATTGCTTCTTCAGACAAGTTTTTCACTTCATCGGTCAAGATATATTCCCCGTCGCGCATGATCGTGATTCGTTCACCTAATTCAAAGATCTCTTTCATCCGATGGGAGATGTAAATACTGGATACACCTTTTTCCTTCAATCTGCGAATGATAATAAACAAAACTTCGACATCTTTTTCAGACAAAGAAGTCGTTGGCTCATCAAAAATGATCACTTTGGCGTTCAAACTAAGCGCTCTGGCAATTTCAACTAATTGTTTATTGGCAGTAGACAACGAAGCAACCAGTGTAGTAGGAGAAATCGCAGATCCTACTAGATTCAGCCATTGTTGCGTGTCTTCATATAATTTTTTGAAGTCAACAATTCCTAACGCCTTATTTTTATAGGGCAAACGACCAATAAAAATATTTTCTGCCACAGACAAATCTTCTGCTAGATTCAACTCTTGATGAACAAAGGCAATCCCTAATTCTTGTGCGAAGTCAGGAGTCATTTTAGGGATTTCTTTCCCTTCAAATATGATTTCTCCTTCGTCCTTATCGATCAATCCAGCAAGAATGTTCATTAAAGTAGACTTACCGGCTCCGTTTTCTCCCATAAAAGCATGGATCTCGCCTTTATTTATCTCAAGTCTTGCTTTTTTCAAGACGTGGACAGGGCCAAAACTTTTTTCAATATTAGACATTGAAAATAAACGTTCTTTTTCCATGAAAGATCTCCCCTCTTACTCCTGAAGCGACCACACTGTCCTATTCACTTTGCTTTTCCCGATAATCAAAATAATCAAAAACAGCTGGTAAATCATATCCTGAGTAATCGATGTTGACCATTCCCACAAATGCACCCGTAAAAAATCCACCATGGGTTTGGTTGACATATTCATCGGATAGTACTTTTGCGTCTAACTGGATCGCTAATTCGATCCATGTTTTTCCGTCAAACGAATAAGCATATGTGTAAGTTTCTCTTCTGACGATCGTTTTGAAATAAACAATTGTTACATCCTCTGGAATTGGAATGACCTGTTCCTGCAAATAACTTTTGAATACGCCTTGATTATTCTCAGTGAGTTCAATGACACGACCTTTTTCTTCGTGCCAAGTAACTTGGATCATCGACCAATGTTGCGAATTGTAATAATTCGTCAGCCCTGCCATTTGCTGGAAGGTCGTTGGCGAATAGCTCAATGCAGTTTCCGCTTCAAACTCAAATGCTTGCCAACGTCTAGCAACTAGGGAGTTTCCATGTGTATTGGCTAAACTTCCGGCACCTCGTAATGTCAGCTTTCCCTCTTTCAAGATGCCGATGTCCTTCGTAAAAGGGACACGTACTGTTTGAAATTGTGGTGGCAGTTCGCTTTGTTCGAAGTTAGTCCTTTCTGGCAGTTTTTCATAAGGGTGAGGTGTCACTCCTTTAGGTGCTTCCACCTCCATGCTCCCTTGCTTTCCACCAACGATTTCTGGCCACAATTCTTTAGACCATGTCACCTTTTGGATCGCTGTTTCTCTGCCTAATGTACACCAGCCACGAGGATCATGGATGGATTCATTTTTGTGATGCCACGGTCGACCAGTCAAATGGGCAAAATACCATTCGCCTTCTGGTGTATCGACTAATGCACCATGCCCGCATTTTTGCAACGGATTTTCTGGAGAATCATAGGCAGTTAAAAAGGTCTCTGCTTGGCTTTCAAAAGCTCCTTCTAAAGTTTTTGACCGTGCCACCACTTCTTGGTGCGTATAGACGGTACCACCTTCTGCACAAAACAAATAATAATAACCAAATAACTTATACAGATGTGGGCCTTCCACTAATTTCACGTCAGTTCCTTTCCAAATGATCTTACCTGTTTCCGGAAGTAGACGTTGCTCTTCTACTGAATATTCGGTGCATTTGATCCCGTTAAATGGATGATGGTATTCGCGATGATCCCATTCCATTTGAACTAGGTATTTGCGGCCATCGTCATCATGGAAAAGAGAAGCATCGAAGCCGACACCGTTCAACCGGATCGGTTGACTCCATGGACCAGTGATCTCTTCTGCAGTAGTCAAATAATTTGTACAATCTTTGAACGCTCCATTGACCACTTTGACATCGGTATAAACTAACCAAAATTTCCCATCCGCATAAGAGAGATCGGGCGCCCAAATCCCTCCTGAATCTTCATTGCCCTTCATATCCAACATCTCGACAGAAGCCAATGGACGTGCCACTAAACGCCAATTCATCAAGTCCTGCGACTCATAGATCTGAACGCCTGGAAACCATTCAAACGTTGAGTTGGCAATGTAATATGTTTCTCCCACACGCACAATAGACGGATCAGCATGAAAACCTGTTAATACTGGATTTTTAATTTTCATCGTACACCTCACTCTATTTTTTTAGGAGAATCCCTTTCAACCATCCAAAGGAGTCAGTGACATCTATCCTTAGCTAACTGAATGAGACTCTCCATAAGTTGGATTAAACTAAATAATCATTCAAACAAGATTTGACATATTCGATATGGCTTGATTCCAGCTCGATATCTTTCAACTTCAATGCATAGTCAGCCAAACTTTCCAAATCTTCCTTGTCGTTGACAATGGATTCCCCAATGCCTTCTTGGAACGTAGCATAGCGTTTCTCTTTTAAGGTATCGAAGAAGCAATCCTCTTTTAATTTCGCAGCTGCCTTCAGCCCTCTAGCAAAGGTATCCATCCCTGCGATATGCGCTAAGAATAGATCTTCCATGGCAAAACTGGAACGACGGACTTTCGAATCAAAATTGATTCCTCCTGGTGCGATACCGCCATTTTCTAAGACACCATACATGGCCAATGTGACATCATAGACGTTCGTTGGAAACTCATCAGTATCCCAGCCAAGCAACACATCCCCTTGATTCGCATCTAGGGAACCTAACGCGTTGTTGATCCGTGCTACTTCGATCTCATGTTCAAACGTATGCCCAGCTAACGTTGCATGATTAGCCTCTAGATTCAGTTTGAATTTCTCTTGTAAACCATATTTTTGAATAAATTGTAAAGCCGTTGCGGTATCAAAATCATATTGATGTTTACTTGGTTCCATTGGTTTTGGTTCAATCAAGAATTGTGGCGTATGACCGATTTTTTCACTATACGCGATCGCCATTTTGAACAAACGTGCAATATTATCTTGTTCAAACGCCATATCCGTATTCAACAACGTTTCATACCCTTCACGACCACCCCAGAATACATAATTTTGACCGTTGAGTTTTTTTGAGATGTCTAAGCCTTTTTTGACTTGAGCAGCAGCATAGGCAAAGACATCCGCATGATTCGTTGAAGCTGCACCATTCACGTAGCGTGGGTGGCTGAACATATTTGCAGTATTCCAAAGTAGTTTGATTCCCGTACGCTCCATCTGTTCCTTGATCAAATCGGTGATTTCATCTAAGTTTGCATAGAATTCTTCTAAACTATCCCCTTCAGGCGCGATATCGACATCATGGAAACAAAAATATTCGACACCTAATTTTTCTAAAATCTCAAAAAAGGCCGCTACTCGATTTTTTGCGGTTTCCATTTCAGTCGCACCTAGCCACGTTCTTTGATTGACTGGTGAGCCGAATGGATCACTGCCATCTTGTGTCATGGTATGCCAGTAAGCAACAGCAAATCGTAAATGCTCCTTCATCGTTTGACCGGCAACTACCTCTTCTGGATTAAAATGGCGAAAAGCAAAGGGATTGGTTGTCGTTGTACCTTCATATTGGATTTTTTCTATTTGTGGAAAATAGCTCATAACATATTCCTCCTAATTTATTCATTCTATATTAGTTAGTTTATCTAACAAACTAACTTAACAAGCATATAGTATACGCTTTCATAATTATAGTCAAGTTATTTTTTTATTATTATCAAAGCATTTATATTCGAATGAAGTTAATTTATTTACTTTACAAAACGAAATAGCTATAGATAAATAACTAGAAAAATAATGAGATTACCAGTATACTTTAGAACGTATCCTCATTACATAATGAATAGGAAGTGATTTACTTTGAAAAATCCAACGTATACTCGACGGAGCCCAAATGAGTCTCTCTGTTTAGAATTGATTATGAATCAACCCGCTCTTTCTCGTGCAGAGCTTTCAGCCATAACTGGACTAACCAAAGCAACTGTGTCCTCTATTGTGAAAAAATTGATCGATGATCAACTAGTCATCGAGACCGGCATTGGAGAATCTAGTAATGTCGGTGGACGTAAACCGATCATTCTTCAATATAATGGAAAAGCTGGCCTCTCTATTTCTATTGACATCGGCTATAATTACATCCATGCTCTCCTTACTTATCTAGATGGGGAAGAGATCCAACATATCCAAAAAAAGCCAATCACATTAGATGAGGAAGCCATCCATCTGTATCTTTCAGAAATCTTCACGTTATTTGAACAACATCTTCCGACGACAGAATATGGAATTATTGGGGTAGCAATTGCCGTTCATGGCCCTGTCTACCATGGTGAGCCGATTTTTGGCCCACATTACAATTTCGATCACATTCCTTTTCGCAAAATAGCTGAAAAACTGAGAGACTATCCTGTCTATTTGGAAAATGAAGCAAATCTGGCAGCTTTAGGTGAGTATAGCTTTACCTCAGATTCGGAAAATCTTGTCAGTATCAATATGCACAGCGGCATTGGTGCAGGAATCGTCAAAAATGGGAATTTAGAGGTTGGTGCCCATGGTTTTGCTGGTGAAATCGGTCATCAGATCATCGTGATGGACGGTAAGGAATGTCGCTGTGGCAACCGAGGTTGTTTGGAGATGTACGCTGCCAACAAAGTTTGCTACGATCGGTTTGCTCAGAAAAAAAACCTAGACTATGTCAATGGCATCATCCTTAGAGAATACTACCAAAACCAAGATCGTGATGCGCGACAAGTCGTAGAAGAAAATATCAACTACTTGACGATCGGTATCAACAACTTGATCGCCCATTATGACCCATCGATCATTATTTTGAATAGCTCACTTTATCGCGAAATACCTGATATGATCGAACAATTAAAAGGGAATCTGCACAATCATTTTTCGAATCAATTAGTCGTCCGCAACAGCTCTTTGAACGAAAAAGCGACACTTCTAGGAGGATTGGTCTTAAATCTCCAACACTTTTTAGAAATCAAACACCTGAAATTAAAATAATCATGAATCAATAAAAAAATCTGCCAAACCGGAAAACATTGAATTCCAGTTTGGCAGATTTTATCTAAATAAAGTACGTGTATCTTTAACTTGAAATTTTAAATAGTAAAAGAACAAAAATACCTTCTACAATTGATCAAACACTTCAACAACATGTTCCACTGTAAACTGATAATTTTGGATGATCGTTTCCCCAGGTGCGCTCGCACCGAAACGATCAATCGCAATGATTGCCCCTGCTGTTCCCGTATAGCGCTCCCAGCCAAATGAAGCAGCCATTTCGATAGAAACACGCTTCGTCACTGCTTTTGGCAAGACACTTTCTTGATATTCTGCAGATTGTTGTTCAAACAAATCAAAACTTGGCATAGAAACCACTGAGA
>NZ_JBIQDM010000011.1:0-114874 GCF_045371165.1 Enterococcus pernyi
GGTAGCTCAGCAGTCTTTGTCATCATTTTGATGCGCTTCTCAAACTCTGCTACTGCCAAACTAACGATTCCTGATGCTACTTGCTTTTGAATTTGTTCATCTGGTATATGCAAATCCATTAACTATTCCCCTCCCTCAATAAAGCTAACGCATCCTCGATTGGTTTAATTTGCTTTTCAGGACTGCGTTTTCCGTTCATAATGTCAGACATATAAGGTCTAGAAATTCCGATAGTATCAGCTAACCAATTTTGAGACTTCCCATACTTCGCTAATTGAATTCTGACTTTGACAATGAAATCTTGTGACACATTTAACACCTTCTTTCTTATTTTTCTTAAACGTGTTTAATAATTTTGATATAATTCTCCTATCAACTCATTTGTTGAAATAAATTGAAAGGAGAGTGATTAAATGAAGCAAATAATTATTGATGCATTAACCTCTGGTAAAATAGTTAGATTCTACTTCACGAGCGAGAAAAGTTATTCTGCGAATGAGTTACTAGATCGTATGGAGCAATTCCCTGATCAGATTTATGTTGGACAATCTAGATATGATCAAGACTCTGTTGTAAATCTAAATCAAGTAACACATGTAAAAATTGTAAAATCCTAAAATGTTTGTTTAACTACCTTGAGCAATCCTGCTAATGCTGACACCATTTCAGGATTGTTTTTAGTCTCATTAATTTCGATAGTCGTGTTAATGAATTCTAAAATATTTAATTCTGTTTCTCGGATAGCCTTTTGATACTTTCTAGCTTCCTCTTTGTTTTTCATATGAACATCGACTACTCCTTTCCCATCTGATTTCTCCATTCTGCTCACCTCATTCCTTTTAAAATTTGTAAGCTAATAAAATTAGCTAATTTCCGTTGACAACAAGTATCGAATAGGGTACCATTTAGACATAGTTAAATAAGCCTAGAATTATCCCTATTAAATCAACATTCTTAGTTTGGCGACGTCGAATTGTTTATTTTTACTAGGTCTCTTTCTTGTTGCTTTTTAGCTTATTAAATTAGCTTACGAGATAAATATAATCGAAAAAGATACTTAAGTCAACTGAAAAATATCTTTTTTTACAATTATTCATCTCGAAGATGTAAGGAAGATTGCTATGACAACGTTTGATAGAATAAAAGAATTATCGAAGAAACGTGGAAAAAACCCGAAGCAAGTTGCACTTGAACTCGGGTTAGGAGAAAATTTATTTTATAAGTGGAAAACTAGCAGTCCTACAGCAGATAAACTTCAGCTAGTAGCTGACTATTTCCATGTCTCTACTGATTACCTATTAGGAAGAACCGATGATCCTACTGCAGGAACGTCTGAGAAGCCACAGTTTACCGTTGAGGAAGCCCTTGCTTCCGTTATGAGCAGTGATGGGAAACCTTTAACTGAACATGATAGGAAGGTTCTCACTGGTATTATCGAAGCGTATATTGAAAATAATTCTGATGCTGAGTAGGTGATTTTTTGGATTTGGATAATGAAGTAGACAAGATTATAGACGAGCTTGGGGTAGCTGTTATTGAGGTACCCGAGCTCGATGCTGATGCTAAGTATATTGCTATAATAAACACGATTGTTATAGATTCCCGATTGCCTGATCGAATTAAATTACTTAAACTTTTACATGAATTGGGTCATGCTGCTCAGCATAAAGAAAATTATGTGTTATACAGAAGAACTTACGCTTTGCATTCAAAAATGGAAAACGAGGCGGAGGAATTTATGATTGAAAAAATGCTTGAGGTTACGTTAAATGATCCAGAATTTAATCCAGACTCTTTTGATTGTATTAATTTCTTGGAAAGTTATGAAATGGAAGTACGATACGAACCTTTAGTTAAAGCATTTATGACAGAATATCTCGTTGGCGCCAATGCCAACAATATATTTTTTTGACAAAAAGAGAACATATATTCGCTAAAACAATATAAAAGATGGTAACGGAGGAATCTTATGATTAAGGAATATGAAAAGAAGGATGGGAAAAAATATTGGATGTTTAAAGCTTATTTAGGGATCGATCCTGCCACTGGAAAGAAGCTTTATACAACTAGGCGTGGTTTTAAAACACAGAAGGAAGCAAAGATTGCAAAATCTAGGCTTGAATTGCAGGCACAAGATAACAAATACACACCTGAAAAAAATTATACTTTTATAGAGATCCAAGAAATGTGGTTTGAAGAATACAAAAGCACTGTTAGAGATAGCACTCTATCAAGAGTTAAATTTCTTTTTGATAAAAACATTTTTCAATATTTTGGAAACAAAAAAATTTCATCTTTTACACTGGCCTATTGCCAGAAAACAGTTAATAAATGGAAAGATGAATATGCAACTTATAAAGCTTTAAAAACTTATACTACAGCTGTTTTTGATTATGCCGTGCGAATAAATGTTATTAGTACAAACCCGATGAAAGAAGTATATATTCCAAAAGGTAAGTTTCGAAAAAAAGATAAACGAGTCAAATTCTATGAATCAGACGAATTAAAAAAATTCTTAGAAGTCGCTAAAAAAGACAAATTTCCACTCTCCTATCCATTCTTTAGATTACTTGCTTTTACTGGTATCAGAAAAGGAGAAGCTTTAGCACTAACTTGGGAAGATGTGGATTTCGACAGAAAATTGCTAACGATCAATAAAACAATCGCAAGAAATACAAAAAATGAAATTGTCATCAACCATCCAAAAA
Source organism: Enterococcus pernyi (assembly GCF_045371165.1). Taxonomy (NCBI): domain Bacteria; kingdom Bacillati; phylum Bacillota; class Bacilli; order Lactobacillales; family Enterococcaceae; genus Enterococcus; species Enterococcus pernyi. The sequence continues at coordinate 2,709 of NZ_JBIQDM010000011.1, forward strand.
CTCAATCTTCAGTTCGAGAAATTTCCTTAGATGATATCACCCTTGATATATTGAAAAAATGGCGCCAAGATCAGAGGAAATACTTGCTAAGTTATGGCCACAACTCACTAAGACCTAATCAAATAATTTTTGCTTCAAAAAATAATAATCACCTAGATCCAATTAGACCAAATAATATTCATAAAAGGCTTTGCAAAGAAAGTGGAATAAAGGATATCACGATACATGGTTTTAGGCACACTCACTGCAGCTTATTATTTGAAGCTGGTTTATCTATACAGGATGTTAGGAATCGACTCGGTCATTCGGATATCCAAACAACAATGAACATTTATGCCCATGTCACTAAAAAGCAAAAAGATACCTCGGCGGAAAAATTCGCCAGATACCTTAATTTTTAGCAGTATGGTCAAAAGTATGGTCAAAACAATAAAAAAAGCGCCAAACCCTTTGAAATCAAAGGATTCAGCACTCATAAAATTATTTAACTGTTACAGAAGCGCCAACTTCTTCAAGTTTAGCTTTTAATTCTTCAGCTTCTTCTTTAGAAACGCCTTCTTTAACTGGTGCAGGAGCGCCATCAACTACAGCTTTAGCTTCTTTCAAGCCTAAGCCAGTTGCTTCACGAACTGCTTTGATAACTTTAACTTTTTGGTCTCCAGCTGCAGTTAATTCTACAGTGAATTCAGTTTGTTCTTCAGCAGCAGCACCGCCACCAGCAGCAACTGCAGCTACAGGAGCAGCAGCAGATACGCCAAATTCTTCTTCAATAGCTTTAACTAGGTCGTTAAGTTCTAGGATAGTTGCTTCTTTTAACTCAGCAACGATGTTTTCAATGTTCAATGCCATTTTTGTTTCCTCCATTTTAAATGTTCTTTTTTTATTTATTGTTTATGCTATGCGGCGATTAAGCTGCATCTCCATCTTCTTTGTCTGCGACTGCTTTGACAGCGTAAGCCACGTTGCGGACTGGCGCTTGTAGTACAGATAGCAACATAGATAGAAGTCCTTCGCGGTTTGGCAATTTTGCCAATGCTGTGATTTCTTCCAATGTAGATACTTTACCTTCGATGATACCGCCTTTGATTTCTAATGCTTTTGCTTCTTTAGCAAATTCGTCCATGATTTTCGCTGGTGCTACTACATCTTCGTTACTGAATGCAACGGCTGTAGGGCCAGTGAAAACTTCGTCCATGCCTTCTAGGCCGGCTTTTTTCGCTGCACGTGAAAGGATTGAGTTTTTGATAACTTTCATTTCAACGTTAGCTTCACGAAGTTGTTTACGTAAGCGAGTTACTTCATCAACAGTTAATCCACGGTAGTCAACTACGACTACAGAAGCTGCTTCAGTAAATTTTGCACTTACTTCGTCAACGATTGCTGCTTTTTTTGCGATAATTGCTTCACTCATTTTTGAGTTTCACCTCCTGAATTTTGATGGAAGAGTTTTTTACGACTGAATCGTTTGTTCATCATCTAATCACTGCGTTCTTAGTGATTCTACTCGCTTGCGCTCGAAAGGAGACTCCTTTCGCTCAACTCAATGAGTATTGTTCATCATCTAATCTCTTCGTTCTTAGTGATTCACAACAAAAAACTCTATGCCACCGTAGACATAGAGGGACTATTGAATATATTCAATAAACGTCCTCGGTAGGAAATTAAGGCTACGCCACCTACTGTCTTCGGTACAAGTTAATTATTAACCTCAACTAGCTTAGCACGCTAAACTAGTTGAGTCAAGAATTATTTTTCAGTTGGATCAATCAACGTTCTAATCGTTGGATTAGAAAGAAGCTTGGTCTACATGGATACCAGGTCCAAATGTTGTTGTTACAGTAATGTTTTTCATGTATTGACCTTTAGCTGCAGATGGTTTAGCTTTCACTAATACATCATGGATCGCAGCAAAGTTTTCAACTAATTTTTCGTTGTCGAAAGAAACTTTACCGATTGGTACGTGGATGTTTCCAGCTTTGTCAACGCGGTAAGTTACTTTACCAGCTTTTACTTCGTTGATTGCTTTTGTTACGTCCATTGTTACAGTACCAGTTTTAGGGTTTGGCATTAAGCCTTTAGGTCCTAATACACGTCCTAGACGACCAACAGTAGCCATCATGTCAGGTGTTGCAACAACTACGTCAAAGTCAAACCATCCGTTTTGGATTTTTTGAACCATGTCGTCGTCACCAACGAAGTCTGCACCAGCTGCTTCAGCTTCTTTTGCTTTGTCTCCTTTAGCAAATACTAAAACAGTTTGTGTTTTACCAGTTCCGTTTGGTAATACAACAGCTCCACGAATTTGTTGGTCTGCTTTTTTAGGGTCTACGTTTAGACGGTATGCAACTTCAACTGTTGCATCAAATTTTGCAATGTTTGTTTCTTTCGCTAATGCTACTGCTTCAGCGACAGAATAAACTTTACTTGAATCCACTTTTTTCAATGCTTCTTGCATTTTTTTGCTCTTTTTAGCCATTTTGGTTCCTCCTTGATTGTGGTTATAACGGTTGTACCTCCCACGTGTCCTATACCTTTCAATACAGGGCCAACTGAGAAGCTACTTTCTTAGGGTGTAGATTATTCTACAGTGATCCCCATGCTTCGTGCAGTTCCTTCAACCATGCGCATTGCTGCTTCAACGTTAGCTGCGTTTAGGTCTTCCATTTTTAATTCAGCGATTTCTTTTACTTGATCGCTAGAAACTTTAGCAACTTTATTTTTGTTTGGTTCGCCTGAACCTTTTTCGATTTTCGCTGCTTTTTTCAATAATACTGCAGCTGGTGGTGTTTTTGTAACGAATGTGAATGAACGGTCTTCGTATACAGAAATCACAACTGGAATGATCAAACCTGCTTGATCAGCTGTACGAGCATTGAATTCTTTTGTGAATCCCATGATATTGATACCCGCTTGACCTAGTGCAGGACCTACTGGGGGAGCTGGAGTTGCTTTACCTGCAGGAATTTGCAATTTAACGATTTTTTCTACTTTCTTTGCCACGAGACATACCTCCTTAAGTCCGTGATGTGGTTAATTGGAGATGCATATTTCTCCTCCCACGTATTGTCAGTTGATCTTAAAACCAATTGACATATCATGTACATAACGAATGCACACTGATACAGTATAGCAAATTTTTCTCTTTTTTCAACAATTTTTTCTGATTATTTTCACCTTTATCCAAAAAAAAGCTAAATATCTGGTTAAAACGTGAAGAAATCTCTTTATAAATCGCTTATTTATGCTAAACTTACGCCTGTATGAACCTAATACATATTATATATAACAAATAAGTTCTTCTATTCTAATGAGGTGAAATAATGAAAGATCTAAAATACAGAAGTGTATTTGATATTATTGGTCCTGTCATGATTGGACCGAGCAGTTCGCATACTGCTGGAGCAGCAAGAATCGGAAAGATCGTCCGTAGTATTTTTGGTGATCAACCAGATTCTGTTGACATCTACCTATATGAGTCTTTTGCCAAAACCTATCGTGGACATGGTACTGATATTGCCTTAGTTGGAGGATTATTAGGCATGGAACCTGATGATTCTCGTTTAGCAGATTCGTTAAGGTTGGCTCATGAAGCAGGTATGGAAGTATTATTCGTACCTAAAAGTGAAAAAGCCGATCATCCTAATTCCGTCAAAATGTTGTTGAAAAAAGGCAGTCGAAAGCTTTCGGTTACAGGCATCTCAATTGGTGGGGGTAACATCCAGATTTCTGAATTGAACGGCTTCAAGATTTCATTAAGCATGGGAACACCTACCTTGATCATCGTTCATCAAGACGTTCCTGGCATGATTGCTAAAGTCACCAATATTCTTTCAGAAACCAACACCAATATCGGTACAATGACAGTTACTCGTGAGTCAAAAGGCGAAAATGCCATTATGATCATGGAAGTGGACGATCCTCAAGTAGAAGATACCGTAAAAAAACTAAAACAGTTACCAAATATTGACAGTGTCAATTATTTCGAGTAAAGGAGCAGACGAGGTATGTTTTTATCAATTGAAGAATTAGTCCAACAAGCACAAGACTACCCTAGCGTTGCCGAATTGATGATCGCAGTTGAGATGGAGATGAGCGGTCGTTCTCGTGAGCAGATCATCAAGATCATGGAAAAGAATCTACTCGTGATGGAACAATCTATCGCAGAAGGAAATGCCGGCGTAACTTCTGTCACAGGAATTACTGGCGGCGATGCCAAAAAGATGGACAACTATCTTTCTAACGCTGATTTTCTTAGTGGCGAAACAATCTTGACCGCGGTTCGTAATGCGATTGCTGTGAACGAAGTCAATGCCAAAATGGGATTGATCTGCGCAACGCCTACTGCGGGCAGCGCAGGAGTTGTCCCAGGTGTCTTGATGGCCGTACGTGATCGTTTGCAATTAACCCATGAACAACAACTCGACTTCTTATTTACAGCTGGCGCTTTTGGCTTGGTCATTGCAAACAACGCATCAATCAGCGGGGCTGAAGGTGGCTGTCAGGCAGAAGTTGGATCGGCGAGTGCGATGGCTTCGGCTGCCTTGGTTTGTGCGAAAAACGGCACAGCTCACCAAGCCGCCCAAGCGGTGGCAATCACGCTTAAAAATATGATGGGTTTGATCTGCGATCCTGTAGCTGGTCTCGTCGAAGTCCCTTGCGTTAAAAGAAATGCTTTAGGTTCGTCACAAGCATTCATCTCAGCTGATATGGCTTTAGCTGGCATCGAAAGCGTGATCCCACCTGATGAAGTAGTCGCTGCCATGTACCAAGTGGGCAGACAAATGCCTTCGATTTTCAAAGAAACAGCAGAAGGCGGACTTGCAGTGACACCTACCGCGAAACGACTAACGAAAGAAATCTTAGAAAAACAATCATAGTTACTTCTTATATCAAAAGCTGAATCAGACAATGCACAAAAATTCGTTATCGCCAAAGATATGCCGAATAACCATGGCAGCAAATTTGCTGCCATGGTTATTCGGTTTGTTTCTTACATCCTCTGCTTTGCTTCAAACACAAATTGCCCCATTTGTTCATAGAGATCCGCTTTGATTTGTTTAAAATCATGATGGACTAACTGATGATCACGTACGAGTTGTCTGCCATCCACCCATACATGGGCCACATTGGAAGCATTCGCTGAATAAACTAAGGCAGAATATGGATCAAAAATCGGAAACATATTCACAGACTGCGTCTCAACTACAATAAAATCTGCCTTGTTCCCTACAACAAGCTGACCAGTCTCTTTAAAATCTAACAATTCCGCCCCACCTCTAGTGGCTAAACGGACAATTTCCTTCGCTGGGAAAAGCGCACGATCTTTTTCAAAGGTTTTATGGAAATTGGCAAAGAGCTTCATTTGTGCAAAGAGGTCTAAAGTGTTGCCACTACTTGGACCGTCTGTACCTAACCCGACAGTTAACCCCGCAGACAGCATGGCTTTAACTGGTGCTATACCTTTCGCTGATTTTGTGTTCGCGCCGATACAGTGCGCAATTCCGACTTGCTCTCCTGCTGTAGCGACCAAGGCAATATCTGCTTCTGTCATATGGATACAATGGGCCATGATCAACGGTCTGTTCATAAAACCTAAGTCTTTTAATAACTCGAATGGCGTTTGTTGATACTGCTTCACTAATTCCTGCATTTCATAGTCCATTTCTGCCACATGCAAGGTGATCGGCACATCGAATCGTTCACTCAATTCAACTGTCCGCTTCAGCCCTTCATAGGTATTGGTATTCGGCGCATGAGGAGCCAACGCAGGCGTAATCAATGGATGATCTTTCCACTTTGGCAGGAATGTCTCACAATAAGTCAAGCCGCCAGAAGGCTCTACATTATCACACACAGGCATATCAATGATCGTTTCACCAAGAATCGCACGAATCTTAAACTGATCACATACTTGCGCGACTTGATCTTCAAAATAATACATGTCACAAAAAGCTGTCACACCACTAAGCAACATTTCACTAATTGCATATGCTGTACTTGCTGCCACTAGATCTGGCGTCATGAACGCTTCTAATGGAAATAAGAACCGTCGTAACCGATCTGGCACATCGTCTCCTAAAGATCGAAAAGGAATCATCCCAGCATGGGTATGTGTATTCACAAAACCTGGCAACAAGATGCCGCCTGCTCCATCGATGACTTCCTCCGCAGAAGCTATCCCTTCCTGCCATTCTCCTATCTCAATGATACGATTTTCTTCAATCCGTACATACCCGTTTTTGTATTCAGTCAGTTGATCATCCATCGTTAGAACGTGGACATTTTTTATCAGTGTACTCATAACAAAACACCATCACTTGGAAAAACCAGCGGATAAAATTCCTGTGTTTTCGTATTCATCATTCCTTTATCTGTCATTTTGATTGCAGGTGAAACTGGTAGTGACAACGTAGAAAACGACATGATCTCATTCATGTTTTTATAGCCTAGATTTTGCATTTCTCTACGCACAGTTTTTAAGTCTTGGCCTAACTCTTCAATTGGCGCTTGTGAAACGATCCCGCCAATCGGTAGCGGGCAAGTTGCTGTTAATTTGCCCTCTTTAACTACCACATAGCCACCTTGTAATTCCAACAATTTTTGCTGAGCCAGCAGAATGTCTTGGCAGTTATTCCCCATCACCATCACGTTATGATGATCATGCGCCCAAGTCGTCGCAATACTTCCTGGTTTTGAAATGGGTTCTTCCATCAAAGCATACGCCACATTGCCATTCTTTCCATAACGTTCCATCACGAGCAATAAGGCGCAATCTGAATTTTCCCAATCGAGGTACCCATCTTTCACCGGAATTTTCTTCGTGATCCGTTCTGTAAATGTACCAACCTCATGTTTACGAATAACATTACAACGAACACTTGCCAAATCCGTTTTGACTGGCAACCTTAGATCGTCTAAAGAAAGCTTTTTACAATGGACCGTTTGACTGTATGAAGTAGGAAATTGTTCGATTTTTTCTGGATAAGTGATCGCCTTACCTTGCCTGTAGACTTCTTTGCCCGATTTAAAGACCGCAGAAATAGCGAATGTGGATAAATCATCTAACAAAATAAAATCAGCCATTCGTCCAGGTCCAATCAATCCACGATCATTCAAACCCATTCTACGTGCAGGCGTATAAGTCGTCATATAGATTGCTTGTTCGATCGGCACCCCCGCCTCTACTGCCTTTTTCAAATTTTCATTTAAGTGACCAGTGAGTAAATCGTCTGCCATCACATCATCAGTGATGAGACAAGCATAGTCATAATATTCATTTTCTGTGATCACCGCCATATTTTCCGGTGTGATCGACTTGTTTTGGAATTGGATGAACATGCCGTTCTCAATTTTTTCTGCTAAGGATTCCGGAAACTGATGCGTATGATCAGAAGAAATCCCGCTATACATAAATGCTGCCAATTCTTCTTCGTAAATTTTAGGACAATGTCCTTCTAACGGCATGGTCGGACGTTTTTCTTTACATAGGTCAATAATTTGGCGAATCAGCGAAGTTGGTTCATGGGCAATGCCGTGAAAATTCATGGCTTCGCCTAAACAAATCACTTTTGGATTGTCTAACAACTTTTCTGTTTCAGCTAACCCAATGATGCCACCGGTAGTTTCTAGTTCAGGTGTAGTGGAAGGAACGGACGATGGGATTGCATGGAAAATATCTAATTCCGTTTCTGCAGCCATAAATTCAGTCAACCCTTCAAGCCCAAAAACATTTGCCATCTCATGCGCATCCGCAATCACTGTAGTCACACCAAATGGTAAAACGGCCTTTGAAAAAATACTTGGCGTAGTCATTGAACTCTCAATGTGCATGTGGCTGTCAATCAAGCCAGGAATCATGTATTTCCCTCGGCCATCAATTTCTTGAAGGATCTCCAAGTGACTCAGATCCTTTGTTGTGATGTAATAAAATTTTTCACCGCTGACTGTGACATGTTTCTTCTCAAAACATTGTTTGGCTGTGTTATACACTTGTGCATCTCTAATCAGTAAGTCAATCTTCACATTTTTCCCTCACTTTTATTGTCCTTAGACAAGAATAGGGGGCTGTGCGCTTCCGACACAACCACCCCAATGTTTATTTTTTCAATGATTTCCCGTTATAGGAAAATGTTTATTGGTTGATCAAACGATTCCAACGATCGATCCAGTCAGTCATTTGACTATTCACGAAATCAAAGTCAATATTTTTTGCGCGATCAGCAACTGCCCCATACGTCATATTACCAGCTTCTTCTTCACTCAACTCCACTTTATCATTCGTCGGTGCTTCATTTAATGAAAGTGCCTTTGTTTTTTGTGATTCTTCGCTAATTCTATAGTTGATGAATGAGTAAGCCAATTCTTTATTCGCTGCTTCTTTTGGAATATTGATCGTGTTGTAGTTCGCATATGTGCCACTTTCTGGTACAACATACTCGATCGTATCAGAATCTCCTTTGACGATATCATAAGCAAAATCCATCACGATCGCTGCTTCGATTTCTCCTGCTTGGAACATGTTTGCTAAGTCAGAAGATCTTGCATAGGTCTTAACGATATTTGGTTTCAATTCTTCTAAGGCTTCAAATGCTGCCTCACCATTGTCATCTTCAATCGCTACACCCGCATGATCACTTGCAATATACATCATCAAAGGACCGGCAGTCGTAGTAATTTCCGGGATCGAGATTTTTCCTTCTAATGCTGAATCCCAAAGATCTGACCAGCTAGTAATTTCTTTTCCAACTTTTTCTCTGTCGTAAACGATACCTACACTGTTTACAGCAATCGGAACACCCGCACCACTATCAAAGACTTCCTTCGCTCCTTCAGTTAAGTCCGCTAAATTCGGGATTTTTGATTCATCTAGTTTTTCAAATAATTCTTGAGAAGCGCCATCCGCTGAGTTCGCTTGCGCTAACTCAATCACGTCGATTCCTCTAGGATTACTGATTAATTTGTTGAAGCGATCGCCACTGTTCCCTAGATCCATTGTGATCTTCGCATCGAATTCTTTTTCAAAAGGATCCATTACATCGCTTTTCACGATATCTTCACTTAAACCAAATGTTGATACAACTAGATCTTTTGACTCTTTCGCTTCGGATGAATTAGTTTCAGATCCTCCACCGCAAGCTGTCAATACAAACATACTCGCTAAAACTACTGAACTTACTAGAAAGCCTTTTTTCACTGATTTTTCCCCTTTTCTTTGCTTATTTATCTTCCAAAAGAACGATTTTATCTTTTGGGAAATGCAGGTTGATTTGATCCCCTGCTTGGTAAATTTGTTTATCCGTACCGTTTACTAAGAACTTACCTAAAGCCGTTGTCACTTCATACTGGTAACTTTTCCCTAAAAATGTTCTGACTTTCACTTCACCTTTTACAACGTTATGTGTCGCATCAGAGGCAATCTCGATATCTTCGGGACGGATCGTCGCTACTAATCGTTCTGCTATCGGTTGCTCATAAGGTGTCTCAATGACATTCCCTGCTGCTTGATAGCGGATGCCTTCGATTGGTTCAACTGGAAAGAAATTTTCAAAACCGATAAAATGTGCAACAAAACGAGTTTTGGGATGCCGATAGATTGTTTCCGGTGTATCATATTGCTCGATAACGCCATTATTCATGACCGCGACTTTATCCGAGATCGAAAAGCATTCTTCTTGATCGTGGGTCACAAAAACTGTTGTGATACCAAGTTGTTGTTGAATACGTTTGATCTCGATCCGCATTTGGACACGTAGTTTAGCGTCTAAATTACTTAATGGTTCGTCTAAGAGTAGTAACTTAGGTTCAATAACCAATGCTCGAGCCAATGCCACTCGTTGACGTTGCCCACCTGATAGTTGTTTCGGGTAACGATCACCCAACTGTTCTAAGCCACAGATTGCTAACATATCTGCTACTTTCTTGGCGATATCCGCTTTATTTTCTTTACGCAATTTCAAACCGAAAGCAACATTCTCAGCAATCGTTAGATGAGGAAACAACGCATAGCTCTGAAATACCATACCAAAATTACGTTTATGCACAGGAACTTTCACTAATTCTTGATTTTCCAGAACAAAAGAGCCCTCATTCGGCGAAATCAATCCAGCAATCACACGTAGCGTCGTTGTTTTACCGCAACCACTGGGGCCTAATAAAGAAACTAGCTCTCCTTTTTCCATTGAAATAGACAAATCTTCTAATATATTTTGTTTTCCGTCATAACTCACACGGATATTGTTCAAATTTACAAAACTCACGGTTCTCCCCCTCATAGTTTCCAGTCATTCTCAAGTACGGTTCGATTTCTTCACTCAATAGTTAAGCGATTGAAGCCAATCCTAACGTTTTCTCAATAATAAACATCAAGAAAACGGTTAATACCATGATCATTACTGAAATCGCCGACACAGTCGGGTCATACGTATATTCAATGTAGCTCAACAATGAAGTGGGCAACATCGTTACTCCTGGTCCAGATAAAAACATTGAAACTGGTACATTATTGAATGAGTTGACAAAAGCCAGCATAAACGCCGCAAATATTCCAGAAGAAACATTTGGTAAGACGACTTGCATAAAAGCGCGGGTTTTGGTACAACCCAACGTCCAGGCAACTTCTTCAATCGAAAAATCTAATTGCTCCATGCTTGAACCTACGACGCGAATGATATACGGTAGGCTGATCAAAAAATGACCAATCAATAAAGCTTGGATCACCGGCAAGTTAAACTTGATCACAATGTATTGGAACAAGGAATAGCCGACAACGATACCCGGAATCATCGTTGGTGACAAAAAGAAATTTTTAAAAAGCTGTTTACTCTTCATGTGGTAACGAGAAAGTGCGTAAGAAGTCGGCACGCCTACTAATAAAGCTAACAGAGTAGCCCCTACGCCAATACTTAAACTCAATTTAAAGCTATTCATAAATGTTTCAGAACTTAGTGCTTTCTTGTACCATTCTAATGAGAATCCATCAATCGGAAATTGTATCGTCGATGATTGTCCAAAAGACGTTACAACAATAATCACTAATGGTAAAAACAAAAACGCAAAAACTAATACTGCGATGATCGTCATCCCTTTTTGCTTACGCATGATTCATTTCCCTCCGATCTAAACGTGCAGCAATCATATTCAATCCTTTATTCACCATCAGAGTCGTGATGATCATGATCAATGCAATGACACTTGCTGAAGTCCAATCACCTAAAGTCGATGCTTTCTGGTATAAGAAAGTCGCCATCATCATATTTTGGTTCCCACCTAAAAGTTGTGGTGTCGTATAAGCCGTCAATGTGCCTGTAAATACTAAAATACTGCCAACGATCACTCCAGGTATACAAAGCGGCATGACAATTTTATAGAACGTTTTAAACGGACTCGCACCTAACGTTTCGGCAGCTTCCAGTGTTTCTTTCTCAATATTTTCCATCACGCCAACAAGTGTCATGACCATGGTAGGTAAGAATAAATAGACAGACCCGATAATAATTGCAAACTCCGTATATAGTAAGGCGATGGGTTGTTCGATCAGTCCTATGCGAATCAAGAAATTATTGATTACTCCTGTCCTTCCTAAAATGTTGATCCAAGCAAAACTACGGATGACTGAATTGGTCAATAATGGAAACATCGTCATTGCCATCAATAAACTTTTCCACTTTTTACCCACACCTGCAATAAAATAAGCAGTTGGAATACCTAAAACGGCAGAAATCAACGTCACAATGACAGAAACGCGAATTGTTCGAAGAAAAATCTTCAAATTGAAATCATCTGTCAAAAAACTGGTGTAAGCACTTAGACTAGCACCTGTTTCAGTAAAAATAGTTGGCCATATAATATTGACCAATGGCAAAATCATAAAAAATAGTAATAAGATCGTTCCTGGCGCAATGATCAAATACGGAACATTCTTCCTCATTGTTCTCCCCCTCATTCGTGTTCTGTCTCATTATAAGAAAAAATACGAACATTTTCAAGAAAACTTTGTAATATATTCAGAAAAAAACATGAGTTATATGAAAAACATCGTAAAAAACCTGCGTTTATCCGTTTTATACAAAAAATACTCGTATTCATTTTATTTTTTTTAGTTATCTATGTTTATCCGCCAAACGATTATTAGTAATTAATGCGAGTTAATTATCAAAAGTGTCGAGGAATACATCTCATACGAAACAGAAAATCGGTTTTCTGGAAACCCAAAAAGAGCAATTACCGAACATTCACCCAAAAACGTTCGTTAATTACTCTTTTTATTCGACTCAACTATTCCATAAAAACTGACTAACTTCTCGATCCACTTCTTCATTTTCATGAAGCATACTATGTGAAGCACCTTCACCTTCTTCGACCTTTTCCATTACAGGGTTACCATGTTGTTTCAATAAGGCGTAAACTGCCAATGCACTATTCAGCGGAACAGTTCCATCACTTAGCTCTACTTCACTCAACTGCCCTGCAACTAATAAAAATTGTGTGTCGGTAGGGAGATTCCCTATCATTGTTTGATAATCTTGATACCTTGAAGACACCACTGTTGGCCCATTTTCGAGTAAATCAGCTAAATTCTGACCGCTATCATCCACAAAGTCATTGAACGGTGCGCCTAGTGCTACAAACTTTTCAACTTGCGGTAAAGTTGTTTCTTGGCCATACGTGACTAGATAACGGAGGCCGCTGACTCCACCCATCGAATGTCCGACAATGTTCACTTTGTTGATTTGATCAGTTGTCTGCAAATAAACCAGACATGCACGAATCCATTCTGCTTGATTCCACTCATTATTTTCATTGTCTTCGAAAAGCACTTGGATCATTGGATTGGTTGCTTCTTTTGATAACTCCCCTTGCGCTTGAACGTTCCCATTAGTATCTACAGTCAATGTCAATTCTTGTTGCCCTTTGCTTTCTCCTTCTAACCGATCGATCATTCCTTTGAATGAATTCACTGTTCCTTTATATCCGTGAACAAATAAGGTAGGCATACTCCCCTTTTCTACGGATTCTACTTGGCTTGTCCTCGTTGTTTCAGTAGAGGCAGTTTCTTTTTGGCTCTTGTTTTCTTGCGTTTGACAACCAGAGAGGATTAGCAGTACCAGCAACACCATGCCACTTAGCACCCGATTAAAATTCACTTCATTTTGTTTTATCACTTTTCTCACTCCTTTCATTCAAGACAAAAAAGAGCTGAGATGACTAGGCATCCCAACTCCTCCATTATTCTGATCACTGTTTAGTCGATTTTATCTACTTGATCAAAATCAAGCTCTGTACTTGTTTCACGACCGAACATGTCAATGTTTACTTTTAGTTTTTCTTTTTCTTCATCGACTTCTGTCACTTGACCTTCTAATCCAGCAAAAGCTCCTTCGATGATCTTAACAACTTCGCCAACTTCTACTTTCAGTTCGTTTTGACGTAAACTCATACCGATTGAACGTAAGATATGATTTACTTCTTCCGGTAATAAAGGTGCAGGCTTACTTCCTGCTCCGTGAGAACCAACAAAACCTGTAACGCCCGGTGTGTTACGGACAACATACCATGAAGCATCTGACATGATCATTTCTACTAAGACATATCCAGGGAATGTTTTATGAACGATTTCTTTTTCTTTCCCATTTTTCACTTCAGTTTCTGTTTCTTCAGGAACAACGACACGGAAAATAAAATCAGCCATTTTCATACTTTGCGCACGTGACTCGATATTTGCTTTTACTTTGTTTTCGTATCCAGAGTATGTATGCAATACATACCAATTTTTTTCAAAAGATTCCATTGAAGGCTCCTCATTTCATTTGTAAAATAAAAAAACCTCAGTTCCCCGAAGCTTTTCCTCTCTTTGATTATAGCACCGTTTGCTGGTTTTTACTAGTGACTTATTTTTAGTTCTCTAGTAATTTAAAAAGCGTTATTTATTCTTATTTTGGTGCAGAAATTATATTATCTACTGTTTTTTTGAAAAAAAATAATTCCTTAAAAAGCTTATTTTATAAAGATGAATCAATAAATTTTTTTATTTTTTGTTATTCAGCGAAAAGGCATAGGAAAATACATACCCATGTCAATATTATTTATTCCTACAATGTACAATTATAGTCATAAGGCATCTTATTGAGCTTTAAAGAACTTTACGAGAGGAGGTATCCCCATGGAAACAATTAGACAACTCATTGCAACGGTTTTTGATTGGTTAGATTCTCTCGCCTTGATTCTCTCCTGTCTCACTGTTTTCTTTTTAAGTTTAAAAGTCTCATCTTTAGAAAAAGAAGTAAAAATACTAAAGGATACTTTTGAAAACCATTCAAAATAAGAGTCATGTTGTATGAATCAATACATATCTACATTTTCAGATAGTCCGATCAGTTCAAACTCTCCCTAAATAAGCAAACAAGAAATCTCTTTTAGCCTCATATATTAAAAATATGTTCAATCTCGTATTGTGTTTCAAATCTATGTAAATCAGCTAAAAATTCATTCTTCAACTTGCTCGCTCCAATCAATTCTAATCCCATAATAAAATCCTTTATTTTATTACTGACAGCCTCTCCTTCGATGTGCGCAAGTACAAGTTGATAAAACCGATGATATATTTCAGTTTCTCGCTGAAAAATAATTCTACGTCGAGTCTCACATAGTTTTTCCAAATAATACTTAGCTAATTTTAGCTCTTCTCTTTCAATCATCAGTAAAAACACATTATTATAAATACCTGATAATATGGAATGGAAGCTCTCCAACTCTCCTTTTTTCATCACATTCTTTTCTACTTCTTTCAATCGCTGTTTGATGTAACTTGTTTCAAATAAATAGATGAGAGTAGCAAAAGTCGTCATTTCAAATCTTCCCCACTCATCGATTTTCTCTAAATAATCAGATAATCTTTTCAGATAGTTAGTATCTTTTTTATTTAATTTTTTTACACCACCGATTCCCTCATACCACTTATAAGTTTTGACAGCAAGATAATTTCTTATGACGACTAAATCATCTGAGTATTCTACTTCTTGGGCTAGTTTTTTTAATTGATAATTGATTGCACCACTATTTTTTTTCTAGATTCCGGAATATTTTCTTCAAACTCAAATTTTTTTGAGATACTTTATCTCCATCAAGATAAAACATGAATTCATCGATCGTCATATTCAAGCGTTCTAATAATTCTAAAAAGACTAATAATGGTAAATGATTTTTCCCATTCTCATATTTAGCTAACGTTTCCCGCGAAACAATTCCATCGGCTAGCTTTTTTTGAGAGATGCCTCTGTCAACACGCATTTTTTTAATAATTCATGAACTTCCATATGTTCCTCCTTACTTATCAACTAGCAAAGCAAAAGAATGATCAATGATTCACAAAAAACTTGTTGAAATTTCACGGTTACTATCAAAAAAAATAGAGCTTCCAATTGATTGATAATCATGGATAGCTCGCCTTTTATTTAGATAAACTTATTGAATTATTGCAAGATCCATGCAAACAGACTTTGGATCGCTGTATCCATCACGAAAAACATTAGTCCGAAGATGATCGACGTTTCGATAACGACTAGTGTATCTTTACGTAATTGTTTTTTACTTGACCAAGTCACTTGTTTCATTTCATCTTTTACACTTTTAAGAAATTTCATCGTAAGCCTCCTCCTTGTTATTTTGTCTCTTTATGTAATGTGTATTGATTACAATATTTACAAAATTTGTTGATTTCCAAACGCTCGCCGCTTTTTCCTTCACTAATCGACTTAGTATAGTTTCGAGAACCACAAACGGAACATGCTAATGCCGCTTTTTTCTTTGCCATCCGTTTCCCCTCCTCACTGAAAACTAAATTTATACCATACTACATTATCATTTAAATTATTTTATGTCAATTAGTGATCATACGCTCTACTGTTTTTATTTTAGTTATGATATGATTACTTAAAGGATTTTAAAAATGAACAATCTGGAGGTATGACTATGCTATTAAAAACTCTTGTTTACAAGAAAAAAGATTTGACTACCGTCTCTGAGACAAGCAACTTGGAAGAAGCACTAGAAATTTTAGAAACATCCGGTTACCGTTGTGTACCGATTCTTGATACTTCCGGAAATATTTTCCGTGGGAATATTTATAAAATGCACATCTATCGTCACAAAGCAAATGGCGGCGATATGACTTTACCAGTCACTCATCTATTGAAAAACGCAACAAAATTCATTTATTTAGATACTTCTTTCTTTAAAGTATTCTTTACGATCAAAGAGCTTCCATACATTGCTGTACTTGATAGCCAAAACCATTTCTATGGGATTTTGACACACAGTACCTTACTTGGTATGTTGTCTCAGTCTTGGAGCGTAGAACAAGGAAGCTACGTCTTGACGATTGCTTCGACAGGTAAACAAGGTGACTTAGCGGCGATTTCAAAAATCATCGCAAAATATAGTAGCATTGCTAGTTGTATCACTTTGGATATCGAAAAAGATGAATACATCCGTCGTACCTTGATCACTCTACCAGCTCATACAGAAAAAAGTGTCTGTGATTCGATCGTCAATCACTTAGAAAAGAAAAATTACAAAGTGATCGAAATTGAAAATTTACAAGATACTGATAAATAAAAACCTGTTTAGTGGTTGATATTTACTAACTATTTTTCGAAAAATCATATTTCAAAAAAGCCAGAAATCCCAAAATCATTTACGACTTTTGGAATTCCTGGCTTTTTTACTCGATTAAAAACAATCATACACGATCGTTGAATTTCACTGCTTGGTCTAGATAATACATCAATGGCGCAGAAACAGCCATCACGATAAATTCACTTAACGCAAGTGTACCATACGTTGTCCAAAACGCTTGACCGCCAGTTGGTACTAACATATAAGCAATCATAAACATACTGATTGTAAAGAACGCTGTATTTAATGCTAAGCGCACTTTGACATTTTTCACTTTATTTTGGATAAGTGCCGTTAGTCCTAATGCAAGTAGTGTTTGACCACCACCGAAAATCACATCCATGACACCAAAACCATAAATGGCATTATAAACAATCACGCCACCTAAGACACCCCATAATAATTTTCGATTGAATACAACTAAATGATTCAAACTTTCTGAAATACGAAATTGGATTGGCCCCGAAGACACAGGTGCTACCAAAATCGTTAACGCTAGATATAAGGCCATGATCAACCCATTAATAACGACTACCATCAGTCGTTGCCTACTCTTTGTTCTCTCCATATTCTATTCCTCATTTCTCCTAGTTTTGTTAATGCGGGATGGTTGATGAACCGCAAGGCGTATTATAACATAACAATTCTAGATTACAACCTTCCCTCCACCCCACCATTTCAGCATTTTTACCTTACCCTGAAAAGATTGTTATAAAAAATAAAAGAAATAAAAACAAGCAAGACACCTCGAGTAGTTAGCGCAAGACCTTATTGAACAGCCTCATTGAGAGATTGAGGCTTGATAGATAAAGGAATCGCACTCTTCTTATCAAAAAAATGAGTGTCGCTGTTGACTAATACTCTCCAGACAATTCTTTGTTTCTATCTTTTACCTACGTTTTTTCGTTTGTTCTTTATTGTATTTTCTAACTTAACTTCTTTTTCATTTCCCCAAACCTCTGCTATAATAACCAAGATTGTAATTCTTTTGACAATAATGACGAGATGCTTTGTTGAACCTTCAGTGGTTGACTCTATTATTCAACCACTGCTTACTCAGGGTGAGACGATTTAGTAAAGCATCGTTGATCTATTTACATGACTAAAACCACAAGTATTCACAGCTGTTGATTAAATCTGACACTGCTTGCTCTCCTTTTGACTATGTCGCCTTGCTATCGTATGTTAATGAGAACTCATGAAGGAGCCCGACAAGACTTGTTTTCTCAACTCAGGTACACGATACTTTGGTGCATTCCAGGAGGAAAAAATGAATTTTCATTATCACCTATTAATCAACCAAGCTGCTGGTAGCGGAAACGGAAAGAAAACAGCGGATAAGATTTTACCAATTTTGGATCAAAAGAAACTTTCCTATACGGTTCACTATAGTGAATATAAAGGGCACGATGCCCTTATAGCGGAACATTTAGCCGAAGATACCCTCATTGAATGGGAAGAGGATATCGATGCTGATACTATCGGATGGTACCCACTTCTCATCGTCATTGGAGGAGATGGTACGCTTCATCAAGTCCTGAATACGTTTCATCATTTATGTGTATCTTTTCCTGTCGGCTTCATACCAGCCGGCTCAGGCAATGACTTTGCTCGTGGAATTGGGTTAAGTAGAGATCCAGAAAAAGCTTTAGAAACGATTTTAGCAACCAAAGAACCACAAAAAATAAATGTGTTGCATTATGAAGAAAAAGTAAACGATCGCGAAGGGCTGGCACTCAATAATTTCGGGATTGGTTTAGATGCAGCAATCGTTCATACTACGAATCATTCCAATGCAAAAAAACGATTGAATAAGTATAATTTAGGCTCGCTTTCTTATATTTTTTCTTTACTATATGCTCTTTTCTCACAAAAAGGCTTTCCGATTCTTGTAGATATTGGTGGGAAACGTGTGAATTTTAAAAAAGCCTTTCTATGTACGGCAACTAATCATCCTTATTTTGGTGGAGGAGTATCGATTGTTCCTACTGCAGATGTGACCAAGCCAACTATCGACTTCGTGGTTGTTGAACGAGTAAATCTATTTAAAATCGCTTGGTTGCTTCTTTTATTATTACAGAAGAAACAAATGCACTCGAAGTATTTCCATCACTATACAACAAGCAAACTTCGAATTGTTTCTACTATTCCCCAATATGGTCAAGAAGATGGGGAAGATTTAGAAAAACAATCGTTTGATTTACAACTAACAAATAAAACACAGTTATTGTGGTGTGAAAAAATAGTAATGAGGGAGGAACAGTCAGCCTCTTGATCTGTGGAAGTTCTTCAGATGGAGCATCTACCTTTCCAATGAAAAGACACCCGAAACGTTAGCGTTTCGGGTGTCTTTTCTGGGCTGATACTTCACACTTCCAACTGATGTTGCCTGTTTATGGTCGAATGTTCTCCATACCGATCATTGGATCAATCCATTGCTGTTCCACAGCTTCGGTTGTGAGAATGTAATTATCAGGTAATTTTGGCGTTTCAGCTTCTTTCACTTCATTTTTTTCTTCTTCGATGGCAAAAAGCGAAACTTCCTGCGCTTGGTCAGTTGCCTCTTTACGGTCCTCTATTTGTTTTGTTGGCTCAGACACTTGTTCAATGGCTGCCGAATACGTTCCTTCTTCAAATGGATCATCACCTGTCAAGGAATCTTCATAAGCGGCTAATTTCGTACGCAGATTAAGAGTCATTTCGTTATCTTCGATCCGCTTCTTCAGTGTCGTCAATCGAACAGCGGATTCGTTTTTTGCACATGTCAAATATGCTTGCTCTTCCCCTAACAAAATCAATAATTCCTTACTACGAGTAACCGCTGTATACAACAGATTCCTTTGGAGCATTCGTTGGTATTGATGAACCATCGGCAAAATCACCATCTTAAACTCGCTACCTTGGGATTTATGGATCGAGCAACAATAAGACAGGGTGATCTTATTCCATTCATTTCGTTTGTAACTCACTTCATTGGCATCAAATTGGATGACGAGTTCGTCCACCTTATCTTCCGAATCTTTTGCTAAAACAATTCCCGTGATTACCCCCATGTCACCATTGAACACATTTAATTCTGGCGTATTGACCAAATGGAGTACTTTATCCCCGATTCGATAAACTGTATCATTCCAGTGAACTTCTTTCCGATTCCCACCGCCTGGATTGAAAATATTTTGCATCATTTTATTCAAGGCATCGATACCAGCTGCACCGCGATACATCGGTGCCAACACCTGAATATCTTGTGCAGTAAATCCTTTGTTTTTCGCCTTTTCCACGATTTTAGAAATCAATGGTTCGATTTGATACGCATCACTTGCAAAGAAAGAGCGATCCTTTTGATTTTTCGTAAAATCTGCTGGCAATCTTCCTTCTTTGATCTCATGAGCCAAAGGAATGATACTTGAGCCATCGCCTTGACGATAGATCTGATTCAATTCGATTTTAGGGATTTGATCGATTTCTAATAGATCATGCAAGACTTGCCCAGGACCTACTGATGGTAGCTGATCCTTGTCCCCTACTAAGATCACTTGCATATTCGTAGGGATCGCCTTGAACAGTGTATTGGCCAACCATGTATCAACCATCGACATTTCATCGACGATCAATAAGCCACCGTCTAATTCCTTCGTGCTGATTGAAGGGGTTTTTTCACGACCATTCAAACCTAAAAGCCGGTGGATCGTACTAGCTGGCAAGCCAGTCGTTTCATTCATCCGTTTAGCAGCCCGTCCTGTGGGTGCAGCTAAGAGGATCGGAAAAATCTCTTGTGTATATTTCGTCGGATCAAGATCTAAGCCGTTTAACTCTGCAAACAGATGAACGATGCCATTGATCACTGTAGTTTTTCCAGTTCCTGGACCACCAGTCAAGATAAATAGTGGTGAGCGAATCGCTTCAGAAATCGCTTCTTCTTGTGAATCCCCATACTGGATACCAAACATTTTCTCAATTCGTCGAATATTCTTTTTAATTTCTTTTGGTTCGTACTTGATTTCCTTTTTTCGACTCAACAAGCGTTGGATCGAATTGCCAATCCCCCATTCAGAAAAATACAAACTATTTTCATATAGATTCGTTTCTTCTTGTTGGATCTTTCCCTCTTCCACTAACTGAATAATGACAGTCGCTACTTGATCCGGTTCGATTTCGATTGGACGACTTGATTCCAAGATTTTGATCGTCTGCTGCAATAAAGATTCAGCAGGCACATAGGTATCACCGGTTTGGATCGCCTGTTGGAAAATCTGGTGCAAGATCGCTGCTCTGATGCGTCGTGGCGAGTCAGCAGCAATGCCGATTTGTTCAGCTAAGTTATCTGCACGTTTAAAGCCGATTCCTTCAATCTCTTCGACTAATTGGTAAGGATTTTCTTGAATGATATCCAACGCTTCATTTTTGTAAGCTTGATAGATACTAAAGGCTAATTGACTCCCAAATCCGTAACGGTTCAACCCCATGATCACTTGATCCATTCCATGATTCAAACGGATCGTTTCAGCAATCATTTCTCTTTTTGGCTTCGTTAAACCTGAAATCTGTTGCAATTGCGCAGGATCTTCGATGATTTTTTCAATCGCATCTTCACCAAGCAGTTCCACGATTTTCTCTGCGGTTTTTTTTCCGATACCGGGAAACTTGTCACTTGATAGGTAGTTGACGATCCCGTTGGCTGTCGTCGGCTTTTCCTGTTCGTAACGCTCTACCTTCAACTGTCTGCCATATTTAGGATGATCAACTAGCTCACCATAAAAACGATACACTTCGTTCTCTTGGATATCGCCAAAACTACCAGTTGCGACAATTTCTTTTTCCCGATAATCAACACTTGTTTCACTGACTTGGATGAGCAATACTTTATAAAAATTACTAGGATTTTGAAAAAAGATAGCGGCAACTGTGCCGACAAAATAAGGCATTTCTTCTGGCTCCATCGAGGCCGCCTCCTTTATTTATAGTAAAGGCTCTGGCTGTCCATTACCTAAAAAATCCACCTGATTCCATACTTTAAGGTCATATGGTAACAGATTGTTTGGTTCTCCTGTTTCTAAAATCGTCAAGCTACTATTGAATAAACCGCCCATTTCTCGTAACTGACCTAATTCTTTACCAGTCATCCACTGGATCGCAGCAGTTAAAGAGGCACCATGCCCTACAAATAGAATAGGCCCTTGATGTTGACAGACTGCATCCGCAACAACGGCTTCGATCCGCGTGATTGCTTCGGTGATCGGCTCTCCTTCAAAAGGTGTTGGATCATATTTATCTAAATGATTTCGTAAATTAGGTAAGTTCTCTGGAAATTTTTTGTACATCTCTTCGATCGACTGTCCTTCCAGTTTTCCTAAACCTAATTCTCTTAATTTATCTGTATAAATGATTTCTGTCGGATGGTCCAATTCTTGATTGATCCCTTTTGCTGTATCTCTTGCACGTTTTGCCGTACTGCAATAAATAGCTTCAAAAGGAACAGACTTGACCATTTGGCCGAATGTCTTGATCTCCTCATAGCTTTGAGGTAACAACGGTGAGTCTCCTTGGCTTCCTTGAAAGCGTCTTTCAAGATTCCATTCCGTTTTACCATGTCTTGTAAAGTATAGTTCCATAGATGTTAGACTCCTCACTCCGTACTTGTATATATATACTATCATATAGGATTTTCCTGTTGGACCGTGTAGAAAAGCTTGTTTCTAAAAAATAGAGGCTTTCGCCAATTGAATATCGCTAAAAATCGACTGTAAAAAAACTGTGCTATCGTTTATGTAGTCTTGTTTTCGATCAGCGATGTTCACGAAATATACTTCATCCACACCCTCGATCAAGGAAATGCAAAAGGAAGCTCCTACTCTATCAAAACGAAGGTTGAGCAGCAAGAGAAACTATTTTCTCAACTTCGTCTTCTTAATAGGAGCGAAACCTCTCTTTACAACCTTTAGTCTAGCTTATCATTTTCGTAATGATGTGTTAACTCTAAATTTGGGAAACCTTGTTGACGCAATGCCTCATACACGATCATTGCCGCTGTATTCGATAGATTCAATGAACGGACGTGTGTATCATTCATAGGGATACGTAAGCATTTTTCTTCATGCTCGCGCATAAAGGGTTCCGGTAATCCAGTTGTTTCTTTCCCAAACAAAAAGAAATGCTCTTCGCCATCTGCAAAGTTTTCATCACTGTATACTTTATTCGCAAATTTGGAGATCAAATGTAACTTTCTATCGCCTAAGTAAGCCATAAATGCTGGTAGATCTGCATGATACGTGATATCCACATCATGCCAATAATCAAGCCCCGCTCGTTTCAGCTGTTTATCATCTGTTGAAAATCCTAGTGGTTCGATCAAGTGTAACGGTGTGTTGGTCGCTGCACATGTTCGTGCAATGTTTCCTGTGTTTGCAGGAATCAAAGGTTCAAATAAAACGATGTGGTTCATACTATTCATCCTCTCATGTATATGTGAAATCCATTTTAGACTAAATCTTGATTTTTGCATAAAAAAAAACGTATCAACTCGGTGTCAGTCACTGCGAGTCGTTACGTTAGTGAAGCTCTTTTCACTATCTTTTATCAGAACAGGAACCTGATAAAAACCAATGAAAAAACAACTTGTTGCTACTATATCACCATTAAACGCTTTTTGCAACCTTAACTCTATAATATTCTTATTGGAATCGTTTTCTCTTATTTCCTTTTAACAATTCTACGTCAATTGTAATTTTTCTAAGGGGTTCTTCCATCAGAGCCTCTTTTATTTCTTTTGCTACTTGCCATTCCAGTGGCGACATTGCCAAGAGATCACGGCGATTTTCTTCAGGAATCGTAAATTCATACGTCACACGTTGACGTTCCACTGACGCCATTGATTCCATGAATTTGTCAACAACACGTTCGTTAGAATAATGGTGTTTTTCTGGCTGATCTGGATAAAAAGCTTGGCGTAATTCTTTTAAATAGCCTGATTGTGGAACGACTTTTAATACCATGCCGTCATCTGCAAGTACTCGCTGAAACTCTTGATAGTGAGAAGGCGAGAAAATATTCAATATCGTCGAAAATTGTTGATCCGCAAAAGGCAAATTCGTTAAATCCGCGACACACCAAAATGCTTGCATCGGCTGTTCAGTGGCTGCATAGACACCTTCTTTCGCGATATCAAAGCCAATTGCTTGTTTTAATGGTTGTAATTGATCGATGGCCGCCAAAAAGCTCCCTTCTCCACAACCGACATCTAGAACAGTCGCATCACTTGGTAGATGCTTAGCTAACTGTTCGATCAATGGTTGATACATACCTGATTGGATCATTCGTCTTCTTGGAGCAAACATACCTTGATCATATTCGGTTTTGATTGCGTGAGATAAAAAATACAACGTTCCCTTTTTAGATAAATCAAAACGATGATTCTTTTGGCAAATAAGCCCATTCGTGGTCGATAAAAAGGATGCTTGACATAACGGACAGCGGAACATTTGGGCATTCTCTGATAAAAATAGTCGACTCTGGTCTATTTTCTTTAACATAGTGATTATTCATTCCTTTAAAATACGTAGTGAGATAGTCATATAAAGATAAAAAACTTTCTTTAAAAACATTCGTTATCCGATGTTGCCTATCATGCTATCCCCTTCATCTTACCGTTTGAAGAGCGCTTTAGCAACTGTAAAAACTATGGTATAATTTCAACAAAAGTAGACATAATAAAGGAGCAAGAATATGATCAAAGAATTTTGTGCGGAGAATTATACATCGATCCCGTTAGCCATCGCAAATGGAGCCAATCGGATCGAATTATGTGACAACCTAGCAGTAGGTGGCACTACACCAAGTACTGGTGTCATTGAAGAAGTATTGAGCTACGCTAATGAAAAAAGTGTACCTGTCATGACGATCATCCGACCACGTGGTGGCGATTTTGTTTATAATGATATCGAATTGAAAATCATGCACACTGACTTGATTGAAGCCAAAAAACTAGGAACTGATGGTGTAGTGATCGGTTGCTTGACTCCTTCTGGTTGGTTAGATGAAGAAGCACTGGAAGTCTTGATCGACTCCGCAGAAGGCCTACAGATCACCTTCCACATGGCGTTTGATGCGATTCCTCAAGAACGTCAATACGAAGCCATCGATTGGTTGGTTGAACATGGCGTTCATCGTATCTTGACACATGGCGGTGTTGCCGGTACAAACATCGAAGATAATTTTGCACACTTAAAACAGTTGATCGCTCATGCAGACGGTCGAATCATCATTTTACCTGGTGGTGGTATCACTTCAGAAAATGCACAAGTAGTTGCTGATGCTTTAGGAGTCCACGAAGTCCACGGCACCAAAATCGTTCCTTTATCTGAATAAACAAAAATAAGAGGTCGGAACAGAAGTGTTCAGCCTCGAGAAATAAGGCGCCATCCACGAAAATTGTTCTTCAAATTTTTGTGGATGGCGCCTTATTTCCGAAGAGGTTACTTCTGTTCCCGCCGTTTATTCGGTTTTAGGTGGTACAGAGGACTAATGTCCCAGACACTATTTTAGCTCTATTATCTTACATAAAATACCCCATAAACAACGAAGCGATATTGAAATAGATCAATACACTGGTCAAGTCACTCAAGGTCGTAATAAATGGCCCGCTGGCAACGGCAGGGTCAAAGCCTAAACGATCCATCAACATCGGGATCAAACTTCCCGCAAGATTTGCCACTGTGATCGCAAATAGCATCGCAATACCAATAACAAAGCCTAGAATAAAGTTCTGCTTCCAAAATCCTACGATCAAGAAGATCGTTAGGCCAGTCACAGCGCCGGTCACTAAACCCGTCAATACTTCCGCCACGATCAACCGAACAAAGCCCTGATCTTTTTCATCTGAAATCGCTAGGCGACGTACAGCGACCGCTAACGATTGTGTACCGGCGTTTCCAGCCGTCCCTGTGATCAAAGAAATAAAGACAGCTAAAATACTTGCTTCACTGACCAATTCTTCATAATGACTGATCAAAGAGGCAGTTGACATACCTAAAAATAATAAAGTGATCAACCAAGGTAAGCGGCGAGAAGCTGATTTTACTGGATTCTCATTGATTTCTTCGACGTTGACCCCCGCCAATCCAGAATAGTCACTCGCGGCTTCATCATCGATAACGTCAATGATATCATCGACAGTCACGATCCCTAATAAATGATCATCATAATCCGTGACAGGCAACGCAAGAAAGTCGTAGTCACGGAAAGTTTGTGCCACATCTTCTTGGTCATCGCCTACGTGAACAGATAATACCCGTTCACTCATCAAATCAGAGATCATCGCATCATCATCATTGACGATCAAATCACGCAACGAGATAACCCCAACAAGTTGATTGTCCTGATTGACTACATAAATGTAATAGATCGTTTCTGCCACATCTGCTTCATTTTTCAAGACATACATCGCCGAACGAACGGTTTGGTTCGCAACGATCGAAATAAATTCGGTCGTCATGATCGCCCCAGCCGTTTCATCTTCATAATGCAAGAGGTCTTTGATCTCGCTCGCATCTTCTGCTGCCATCAAGCTAAGATATTTCGCCACTTGTTTCTTATCTAATGTATTCAACAAATCGACCGCGTTATCGGTATACATCTCTGAGAGCATTTCCGCAGCATAACTAGGACGCATTTCTGCTAAATATTCCTTCATATATTCGTTATCTTCTTCAATGACATCGAACATATCCGCCAATTCCTTTGGCGAAAGATAGGTATAAATCTGTTGACGATCTGCTTCCTTAAGGGATTGATAGAATTGCCCCTGTTCGTAGATATGCATCTCCAAGAAGTTATTTCTAAAATCTTGAATATTGTTTTCTCTTAGATCTTGAGCTAACTGGGCAAATCTTTCCTCTAATTCTTGATTTTCGTCCAAACCAATCTCACCTCACCTTAATCTTCAAATCGTTTCACTATTGTTGCCATATCTTTTGCTAAAGGCTGTTTGAATGCTAATAATTTTTCTGTAAACGGATGATAGAACTGTAAGTCATAACAATGCAACGCCTGTCTAGCTATGTCTTGATCCATCCTTCCCCCATACATGTCATCGCCTAAAAGAGGACACCCGATCGCAGAAAAATGCACTCTGATCTGATGCGTGCGCCCCGTATGCAATTGGATATCAACGAGTGCAATCTCTGCTGATCTGTTTTCTAACCAGTATTCCGTTTGCGCACTTTTCCCCGTAGAAGAAACTTTACGTTTTAATAATGATGTCATATCACGAGCAATTGGTAAATCGATCTGCCCATGCGCTTTCAACGTAGCCACATCGCCACTGACCAAGGCTTGATATTTTTTGACGAACTTCTTTTCGCGAAGCTGTACGTCCAATTTTGCATGCGCAAAACCATGCTTTGCAAAAAGCATCAATCCTGAAGTATCTCGATCTAGTCTAGTCACTACGTGGATCACCTGATTTTCATAGCCTTGTTGTTTATAATAAGCTTTCACTCGATTCGCCATCGTACCGGTAGGATGGTATTGTGCCGGTATCGAGGATACTCCAGCTGGTTTATTGACGACTAAGAGGTGTTCATCTTCATAAACGATCTCGATCGGTGTTTCGTCTAAAAGAACCGTTTCATGCTCGCCTTCTGCTGGAATCACAATGGTTACCTTATCATTTTGAGCCAAAGAAAACAAGACGTTCTCAACCTGATCATTGACCATGATCGTGCCGCCTTGAAACTTGATTTTCGCTAGTAGCCCTTTGGAGATCCCTTTTTCTTTTAAAAAATATTTTACTTGTTGCGCTTGCTCTTTTTCATAGATCCATGTAAACTCCATTGCTAAACCTCACCAATAAAGGCATCTTTCACACGGTGCCAAAAATGCATATGTCGATAAGAAGCAAAGTGGATTCTTTCTTCTGCAATCCGATAATAAATGGCTCGTATATTATTTTTTGAAACGTCCAATTGATCAATCGTCACCAAATAATCTGCGGTATTCTCTAAACGAATTTCCACCCATTCATCTTGAGCAATGACCATCGGCGCACCTAGCGTACGAAAAACGCGGTTATTCAATGAAGCAATCTCTGCTAATTGAAATGCATTGATACTTGGATGGATCACAGCCCCACCAACACTCTTATTATAAGCAGTCGATCCGGTAGGCGTAGATAATGCCAAACCATCACCACGGAAGCTTTCAAATAGTTCGTTTTTGATATACACATCTGCTACCATCGTTCGGTTAGAACGCTTGATTGTCGACTCGTTCAAAGCAAAAAAATGTTGATCAGGCTTATCATCTAAATAGCTGATTCGAACGTCCAGCAACGGGTAGCTGACACTTTGCTCACGATTAGTTTTCAGGCTATCGACTAGTTCTTCTAATTCATAGTCCCGCCAGTCCGTATAAAAGCCTAGATGCCCTGTATGGACGCCTAAAAAACGCACATCGTTCAAAGCATGGCTAAATTGATGGAACGCTGCTAATAGCGTCCCATCCCCACCAACTGAAATCACTAACTCTGGCTGTTGATCGTCGATTTTGATATTTGCTTGAGCCAAAAGATTTTTCAATCGTTCGGTGACTGCTAATGTTTTGGGCTCCTTGTTATGAACGATCGCTACCTTCATCTTTTGCCTCCTCATGTTTATTCTCTTGATTGATCAATGAGCGATAATAGGCATCTTCAGATTTGCCTCTGCCATGTGAGAATAACCGTTGTGCTTCTTGGATTTCTTCACGAATATTCGACATTTCTTCGTCGAGTTGATACGCGGCTTCCGCTGCACGTTGTAATCGTTCACTCATTTCTTCCGGAAATACACCTTGATATTTATAATTCAACGAATGTTCGATCGTTGCCCAAAAGTTCATCGCTAACGTTCGAATTTGAATTTCTGCTAAAATTTTCTTTTCACCACTGATCAATTGGACTGGATATTCGATCACTAAATGATACGAGCGATACCCACTCGCTTTTTTATTGGTGATATAATCTCGCTCTTGTAATACTTTCATGTCTTTTCGGTTACGGATGATCTCAACCACCTGATGGATATCTTCTACAAATTGACACATGATTCTTAGCCCAGCAATGTCTGACATTTCTTCCTCTAAACGCGCCATTGGGATATGACGCAATTGAGACTTGGTAACGATGCTTTCTACCGGTTTGACCCGCCCCGTCACAAACTCGATTGGGACATGGCGATTTTGTTCTCTAAATTGTTTACGTATTCCTCTTAGTTTTACTTTTAATTCTGATACTGTTTGTTCGTAAGGTGCTAAAAACTCTTCCCAGTCTCGTTCCATAATCTATACCTCTACTTTGTTAACATTCATAGATATTCTAACATATAAACATAGTTTTTTTGCACCTTCTGTCTTTGAAGTTGACCAAAAACAAAAAATTAGGCAAAATAAAAGAAAAGGGGCGAAGCCAATGACTGAAATGTTAGAGATCGAATTTAAAACATTGCTAGCTAAGGAAGATTACACGCGTTTGCTTTCGCACTATCAACTTACAACGGAATCCTTCCATATCCAAACCAATATTTATTATGACACGCCTGATTTCCAATTAAAACAGCGTGGTTGTGGCTTACGTATCCGCTTATTAGATACCTATGCGGAGTACACGTTAAAAACGCCAGCTGCAGAAGGAAAATTGGAAACAACAGACACCTATACGCTCCAAGAAGCCACTAAAATGATCGAGGATCAGACACTGCCACGAACGGGCGCTGTTTTAGAAAAACTTCATAAGCTATCGATCGACTCCAATCAATTGTTCGAAATCGGAGAACTGACGACTAAGCGTGTTGAATTTCCTATTGATGAAGGCTTGTTAGCCATTGACGAAAGTTGGGGGGAACAACTTCACGACTATGAATTAGAATTAGAAGTCACTGATGCTGCCAGTGGAAAAGTAGCATTTGAGCGCTTCCTTCAACGTCAAGGAATTCCTTATCATCCTTCAAAAAATAAAATCCAACGAATGTTTGAGGCCAAAAATTAGAACTCTATCATTTTCATAAGGCTCATGAGTTCATTTTTTCGGGATTTTCTGGTAAGTTATACGTTGTGAATATTATTCATGATTTGCATAGAATCTAATTTGGGGGAGATTCGTATGATCGAAATCTATTTTTTTGTTAATCCATTGGGGAAAAACTGCTTTCATTTAGAGCAACAGCTCGTTCAATTTATCGATGAGGAATATGGAAAGAAGCCGAAAGACAAAGTACAATTTCGTTTTCTACCACTAGTTAACTTGCAGACAATCGGGGATGTCATGCAGACTAACGGGATTTCTCAAACTAATCTTGAAGAGCGCAACAAACTATTTTCCATTACTTATTCAGCCGCATTAGATTGCAAAGCTGCGCATTTTCAAGGAAAGAAAAAAGGAAGACAATTTCTTAGCCGTTTACAAGAAGCAGTCAGTTGTAAAAAAATTCCATATTCTCAACAGCTTTCTGAATCGATTTTTTCAGAAATTGGAGATCTAAACATGTTCAAAGAAGATCGCCAATCTGAATTTGTCAAAGAAGCATTTTTCTCAGACCAAAAAATGGCCCGTGAAATGGGAATAAAGAAACATCCATCTGCTGTTGTTTATAATTATAATCGTGAACAAAATTTTGGAGTATTAGTTGAAGGCATGAACAGTGTTCGCCAAATCATGGCGATCTGTCAAGGAAAAGAAGACAGCTATCAGCTGTTTGAAAGCCATCCATTGCAAGCAACGAATCCACAACTTCATTCCGGAAATAGCCATTTATCTTTGCTTTCAAATTAAATAATAGATGTGTGTATCACACAAAATAAAAAGACACAAAACAAGGTAAACTGTTTTATGTCTTTTTTACTATTTTTTCAAATCAAATATATTGTATATGGTTAAACATTTCCTACAATATGAATACGGAACCTTTGACTTGACGTACCACGACCCTCTCCTTCGGTAGCAACTAATTTCTGACCTTGTGAAGGAGCCCCATTTTCAATATCCAGTACTTTACCTGTTTCAGTATTTTGTAATACAAAAAGTCCATCACCTAAAAGTTCATCTACACCTACTTTATACAATCGCCAATTTGAATTTAGACCTGTCGTTGCAATTCTTGGATTTCCTTTGCTATCAAAAGATTTTTCGGATACAGATAAGGATGGCTGATTTGATAAACCCGTTGAACTGATGAGGATCAGTTGAGAGAGTGTACGTCTCAGTAGCAAAATTATAAAACATATTCCATTTTTGATTCCATGAGTTAGCACTATTATATATAATCACTTGGTCTAAATTGCTTTGATCCCAATCCAATACCATTCCTCTATTCATTTCACTTTGAATCTTTACAACTTTGTTGTTAAAGTAGTTAGCAACATTAGATCCTGGTATATTTTCTTCTATGCCTGCCGAGACTGTTTGATTTCCTCCTACTACTCCTAATGTCGTTACTACAAACGCTCCTACCATTAACTTTGTGAACACTTTCATTTTTTATTCCCCTTTTTTGTTTTTGTCTTTTTTCGTTTTTCTTCGATTTAAATGAAATACAGCTAGCGAAGGATCAAAGGTTACCTACTACTCTAAGAATAAATCGTTGACTAGCAGTTCCAGTACCCTATCCTTCACGTGCGACTAGGCCTTTCGTGTCGTACGGGCTACCATTTTCCAGATCCAATACTTTACCTGATTCAGCATTTTTTAAAACATAAACACCAGCACCCACAGCATCGCCTACTCTGTACAGTTTCCAATTTACTTTTAATCCAGTCGTAGCAATCTTTGGATTTCCTTGACTATCAAAAACTTTGTCAGATACAGCCAATTCTGCTGATCTGATATAGCCGTTGATCTGGTGAGGATCAGTTGAGATAGTATATGTATCAGCACTAGAATCATAAAACATATTCCATTTTTGATTCCATGAGCCAGTATTATTGTACATGATTACTTGGTCAAGATTAGATTGATCCCAATCCAACGCCCTTCCCAAATCCATTGCACTTTCAATTCTCACCACTTGATTTTTAAAGGTGTCCGCAACATTAGAACCTGGTATGTTTTGATCCAAATCTGCCGAGACTGTTTGACTTCCTCCGACTACTCCTAACGTCGTTGCTACAAATGCTCCTAAAAATAATTTTGTGAACACTTTCATTTTTTTGTTCCCCTTTTTGTTTTTTTGTTTGATACAAATCGATTTGTTGAACACAGTATGCATGTTTTTATTTAGTAAATTTATTTTGAGTGGTAATACAACACTATTTATTTTTTATTTAATAAGTGCGTTAATTATAATAAAAAGCACTTATTTTATAGGCTTTCTTGCTTTTTCACGCACAATGAAAAGTAAATTTACTATGAATTTTTTCATGTTTTTTATTTTTATTATTAAACATAAAAATATATTGTTTTTCAACTGTATAAAAAAGAGAATCATCGGTTACTTGAAACACCTACAATTCTCTAATTATTTCTGTTAAATTATAAATGATACACACTGCCGGACTAATTTCCTTAAACAGCAGACTGATCCTTCTTTCTTTTTTTATTGACAACAACTAGTAAAACCAAGCAGATAAGAAGACTAATGATTCTCAGTGCAGGAGTAAATAATAGGAAGATCATCAAATTAGCAAACCCTTGAACAATGGTAGAATCCGATTGATACAATTTGATCCAAAGGCTCTGCAAACACGCTCACATGGCGATAGACATATGCAGTAAATAAATACATAGCCACACCTACTCCTACTATAAGGATATTTTTTATTGATTTCGACAATTTCTGTTCCTCCATCTAGTGTTTATTGATCGGATTTCTCTTTTTGTTTTCATAATCGATCAATAAAAATTTCTTTGCTCTAACTAGAAATCCATTTTATCTTTAAATAACAAATCATAAAAAATATGTACATGTTTCTTTCTAATTAGAAAAGCTGTAGACATTCATATATCATCTCCTAATTCGTTAATCAACATTCTTCATCTCCTCACATTTATAACATAAGACAACATATTTATCCTATAAAAATCCATTGTACTACTAATAGATCACCCACTCAAAAAAGGAGTAAAAAAGGGTTACCCTCTCATTACTCCTTTTCGCTATCAAATAATCGTAGTCAATACGCTGACTTATTCCATCATCTGCTTTTTGATCCCCGCAACATCCAACCCAAATTCTTGTTGCAAGAAATCTGGTGTGCCAACTTGACCAAAACGTTCATTGACACCGATTCGTTTCAGAGGAACGCCAATCCCTTCTTCTGCAAGAACTTCAGCGACTGAACTACCTAAACCGCCAGTAATCGAGTGATTCTCAATGGTTACGATTTTTTTCTTACCAATTGCTTCACTGAGGATCAACTCTCGATCAATCGGTTTGATGGTAAACATATCGATCACTTCACAGCTGATTCCTTCTTCCATCAATTGTTCGGCTACTTGCAATGTTTCAGAAACGAGTTGCCCTGTTGCAATCAGCAGATAATCCGTCCCTTTACGCAAAACATTTCCTTTGCCTAATACAAATGTTGAACCTTTCTCATAAACAGGCGTGACGCCTTTACGATTTCCTCGTACATAATGGATTCCTGACATTTGATGAAATTCTTTGATGATCCATGCCATTTGTACGTCATCTGCCGCATCACATACTACGGAATGAGGGATGGCTTTCATTAAGGCCACGTCCTCCCAAGTCGTATGAGTTCCCCCATTGTGCCCTGCAGCAAATCCCGGATCTGAACCATAAATATTGATGGTATTCCCGCCGTAGCCACCTGAAATAAACAGTTGATCAAATACCCGGCGTGTCGCAAATGGACCAAAAGTATGGATAAATGGTGTGTACCCCGTCAAACTTAATCCTGCTGCGACGCCAACCATATTGGCTTCGGCAATTCCCATATTGATAAAGCGGTCAGGGTGTTCCTTTCCAATCGCTGTCCAACCACTTGCAGATCCTAGATCAGCATCTAACGCAATGACTTTCTCGTCTTTTTCCATCAATTCATTGATGGTTTCCACGACACAAGTTCGTAATTCTTTTTCGATCGCTGTCGATTTAGTTAAATGGAACATCCCTTATCGCATCCTCTCGATTTTTTCTTCTAATGTTCGGATTGCTTGATCTGCTGCTTGATTGACTTGTTCCGTATTGAATTTTACGGAATGATTCGCGCCTAAAGTTTCAAAATATGGAACCCCTTGTCCCTTCACGCTATCAAGTACAAGACAAACTGCTTGATCAGTCACTTCTTTACATTTGTTGATTGCAGCATCAATCGCTTGTATATCGGAACCTTTTACTTTTAAGGTATAGAAACCGAATGCTTCCATTTTTTTCTGTAAATCGAACGGGTCAAGGATGTCCTTTGTTTCTCCATCTAATTGCTTTTTATTATCATCGATGATCACGATACAATGATTTAATTTAAAATGAGCGATATATTGGAATGCTTCCCAACACTGGCCTTCATTCAACTCTCCATCTCCCACGATCAAGTACACATAGTTGTCTTTGTTAGCCTGCTTAAAACCTGTAGCGATCCCCGCAGCTATTGAAGTCCCTTGACCTAAAGAACCCGTAGTTGCATCAACACCAGGTGTTTTTTGGCGATCCGGATGAGAAGGCAGTCTTGTTCCACCTTCATTGATCGTCAGTAACCATTCTTTGTCAAAATAACCAACATTTGCTAAAGCACTGTATAACCCAGCTCCTGCGTGTCCTTTAGATAAGACCAACCGATCGCGTTCTTCCCATTGTGGATTTTTAGGATCGACCTTCATCTGCTTACCGTATAAGACGGCTAACAACTCAACGATCGAAAATGAACCACCTAAATGCCCTTGCCCCATATGTTTGATACTGATTAATGTATCTAATCGTATTTTAGTTGCTAATAATTCCAGTTCTTTTAGCTGCTCTTCCTTGATGGTCAAAATGATCCCCCCTTACTCTGCGACTGTATCTGATTTTTTACTTTTCTTTAAAAGTGTCAAACCGATCAAAACAGCAAGCACAGCGACCACACCAGAAATAACTGCAATTTGTCCGCCCATATTTGCTAAGTTTCCTAAAAAGATTCCTGAAACACCATAATCTGTATCTGAGAAAGTCGAACCTTGGAACCCGAGATCGCCCATTACTGGCATCAACAAGATCGGCATGAAACTAATGATGATCCCGTGGATAAAGGAACCGATGACCGCGCCACGTACGCCCCCAGTGGCATTTCCATAAACACCGGCTGTCGCGCCACAGAAGAAATGAGGAACTACGCCAGGAATGATCACTGTTGTCCCGGTAAAGACCATAATCACTAAACTAACTAATCCACCAACAAAACTTGTTAAAAAGCCAATCAATACGGCATTTGGTGCATAAGGGAACACGATTGGACAATCCAACGCTGGAATCGAATTCGGTACTAATTTTTCAGAAATTCCTTTAAATGCAGGAACGATTTCAGCTAAAATCAAACGTACACCGGCTAAGATCACAAAAACACCTGCGGCAAATGAACCCGCTTGTTGTAACGCATAAATAATATAATTCGTGCCATCGCTCAATGTGGTAGTAATATAGTCACTTCCGGCAAACAACGCAACGATCACATAGACGATTGCCATCGTAATCGTGATACTTACTGTTGAGTCACGTAAAAAAGCTAACCCTTTAGGAAAATTGATGTCTTCTGTTGATTTTTCTTTATTTCCAACATATTTACCGATCAAGCCACTCAATGCGTAGCCAAAGTTCCCTGTATGACCTAAAGCTACAGAGTCATTTTTTGTGATTTGACGTGTAAACGGTTGTGCGATTGCTGGAAAAATCGTATTACAGATGCCTAGCGCTAACCCACCGAATAAAATCAGACTAAACGTACTCATTCCTGTTACACTTAAAATGACTGCAATCATACATGCCATGTATAACGTTGCATGCCCTGTCAAATAAATGTATTTGTACCGAGTGATTCTCGCAATCAAAATATTGAATGCCATCCCCGCTAACATAATAAGTGCTGTATATGTTCCATAGGTAGTTAGAGCTAACGCTACTATCGCTTCGTTATTAGGAACAACTCCTTGCATATTGAATGCGACTTGAAACATTTCTCCAAATGGCGCCAACGAACTTTCTATGACCCCTGCACCAGCTGTCACAACCAGAAATCCTACAAAGGTCTTGATTCCGCCTTTAACAGTCGTTGCCACATCTTTTTTCTGCAACATATTCCCCAATACAGCAATCAATGCCACTAAGATTGCTGGTGTACTCGCAATATCGATCAATAGATCTAAAATACTATTCATTTATTTTTCCTCCCCCAAAAAAATTTTTTATAGTAATCCTTTTTGTCTACATGTCTCCGCTACTTTTTCTTTCAATTCATCTAGATCGATGATACTCTCCAACACGACGATTTCACCTAAATGTTGTGCGCTATCTGCTAAATCTCTACCGATAAAAAAGACATCTGCTAATTCTGGTGCTGCACTTCCTAGATCGTAATGAGCAACTTCCACTCCACTTACCCCTAGATCATTTAATACTGAATTGATATTCATCTCCACCATAAAACTGGATCCTAATCCTGAACCACATACTGCTGCAAATTTCATTTTTCATCTTCCCCTTCTTTGATTACATGGATGATTTCTTCTACATCTTTCGCTTCGAGTAATGACGCTAAACGTTCTTTATTCGACAAAATTTTCGTCAAGCTAGCTAAAGCTTTCAAGTGCATCTCGTTGTCCACTGCTGCTAAACAGATAAATAATTGGATGGGATGCTTTTCATCGTCGCTCAATAAGACTGGATCAGTTACCTTCAGTAATGACATCCCAATTTCTTTCACTCCATCTTCTGGTCGTGCATGAGGCAAAGCAATTCCTTTTCCGATATGGATAAAGGGCCCATGTTCCATGACCTTTTCGATCATCGCCCCCACATACTTTTCTTCGATTTTATTGGTCGTTAACAAAGGCTGAGCTGCCTCGGTGATGGCTTCTTGCCATGTCAGTTGTTTGTCCGTAAATTGTATGGTTTCTTTTGTTAATAATTCTGATAACATCGGCCGTTGATCTTCCCTTCTGTTCAATTCTTTGTTTATTTTTCTCTCGACGATCTGTCGCAGTTTCCTCTTTGTCATTCCCTCTTTCAAATCAATATATGGAAAAATCACTTCCAAAATTTCTTCGATCGAATGCACACCTCTTTCTGAAACATAAAATGCTTGTTGGACCTTTTTAACTAATTCATTTTTTTCTAAAGGAGTCATGATGGGTTTCACAACATAACTGGTCACCGGTGTTTTTAGTGGGACACTGGAAAACACCATATCAATGTCTTCCGAAAAACGAAGCATCTGATATTCTTCTGTTGATCGTGCTGGCAAAAATTCGATTTGTGGAAATAGCTCTTGTAATTCCGATTCCATGATCAAGCCAGAGCTGATGCCACTCGGGCAGACGATCATCGCCTTTAATCGTTGGTAATGATGTCGCTCCTTTTGTTTTCTGATCTCTCCACCAAATAAAATCGTAAAATAACCAATTTCTGTATCCGGAATCTCGCCAACTAATTGTTTGAGTGGATAAAGCGCTAAACGAGTCAATTCAAATAATTCTCGATATTGGGTTTTGATTTCATCGATCAACACATTATTCAATGTGAATCGATAGCGGATACGAAAATAAGCGGGAACAAGATGATAAAAGAAATTCATCAATAATTTCCGATAGTCAACAAACCGGACAGCGGATAAACGTTCCATCTCATGGATGACCTCTCTTGCACATTCCAATAAAAATTCTACAGAGTGATCCTCGATATCGCCTTGTAGAACAGTTTTTAACAGCACAGTCAAATAGCATTCTTCTTCTACTTGATTTTTGATTTGACCAAAATCTGTTAAAAATTTTTTGCTTGCTTGATAGACATTCAAAGAGGTCAGCATCTCTTTATCTTTTTCAGTTAGAAAAACTGCTTTTTTTGTGATCCGTGACAATAAAAAACTAATAAAATACAACATTTCCTCAAAACGACTAGGAACGATGATTAAATCAAATTCCTCTAAAATACGAAGCAGGCGGTCTCTCACCACAACATAATTCGTTCTAGAAATGCCATAGATCCCTTCAAAAAGTAACCAGTGGCCGTTCTTGGTGTCTGTTAGTACTCCCACAGTTGAATAAGCTACGCGGCGAACATCAAGTTCAGCGCCATCTATGTAGAAGCCTTTTTTTCTCGAATAAATCAGTCGAATGTCTTCCTCTTGGAGTTTCATTCTTAAATTTCTGACATCTTTTAAAACTGTATTCTTACTTACATTGAATAATTCTTGAAAATAATAAACAGATAAGTCATCAACCATCGAAAAAGCAAGAAGATAGATCATGGCTTGTCTTTCCTCTTCAGAAAAATATAGTTCCTGTTTTGACACTTCGAAGAGGACTTCAGACCATCGTCGTCGAATCGCCTCTGGAACCAGTATCTCCTCTCCAGAGATATTTATTTTTTGCCCTAGCTTTTTTTCACAAAAATGATTGATTTTTGTTAATTCTATTTTTAGAGTCTCTTCCTCCAAGTTCGTCAGTCTTATCAATTTTTGTCTGTTCGTTTCCTCAAACAGATAACTCAAGCGGTAATTGATCATTCCCGTCCCCCCATTTCAACTATAATGACTTTTTACTGGAAACGCTATCACACTTCAGCCCAATTTGACTCGTGCTTTTTCCATTTTGATGGACCGAACAGAGTCAACGACGCAGCCGTGTATTAAAATTAAAATAAAAAAAGTAAGTCACCAGAAAAAAATCTTGCAAAAAGAAACAGCGAAATCCCAAAATAGGAAAAACGATTTCCGGATTTCACTGCTTATTCAGTTGCCTATTTTGGCACTCCCTTTAACTCTCACTTAGCAACAATAGCAAGCTCGTTTTACGCTGATTCAATCTCGTCGAATCAGTTTTCGATCCTTTATTTCATAGACTTGATCTGCCACTTGTTGAACAAAATAAGGGTCATGCGAGGTAAACAAAACAGTTCCATGATATTGTTTCAAAAAATACTCTAGCGCATTCATTGTCCGCAGATCAATAAAATTAGTCGGTTCATCTAGAATCAATACGTTGGAAGGCTTAGCAAACAAGGTTGCTAGTGACAGCCGTGTAGCTTCTCCTCCACTTAACGAACAAACTGATTGTTGGATAGCCTCCGGTGAAAAGCTTAAATGGTGTAGCATACTTCGGATCAAACTTTCTGGATATTCGGTCTGACGCATCAAATACTGTAGGACGGTCAGATCCTCAACATAGTGATAATCCCTTTGCTCATAGACAGCAAAAGTAACTTTGGGACTAAGCTTCACTCCATTTTTTTGCTGTAAGATGTGTCGTAATAAACTAGATTTCCCACTGCCATTCGATCCAATAATCGCGATATTTTTCCCTAGTGCGAAGGCAAAGTTAACTTCATCAAGCAGGATTTTTTCATCATAATGGATCGTCACTGATTCACCTACGACTGGGAACTTATTGTGTAAAACAGTTGTTTCTGACTGCGGGAAATCAATCGGATGCTTTTTTTGTACTCTTGCGACTTCCGTTAATTTTTCTAAACGTTTCTCCATTGACTTCGCCGCTTTCATTATCCCTTTTTGACCACTTTCTTTTTGTTTTGTTCCTGACAAACGATCAGGTTTCCGACTGTTTTTATTACTTTTGCTTTTTTGATTGGAAGATTGTGCCATTTTTTTGGCTTGTTGCTCTTTTTTGATCATGCTATTTTCTAATTTTTTACGTTCTCTCAAATAGTCATCATGCGCTCTTTCTTGAGCAATTACTTCTTGTTCTTTTTGCTTTACATAATCATCATAATTCCCTGTATATTCTTTGATCGTATGTCCCGATACTTCCCATATTTTGTCAGCTAATTCATTGAGAAATAAGCGATCATGGCTAACAAAAACTAAGGTTCCATAATAATACCGAAGTTCTTCAATCAACATTTGCACGCTTCGTTGATCTAAATGAGTGGTTGGTTCATCTAACAACAAACCTGTCGTGTACGTAGATAATACTTGTGCCAAACGATATTTCGTTTCTTCACCACCACTAAAGTGAGCCATTTGATTGGGAACTCGGAAACGGCTGAGTAACTCAAAATCGATTTCTTCGACTAGATGCTGACCAACGGTATCGATCTGTGCAAAATATTTAAAATCAATCCTTCGATCTACTCTTCCTTTTTCTGGTAGGATTTCTCCAGCTAATAATTTAAGTAACGTCGATTTCCCGCTACCATTATCTCCGACGATACCGATCCGCGCATTCTCATAAATCGCTTGCTCATTGATTGTTAATACTTCTTTTCCGTTATACGTAATCTCAATCTCTTTTAATAGCATTGCTAATGCTTCCATTGTTTGCACTCCTTTTGTGCAAATGAACATCCTTCTAACGGAAACACAAAAAAGAAGCAGCCTGTGAAAGACTGCTTCTTCAAGAATTTTGTCCATACTAAAAAAGCATAGAAAAAAAGCAAAGTTCCCGTGAATTGTCATTTACAAGTTATTTTTAAACGATTCAATTAATTGTTTAAAAATACTTGATCCAAATAAAACAACCACATGGCACATCGCTCCTTTTCTCTAATTACATTTATTTTATCATGATTGAAACCGTTTGACAAACGGTTTCAAGGTTAATGAAAGATACTATATTGAGTAATTAGATGGTAGCATTGCTTCTTGACCTCTGATCTATTCAAACTCAAGAACTATGTGATGACCAACAGTGATTTGATTGCTTTTCGTTCATCCATTGCCTCATAAGCAGCTTGAACTTGATCTAACTCGAATTGTTGCGTAAAGACTTTACCTGGTTCGATTTTATTTGATAAGACTGCTTCTAATAGTGCAGCTCGGTCGTGAGTCGTCACAGCCGCAATCCCTCCACGTAAACCGATATTACGATAAAACAAAGCGTTCGTATCCAACTCATCTACGTGAGGGACGCCAACACGACCAACAACCGCACCTGGTCGGCCTACTTTTACAGCCGTTTCAACTGCTTGTTGTGTCCCTACACATTCTAACACTGCATCTGCGCCGGCACCTGTTAATTTCATGACCTCAGCGATTGCTTCTTCTCCACGAGCCGCAATGATATCCGTTGCTCCAAATGTCAAAGCTAGCTGTTGACGGTCTTCATGTCGACTCATCGCAATGATTTTTGATGCGCCTAACAATTTTGCTCCAATGACTCCACATAACCCTACAGCTCCATCTCCGATCACAACAACTGTATCTCCTTCTTTCACCTCAGCACTCACTGCTGCATGATAGCCCGTTGCCATAACATCTGCCAACGTAACAAAAGAATTTAACATATCATCGGAATAATCTTCTGGTTTACCAGGGATTTTTACTAACCCCCAATTCGCATTGCGATAGCGAATATACTCTGCCTGATACCCTGTTGAACCTGAAGTATCTGATAAACAATCACCATCAAACCCAGCTAAACAGGCCTCACATTCCCCACAACCATGGGTAAAAGGCACAATAACAAAATCACCCGGTTCAACGTTTGTAACATCTTCTGCTACTTCTTCTACGATACCAATCGCTTCATGTCCCGCAGCAGATCCTGCTTCTTTTTTAGAGATACCACGATACCACCATAAATCAGAACCACATACACTTGCACGTACCACACGAATGATTGCTTCGTTCTCTTGATTCAATTCTGGCTTAGGCATTTCTTTGATAGCCATTTTCCCTGGCTCTAAAAATACTGTTGCTTTCATAGCTTCCACTCCTTAGATTAATTGCTTCTAGTATATCCCCTTGAGTCAACTCCAAGTCAAATAAAAACAATTATAGCCAGTCTTTTTCCAATAAGCCGGAAGAAATTGAACTCGCTTTTATATACTCGTTATGGTATCATAACTCTGAAAAGAGAGCGTTGTATCAACAACCCTCTCTTCAGATAGCACCGTTTTACTGGTGGCTAGCTTGGTTAGTTACAGAAAATAACCGTTAAACTCGCCAAAGTTTAAGGAGCGGTTA
Organism: Enterococcus pernyi; assembly: GCF_045371165.1. Taxonomy (NCBI): domain Bacteria; kingdom Bacillati; phylum Bacillota; class Bacilli; order Lactobacillales; family Enterococcaceae; genus Enterococcus; species Enterococcus pernyi. The sequence continues at coordinate 44,478 of NZ_JBIQDM010000011.1, forward strand.
TTTTTTGTTGTCTTTGTCGCTGACGATCAAGACCAATGTTGCAAACGACAATGCAAACATCAATGCCTCAAACACAGACATGCTTATTCCTTTCTAGGAGAAAGCCACAGATCAACATAGGCATCACCTCTTTTCTTAAGGTTAGCCACCGCATCAACTTTACTATCCCTGTCAGTATACTATAAACCGAAAATCCAAACCTTAATTTTTAAATTCTCATGTTATTTTTAACAGTAAAAACCGGAAAAGTGTTGAGCGAGAAACTCACACACTTTTCCGGTTTTTGGCAGGATCAGAACGGACCTAGAAAGATCCAATCAATAGATCACTCAACACATGATTTCTATAATTCTTCCACTAATGCTTCTAATTCATTTAATCGTTGTTCAAACACGGCCATTGCATCTTCAATATAAGCTGCTTGGGTCATGTCCACACCAGCTTTCTTCATTACTTCTACTGGATAATCGCTGTTTCCTGCTTTTAGATACGTTAGGTAAGCATCTAATGCGCCTGGTTCTTTCTCCCAGATTTTCTTCGCTAAAGCAGATGCAGCAGAAAATCCTGTTGAGTATTGATAGACATAATAATTATAGTAGAAATGTGGGATACGCGCCCATTCATCTTTGATTTCTGGATCTTTTTCAACAGCTGGACCATAATACTTAGCATTTAATTCGCCATAGCTTTCACTTAGGTACTCACTCGTCAAAGGTGTTCCTTTTGCATCTTCTTGATGCATGAAGTGTTCAAACTCTGCAAATTGTGTTTGACGGAAAATTGTTCCTTTAAAACCATCTAAATAATGATTCAAGACATAGGCACGAACCCGAGGATCTTCTTCGGTCGCTAATAAATGTTCGGTCAAAATATTTTCATTTGTTGTTGACGCGATCTCGGCTAAAAAGATTGAATAATCACCATAGACGAAAGGTTGGTTCGAACGTGTGAAATAGCTGTGGACACTATGTCCCATTTCATGGACCAAGGTGAACAGTTGATCCAACGTATCATGCCAGTTCATCAGAATGTAAGGGTTGGTATCATAACTACCAGAAGAATAAGCGCCACTGCGTTTCCCTTTATTCTCGACTACATCGATCCAACGGTTTGAAAATGCTTCTTTTACGACAGCCAGATATTCTTCTCCCATTGGCGCAAGTGATTCAATGGCTTTTTCTACTGCTTCTTCATACGTAAATTTGATTGGTGCTTCACCTAATACTGGCGTATACAGATCATACATATGCAATGTATCTACGTTTAATAGTCGTTTCCGTAGTTCCATATATCGATGCAATAACGGCAAATGTTTGTTCACAACAGTAACTAAAGTATCATACACACTTTCAGGAATATGGTTATTGCTTAGTGCAGCTTCTCTGGCAGAAGCGTATCGACGTGCTTTGGCTTTGAAGTTGTGCCCTTTGATATGCGTCCCAAGTGTGGAAGCAAAAGTGTTTCTAAATTGTGCATATACGCTGTATAGTCCTTTGAACGCCGCTTCACGTACTTCACGATTGGTACTTTCTAATAATTGACCATATACACCATGCGATAATTGGATCTTTTCACCATTCTCGCCAGTGATTGTTGGGAACTCTAAATCAGCATTATTCAATACTGCAAATGTACCACTTGAAGCACCAAAGATTTCTCCGGCTCCAGCAAGTAATGCTTCCTGATCTGCTGACAAGATGTGTGCGCGGTTATCAACCATTTGTTTGACATAATGACGATAAACTTCTAATTTTGGTTCTTCTTCAAAATATTGCCAAATTTGCTCATCAGAAAGTTGCAATACTTCTGGCTCATACCAAGCAATTGCTTCACTCACTTTTGAAAGTAAACTGCCAGCACGAGCATACAATGCTTGATATGTCGTATTTGTCGTATCTTGGTCATTTTTTAAATGGGAATAGACATAAATAAGCTCAACTTTACGATACATTGTTAAGACAAATTCAAGCGCCTCCAAAAATGCTGTTGCTCCATTACCTAATGTTCCTTTATAATGCTCAGAATTTTTTAATTCTTCAGTCAATTCTTCGTACTTTTTATCAAATTCTTGATCGCTTGAAAAGATTGGTGTTAGGTCCCATGTCAATTTTTCAGGCAAATCTTCTCTATTTGGTAACTTCGTTGTTTCGCTCATCTGTTCCACTCCTTTTGTTCATCTTTGCAACTATGCTTTTCTGAATAAAAAATAATAGTTACTTTTTACTTACTCTTTTGAGTTTATCATAACTCTTTCATGTTTTGTATATGGAATTCTTCTCTGATTATTATTTTTGTACTAAACGTTTACACTCTTCATAAAACAATCGATAAATTTTTTGTTCATCAATCAAAGGAAATAACCACTCATTTTTATATTCCTTGATTTCCTGATACCATTTATCGAAAGAACTTGTTTTCTTATCATTCTCTTTGCATTTCATCTGTGAAAACAGCAACCGATAAAAGAATACTTGTTCAGAAAAAAAGCAAAAGAAATCACTTCCTTCATAGAACCACGATTCAAGATAAAGCACATGCTTCTTTCTTAGATAGCACTGTTCTTGTACTCCTAATACTTTTTTATTTTTTCGAATGATTTGTTTTGCTATCCAGTCTTTTGTTTTCACGGAAGAAGAACTTGGTATTTTTCGCAATGAGCCACTTTCGACTTCTAATACTGTTAATAGCTCTTTCTCAAAAAAGGACCAAGAAGATTGTTCAAACCTGATTTTCCCCGATAAGTCTGTGAAGATCTGACTATATAAGTAAACCTTTTGCGTAGACCAGTCGATTTGCCAAAAGTGGAGCTGTCGTAAATCGTCGTAGTAGCAAAACTTTTTTTCTAATCTTAAGCAATCGTTCCTTTTGAAAAATTTCATTCCTAATAGCCACCAAACAACATACCCATTTGCTTTGTAATTGATCGTCCTTTCGATCATTCGCTCATAAGACAATGGAGAACATTGGATCTCAAACGCATGATGACCAACCAAGATATCCGGACGTTGCATCAGTTGTGATAGATATCCTTCCATTTCTACTCTTGGATAGCTTTTTTTCAACCATCGGAAACATTGTCTTTTTAGATTAAGATGCTCTTCAGATTCCGCCTCACTAAATACTTGGCAGTCCGAAGTATCATGATGGAAAAAATGGGCGATTCTCTTCATTCCTCTTTTTAAAAACACTTGATTCCCACAGTTTGGACAATAGTAGTCGCACTCTTTTGTTGCATCAGTTGCTAAAAAAATAGACCCTTCTTTGTCTTTGGCGAGTAACATCGACTCACTTCCTTTCATTAGATAAATACGCCAACGAAAAAAGGTCTCAACAAATGTTGAGACCCTCGACAAAGCATACCTAGCAATGTCAACTATCGCTGTGTTAGCCTATCCTATGCTTTATTCAAAATAAAATTTTACTCGTTCCAGAGCATTACGTTCCATCAATTGCTGCCCATATTCATTCAATGCTTCAGCTGTTCGTGTACTTTTCTCAGCGAATTCTAAAATACGTGCATATTGATTTTCAACATCGGTTTGATTTAGATTTTCCATCCAAAAGTGAACAACTAAATAATAACGTTCTTCTAATTGGTATAGATCTGTCCAAGCTGATTCTAACTGAACATCATTGGCAAGCTGGATCACTTGCTCAAAGTCATTGAATACAAAGATTGCTCGTTGTTCACTTGCAGTAGTTGATTCTGTTAAGTCGCTTTCCTCTTCATTTGCAAGCATTTGACCTTGAAGAAACTCACTAACATCTGCGCTATTCAACGTCGATTCATTGTTTTGACCGATCTCTTCGTCTGGCATATTCTTACTGATAAACAGCTCTAGGCCATCCCCTTTTGGCAAAACTTGGAAAGTGACAGCTTCGCTACTTTGGAACTCCTCTTCAATATCCACTTCTTCTAAGATACTATAAAAAAAGTTTTCAATTTCTCTGTGGTTACCTAATAAATCTAAAAATGAGACCCCACGTTCTTCTAGGTCATCATGACCAATCATTACACGAATCGTATTCTCATTGATATGTTCCATTTCCATATGCTACACCTCACTTTATCCCAACTATCCATATAGATTAATTGTAGCGAAATAAGAATAAATGTAAAGAAAAAATCATTAAGTCCTAAAAAAACACAATTTATTTTTAATAAAAAAAAACTTAGAAAGACATCACATCCTCCTAAGTTTCATTCTGTGTTTTCTATAAACCAGCCATTAGCTGGGCTTGACGTAATTCTAATTGACGAACATCTCGTGGTAAGAAACGACGAATTTCATCTTCATTAAAGCCGACTTGTAGACGTTTGTTATCGATCATAATTGGTCTACGTAACAAACCAGGATTGTTTTGTACAAGCTCTAAAAGTTCTTGTAATGGTAACTCATCAAGATCCATGTTTAATTTTTGGAAAACTTTTGAACGGGTAGAAATAATTTCTTCTGTTCCGTCTTCCGTCATTTGTAAAATTGCTTTTAATTCAGAGCTATTAAGAGGTTCTGAAAAAATATTTCGCTCTACAAATGGAATCTGATGCTCTTGCAACCACGCACGAGCCTTTCTGCAGGAAGTACAACTTGGGGAAGTATATAGTGTTAACAACGTGCATCACTCCTTTTTGTGATTATAGCCACATTTTTGTAACAGAAGATCCTGAATATCTTCCATCTGTTTCTATTATACCTAATCAACATTTAAATAGCTAGCTTTTTTTTAAATTATTTTTAAAAAAAATGAAAGTTATCTAAGACAGATATACAGTTAAACCAAGGTTTCTACTTAATTTTGAGTAAAAAAATTAGAGTTTTCAAATACTTTTACAATACAAAAAACACATAACACAGCACAAAAATCTGTACTAGTCTTTTTGAAAACTTTAAAAATGATAGCGTTTTTTTCACGTGTAATGTTTTTTATTTATTTAATAACAAAAAATTTTTAAAACTCAGAAAATAAAAAAAACTAAAAAAATGTTGATTTTAACGCCACTATAAAATTGAAGTAGCAGATGCGTTCAACGGAAAAGTTAAAACCTACTAGCCAGCTTGCTAGTTAACGTTATTTTATATTTTGCTAATTTTATTTTTTCTGTATTAAAAAAACAAGTTATCTTTTGTTTTATTTATTTTTACTATTATAATCCATTTGACAAAGCGGAAAATAGATTTGTTGATTTCTTTATAATAAAATTAATTATTTTTAGTTAAAAAAACTAAAATACACAAACCTTATTCTGTCAACTAATAAGAAATATAGTAATAAAAACCTTTAAATCTCAACGTTTTTATCACCTTTTTTTTGATACAATAAGCGAGGATTTGTGAAAAGATAGAATATTGAAAGGCGTGTAATAATTTGATTAAATCAGTTGTATTTGATGTTGACGATACAATGTATGATCAGCAACAACCATTTAAGAATTCAGTTCAAAGCGTGGTACCTCAAGTAGCAGAAGAAGATATGCATGGATTATATATCCGTTTCCGCCATCACAGCGATGAGAATTTCCCAAAAGTCATGGCTGGAGAATGGACACTTGATTATATGCGTGCACACCGCATTAGTCAGTCCTTGATCGATCTAGGTTATTCACCTATCTCTGATGAAAAATGCTTAGTTTTCCAAGAAGTCTACGAAGAGGAACTAGCAAATATCTCTCTTCATCCTGAAGTAAAAAAAACACTTGATTTTCTTAAAGAAAAAAATATTCCATTAGGGATCATCACCAATGGACCAACTGATCATCAAACAAAAAAATTAAATCAACTTCAATTAACAAATTGGATTCCTGCTGATTGTATGCTAGTTTCTCAAGCAACTGGCTTTCAAAAACCAGAAAAGGAAATCTTCCAATTAGCCGAGAAAACTTTCAATATGTCACCTAATGAAACACTATACGTTGGCGATAATTACGAAAACGATGTGTTAGGTGCTAAGAGTGCCAATTGGCAGACGTTATGGTTCAATCACCGCAAACGTTCCATCAACGAGCGTCCAGTGTGTGATGTAGAGATCAACGAGTTCGATCAACTGCTATCCGCTATAAAAACTGCTGTAGGAGAAGCTCAGCTTGTCTGATCAAATAAGCATCTGCGAATAAATAAACAAGAAAAACCAAGGAAGATCACTGCGCAGATTTGCGTGGCTATCTTCCTTGGCTTATTTACTGTTTCCTGTATAAGAGAGTAATTACTCAATAAATGATCTTTACGTTTTATTCGTCATTTTCACCAATACTTAGAATCAAACGAATATCGTCTTCTGTTAGTTTCGTCAATTGTTCTTCGTTTCCTTGGATTACTTTTTGGAACAATTCTCGTTTTTCTTGCTGTAAGGAATCCATTCGCTCTTCGATTGTTCCTTCAGCAATCATTCGCCATACTTCAACAACATTTTTTTGTCCAATACGATGGGCTCTTCCAGCAGCTTGTTCTTCGATCGCTGGGTTCCACCATAAATCATAAAGGATGACTGTATCTGCGCCAGTTAGATTTAACCCAGTCCCTCCTGCTTTAAGTGAAATAAGAAAGACATCTTTTTCACCCGCGTTGAAAGCATCGACCATGGTTAAACGATCTTGTGCCTTTGTACTTCCTCGTAAATAAAAGGTACTTAGCCCTAATTCAGCTAATTCCTCTTGAAGGATCGTCAGCATACCCGTAAATTGGGAGAACAACAAGACACGACGGTTATTTTCTTTTGCAGCTAGTAATAAATCTTTTACTTGTTCTAACTTACCTGATCCACCTTGGTAGTCTTCTACAAACAAGCGAGGATCACAACAAATTTGACGTAAACGTGTCAGTCCTGCCAAGATGCCGATCCGATTCTTTTTGAACGACTCTGAATCCATAGCTGATACTTCTTCACGCATTTGTCTTAAATAAGCAAGGTACACTGTTTTTTGTTCTTCCGTCAACGCAGAATAAAGATTCATTTCAGTTTTTTCTGGTAAATCTTTGAGAACTGTTTGCTTATCTCGTCTTAAAACAAAAGGTCGGATCATTTGCGCGATTTCATCTGTCGTCAATTCTCTAAAACGTGTCCGATTCGGAAAGAATCCCGGCATGATTGTAGCAAATAGTGACCATAGTTCTTCAAGGCTATTTTCGATTGGTGTCCCACTTAAAGCAAAGCGCTGTGGAATATGCAACTCTCGTAAAGCTTGAGCAGTCTTTGTGCTGCTATTTTTCACCATTTGCGCTTCATCTAAGACTAAATAATTAATCGTCGATGATTGATATTCAGAAAGATCCTGACGTAAGCTCGCATAAGAAGTAACACGAATATCTACTTTTTCAGCTAACAAAGTTTCTCGCTCTTTCTTATTGCCATTGATCACTTGGACACTCAATGAGGGTGCAAACTTTTTCACTTCGGCTTGCCAGTTATAGATCAAACTCGCCGGTGCTACGATCAAGGCGTCCAACGCACCTTTTTCTTCTTTCTCCGAAAGCAGAAAAGCAATAGTCTGCAACGTTTTCCCTAGACCCATTTCATCAGCTAAAATGCCACCAAATTGATAATGACCTAACATTTTCAACCATTGGAAGCCTTGCTTCTGATAGTCTCTAAGCTCTGCTTGCAAATTCTTTGGTAAAGTGGCTTTGTAATTCGTAGGATCGATCAAGTCTTGAGTCATTTGTTGGAAAGAATCGCCAAAACTAGCATTACTTCCTGTAAATTGTTCTTTGATCATCAATCCTTGATTTTTTGGCACTTGGATAACGCCATCGTCTGAACGGATCGTATCTCTGAATTGTTGTAGGATTTTGCTTGTTTGTTGGAATTCTTCTGAATCAAACGATAATACCTGTCCACTTTCTAAGGTATAAAATGAATCATTTCTTAACAAACTCTGCAAAACATTGTCGATTTCATGCTCGTTGATTCCTGTCACATCAAAGCGGATATCTAGCCATGATCCTGTTTCTTCTACTTCGATCTGTGGTTGGTGTTTTTGTGCATCTAGATATAATTCCCGTAATTTTTTTCCTATACGGACTTCTCCAAATTGACGAAAAACAGCTAATTCTGTCCGGAAAAACTGATACAAAGCTTCACCTTCAGGTAATGGACGTTCGTAGCCCGTTTTATTTTTCCGGTAACGGTACATACGAAACAAATCAAGGACCCGCTGTTCTTGCGCCGTATCTCTCAATATTTCGGTAGTTTGCTCAGCAAGCGTTTCATGTCGTTCATCTGTGGAGAACACAACATCTCCATATACAAAATCGATCCTTGCTTGAATTTGCCCTTTCATTTTTTTAAAAACAAAGACAAACTCTACTGGAATATCTGCGACTTCTGCTGTCACTTCATCATCAATAGCAACGGTTCCTATCTGATCTAAAAGCGGTAAAATTTCTTTAAATAAAGAAGACAATTCTTTTTTATGAAAGGCAACTTCTGGCTCTTCAAAACGTTTCATCAGTTGTTTCCAAGTCAAATAGATCGTCTGTTGCTGTTTAGTCAAATGATAGATAGTACCTTGTCTGATCCCCCACTGATAGTGAGACAAGAACAAATCAAAGTCACTTACGGCAGTCAATTGATACTGTGTTTCTCTCTTCTTGACTTGAAAACTTAGCGGTTTCGTATCATCTGAAAACTGGATGCCATGATAAGTTTGATCATTGATCTGTAGTTTCAAACGTGTCGATTGATTCATACGCTCTAACAAAGATTTCGATTGATCGATTGGCAAAAGTAAGTAACGCTTGTCTAATTTCCCTTTTACCAAGACACCGTTTGCGCCTAATAATGTTTGTGTCTGTGCAATACCTGCGAATAGCTCCATTAGTTGTTGATCTTCTTGTTGGAAAACTCGGTGCTCTAAACGGAATTGATACTGTTTATTGACCGTATAGTTTTCTTCTTCTGTATACGCCTGTAGAAATTCATAAATATTTTTTACGATGTATGTCTTCTTAGGTGTTTCTAGAAAGCCCACACGTAGATAAACCGCCAAAATAGAAAGTTCTGGATGGTATTGATTGGTTTCGATCTGTTCGACATGATAATCGATCACTAAGGGTTGCAAGGATTTAGTAGAAGTCTTCCCTTTTAATCGGGCAAATCCTTTTGTCAATAGTTCTCCTTCACTGGTCTTTTTCGTTGGTTCGATCATTTTTTGATCTTTCTGCATGATACGAGAAAGTTGTTTCGATCGTAAATAAAGTTCTACTGCAACAGTGTGCTTGCAATAATGATGTTCTTCCCAGTATGGGCATTGACAGTAGTCGATTTCTTTTGCTGTACCATCTAAATCAACTAAATACAGCTCGCTACCTAAAACCTCTGCATGCCACACATTATCTTCTTGATCTGGGACAACCGATAACACACGGTCTTCTTGCAAATATTGACGCCCTCTTGCAATGACTTTTTCCGGAATACTCCATTTCATTGTTATCAATCTCCCTTCTTAACCAAAATGGTAGTGTATTTCACTCTGTCCACTACCTTTTGTATCAATTCGTATTTGTTGCAAGACACGTTCTTTCAACTCACGTACATGGCTGATGATCCCGATCATCCTGCCTTCGCTTTCAACTGTTTCTAATGCTTCCATCGCCATTTCCAAGGCTTCTTCATCCAGTGAACCAAACCCTTCGTCAATAAACAATGCTTCGATCGTGATTCCACCAGCTTGCGCTTGAATCACTTCTGCCAAGGCTAAAGCTAATGATAATGCAGCAATAAAGCTTTCGCCTCCGGATAAAGTATGCGATCCTCTGGTCGTTCCTGCTTCATCATCGTACACGTTGATCTCCAGGCCAGTCTTTCCGCGGTAGCTACCAACTTCTTCATCTAATTCAAACTGATAGCGGCTTTTTGTCAATCGTATCAGATGTTCATTAGCGACTTGCAAGACTTCTTGTAAATAAACTTGCAAGACATAACGTTCAATACTTGTTTTTTTAGGATTTTCGCCATTCATTGTCTGTGATAATTGTTGCAACTGGATCAATTCATCTAGTTGTTCCTGACTATTTTGATAACTTGTAGTAAATTCCATGATCACTTTCTGATTGGTTTTATACTCTTGTTGTAAGTGATAGATCAATTGTTGTTGCTCTTCAATGTGTTGTTTGATTTTTTCGATTCGTTCACTCAACACTGTCAAATCTTGGGATTTTTCATCATAAGTGACATGTGCCAATTGTTCTAAGCGAGTGGAAAGAACCAACTGTTTCGTTTGATAATCCTTGATCGTTGTTTTTCTATTTTCGTATGTGACTGTTTCTTTTAACAACGCTGCTATTGCTTCTTGCGAAGAAAAATCAGTGTGTTGCTCTAAGAAACTAGAGATTTTCCGTTGTTCTTTTTCATATTGAGCAATTGTCTTTTCGATTTGTTCAGTCAACGCTTCGATTTTAGTCGTCAAAACAGCTGATTCTTGCTGGAGTTTCTCACCTTGGGCCATTTGCTCTTCCAATTCTTGCTTGCTCTTGCTCGACTGTTCGGCTAATTGATCAGCTTCTTTTACTAAAGTATCAAGGTCTTCTGCTCCTAATTGTTGACTCAATCCTGCCATCTCACCTTGGAGTCGTTGGATTTTTTCATTATGGAGCATTTGTTGAGCTTTGATCTGTTCACTTTGTTCTTTGTTGCTGGCTAGTTCTTCCATGACCCTTACTTGTGCTTCTTCTGCTTTTTTGATTTCCTTTAAACGAGCATTGAGGGTTTTCTCTATTTCCGCCAACCCTTGAACAATATCTTCTTGGACATCTATTTGGAAGGTGGCTTTTAACTCTGTGTTCAAATAAATTGCTTGTTGATCCAACTGTTGACTCATTTCCACTTGTTGCTGGCTTAAACGAGCAAGCTGTTGGTTGATTTCTTCGATTTCTGCTTCTTTTCGACCAATTTCTTGATGCGTTTTTTCGATCGATTGTTCTGCTTGGACCATTTTTTCTTCAAGCACAGCTAAGTTTTCCTGCACTGATTCACGATTATCCGGTGTCAATGGATGCTCCGTTGCACCACATACTGGGCAAGGTTCACCAGGTATCAATAGGGTTTGTAAATAAGTAATTTGTTGCTTTGCCCAGTCGCTTTTACATTGATTGAACTCGTGTGTTTGTTGTTCAAGTAATCGTTGTTTTTCTACCAATTGCTCTGTTGTTTGTTCAAAGTACTGATGATTTTTTACTAGTTCTTTGTCAAGGTGATCAAGGTGTTGCTGTTGTTCACAGTAACGTTCCCCTTCTAAACGTAAACGTTCATAAACCAACTGTTTTTCTTGTAGTTCCCCTTGGGTTGCTAAAACGGTTTGACTCGTTTGTTGTCTTTCTTGAAGGATCAATTGCTGATCTGCCAGTTGTTGGATTTCTTGCTGTAACTCACTGACTTTTTTTTCCATTACGGAAAGTTCCGATTGTTTTTCTCTGAAAGTATCGGCCACTGGGATCAATCGTTGCTTTTCTTGGAGCGTTTGACTCATTTTTGCTATTTTTTGTTCGAGATTTTCTCGTACGTCCGCCTGTTCTTGCCATTTCTGTAAATCACTTGTCACCTTATTGCACGCAATAATTAGTTGCTGTTTCTCACTTTCCTGTGTGGTAAGTGATTCTTGATATTCTTGGCTACGTTCAAGCGGTGTGCGCAATTGCTGAGCAACTTCATAATGGGAAATCCATCTTTGGTGCTCCTCGATCACTTGTTGTTGCTCATTGAGCACTTGTTGTTCTGCTAATAATTGTTGCTTTTCTTCATAAGCAAATTTTTGATTTTTCCCGTGGTAGTAATCCGTCTCGCTGATTTTTTGTTCTTCTTTCAGTTGCTCTAATACTTCTTGCTCTGAGGCGAGCCTTGTTGAAACTTGATCTTGATACTCTTTCCACTCATTGATCACTGTCTCAAAAGATTGTAGACCAGCCGGTTGCTTCTCCTCATAGGAACTAAATTGCCTTTGCAATAAGACTAATTCTTGCTCTAAATGATCCAGTTCTTTTTGCTTGTTCTTGGCTTTTTCTTTCAATTGTTCGGTGAATCGTTGAAAGAATTGTGTGCCGAATAAGTTACGTAAAACTGTTTCTTTTTCACTACTAGAGGAAATCAAGAAATTCCGAAATTCTCCTTGCGGCAGTAAGACGATCTGTGAAAATTGTTTCGCATCTAAATTCAATAGTTCTTTGATTTCTTGATCGACTTCACTACGTTTTGTTAATTGTCGAATTTCTTTTCCTTTTTCATCAAAGATCGTTAAACTGACTTTTGCCGCCTGTTTTCTCATGCCCTCACCCTTGCGTTTAGCTAACAATTGTTCAGGCTTACGTTCGACTTCATAACGCAACTGTTGATGTTCAAACGAAAAAAAGACACTCGTTTCGTCTTCTGGTGTCGCAAATAATGACCGCATCTCTTTGCCAGACCGCAACCTTCCAGATGTTTCTCCAAAAAGCGCATAAGTCATGCCATCAAAAATCGTTGTTTTGCCAGCCCCTGTTTTTCCTGTAATCAAAAACAAGGCCGCTTGGGTCAATTTTGAGAAATCAATCGTTTCATCAATAAATGGGCCAAAATTTTTCAATCGTAACGTCTGTGGTTTCATACTTGATCATTCCGTTTCTGTGAGTTCTTGCAACGTTTCTTCTAACCAGCTCATTTGTTGTTCTGTCATCGGTTCATCCACCATTTCGGTAAAGAATGTTTCCGCGAGTTTCTTTGGTTGCTTGATTTCAAGTGTCTGTCGTTTGCTTGTGGAACGATGCCGTCCATTGACACGTTCGACACCAAGTATTCGAGGATAGATTGCTCGTAGTTGGTTCATCATGTTAGGAATAACTGCGCGATCTTTTAAATAAATCTGCAAATAATTTTCTCGGTTGATCGTATGGTAAAAACTTGGGTCTAATAATTCTTTAAAACTAGCAGTTACTTCAGCGATATCATACAAAGGTGTGATTTCTTGAAAATCCAACACCAAGGTGTCAGTTAGATCAACGATCCAAACACCTTTTTTCTGATTGATCTCTGAAAGTGAGAATTTAAGTGGCGAACCACTGTATCTAGCATTTTCTTGTTGCAAGGCTGCTTGATTATGAAGATGTCCTAAAGCGACATAATCAAATGGCTCCAATAAACTACCTGGAATCGCATCTAGTCCGCCCACTTCGATTTTTGTTTCTGAATCTGATTTCTTACTACCCGTCACAAAAAAGTGGCTGACCAGCACCTGTTTTTTTTCAGGATCAAAAGCGAGTTGCATCTGGTCAACTACTTTTTCCATTGCTTGTTGGACCGTGCGGATCGTATCATCTTCAAAATAACTTCTAGCAGAGATTGGTTCAAAATAAGGCAATAAGAAAAATTGAGTATTTTGATAGTCGATAGGTTGGAAAGCTTCAGCAAATCGGGTGTGTAAAAAGAATTTTGTTTGGCTGAACCATTCAGTTCCAGCAGATAATCGAACACTGCTATCATGGTTTCCTGAGATAGCGAAAATCGGGAATTTTTCGTTCAGGTTCCAGTCGATCATCAATCGATTGAATATCTCTACGGCTTCTACGGCCGGAATACTTCGATCATAGAGATCACCTGCAATAACGATCGCATCCACTTTTTCCTTTTTCGCAATCGTTAAAATCTCAGATAGTACATGTTCTTGCTCTTTAAGTAAATCGTAGCCCTGCAATTTTTTCCCTATATGCCAATCAGCTGTATGTAAAAAACGCATCTCATCACCTCAAAAAAATATCCTTCTTACTATTATAACACTTCCATCAAGGACATGACAGCTAGAATCAATTACAAAAAGGGGATTTTATAACAAAAAAAGCGATAAAGAAGCGGTGTCTTAGACAATCCGTTTCTTTTATCGCTCATCGAATAAAGAACAATTATTCTGTTTCATTCTTTTTTATGATCTCATATTTAAAATCAGGATTTACTTCCTTGTCTAGTTTATCAAATGCGGCTTGTGTGCGTCGCTCGATTTCTGCCATTCCTTCCTTGTCAGTTTTTTTGATATCTGACAAGTCGATCGGTTCACCAAAGCGAACAATCACTCGTTTGCGTTTGAATAGATCACCTAACGTGAGAGGTCCTTGATACACAGCTGGAACGATTTTTACTTTGGCCATTTTGGCAATTAACGCCATTCCACCTTTCAACTCAGTCGCATGTCTTGTCCCACTTGGAAACATGATCAATCCTAGATCGGTTGATTTTAGAATCTTGACAGGTGTCTTGATCACACTTGGTCCCGGATTGTCTCTTTTGACTGGAAAAGCATTCGAGCGTGTTAAGATAAATCGTAAAACAGGGTTTTTGAACAATTCTTCTTTCGCCATAAAACTAAACGATTTAGGTGATGCAGCAACAGCGAGATACAACGGGTCCCACCAAGTGCGGTGTGGTGCAACAAGTATGTAATTCTCGTCTTTTGGTAAGACTTCTTTATTTTCATAACGGGCATTGCCATTGATGACAGCTAAAATCACTTTAACGAGCCCGCGCATAAATCGATAGAACATATCCTCTTCCTTTCTTTACTTCTCGTTCCTATAGTATGCCTAAAAAAGACCGATTTGACAAGTTCTCTTGGTTCTTTTGAACAAAAATAGTATACTACATACGATTAGTTTTTTCATTTGGAGGGAATTAGATGCTTCACGAACATGAACGTATTGACCAATTATATGCAAAAGATATTAAGATTATCCAAAGTTCCCAAGTTTTTTCCTTTTCTTTAGATGCTGTATTGCTTGCTCATTTTGCTCGTGCGCCAAAAACCGGTCAAATCGTTGACCTTTGTTCAGGGAATGGTGCTGTCGGACTATTTTTAAGCAAACAAACACAGGCAAAGATCGATGCAATCGAACTACAGCCACGCTTAGCTGACATGGCTCGACGGAGCATTTCCTTGAATCATTTAGAACAACAAGTGACCGTGCATACGATTGACTTAAAAGAAAGTTTATCGGTTGTCAGACACAACTCTTGTGACTTAGTCGTCTGTAACCCCCCTTACTTTAAAGGCTTACCTACAAACAAAAAAAATCCAAATGAGCATCTAGCAATTGCCCGACATGAGATCCATACAACGTTGGAAGAAGTGATCCAAATCTCCGGCAAGTTATTAAAAACAAATGGTCGCTTAGCTCTTGTACATCGCCCAGAACGTTTCTTAGAGATTTTGACCCTTATGCAAACCTATCAGATTGCACCGAAACGTGTTCAGTTTGTTTATCCTAAAGTAGGCAAAGAAGCAAATATTTTATTGATTGAAGGAATCAAGCAAGGAAAAGCCGATGGTTTCAAAGTGTCTCCACCTTTGTTCACCTACGATACGCAAGGTGAGTATACCCCTGAACTCCGTGAGATGCTTTATGGAGAATAACCATTACTTTTATGTGTTGCACTGCCAAGATAATACGTTCTATGGAGGATATACCACCGATTTGGCTCGTCGTTTACAAGAACATAATAATGGCACAGGTGCGAAATACACACGTTTGCAAAAAAGACGTCCTGTAAAAATGATCCATGCAGAAGGATACGCTACAAGAAGTGAAGCCACAAAAGCCGAAGCCGCGTTCAAAAAACAAACACGTCGGCAAAAAGAAACCTATTTGAAGACACACCCTTCTCTTTCTTTACCTGATCAAACGGAGTAAAAAAATTTTAGAGAAAAAGAATGCCTCAACGAAAGATCGGAGAACGATTTTCGTTGAGGCACTTTTTTATAAGAGTTATCCTACTGCTCAGGTCAAAACATTGCTGTCACAACCCCAGTTTTTATTCACTTACTTGAGTACTATCAGATAGAGTGTCGCTCGTACTAGTCGAAGCAGTCTCACTCGTTTTACTTGTCTCTGATTCTTTTGTTCCACCTAATAGTGCTTCACTGACTAGATGGATATAATTCAACATACCATCTGGATTTGGATGGACTTGATCGTCATAGAACCATTCACTGTGACCGTTACTATAACCGTACCAATCAATCACTGTCATGTTATCATATTTCTTTTCCATTTCTGTGAGCATGGCGTTGACTTCATTTTGCCAGCGCTTCGTTGGTACGCGAACATTGACCCAGTAAACTTTGCGATCCCCGATCGCGTTCATCAAGCTATCAAATTGCGCCTCAGAAAAAGAGCCATTTGTTCCTAACCCAATTAATACCGTATCTTTCAATAGATCCCTATTTTTCAATTCTTCGATATAAGGAAGGCTTGTGTAGAGTTGACGACCGACATCGCCATCTACGACTACTTGCGGATATAGTTCTTTTAAATCTGCCGCAGCATCTAACATGACTGAATCACCAAATGCAGTCAGCTCTAGTTGTTGGGCTTTTTCCCCTTGCGCTTTGGTCAAATCATATTTATCCAAAATCGCTTGGTCAATAGGTGCTACATTATTGCCTTGATTATTCTGACTTTTTTCAGCTAGTTTTTTACTTTCAGCAATATTCTTTTGTAATTGCTCTTGGTCCGCTGTCACAGCATTTTTAGGTGCAGTGACGAACCCGACTAAGGCAATCGCTACGACTAAGGTTCCAGGGACCACCCATGGCTTTTTCCAACTGAAAATAGGTTTGGTGAACCAGCCTTTGACGACGCGAAACGTTTGGCTATAATCAAAGCGTGCCAATGGACGTTCGATAAAGCGGTACGACAGTTCACTGATCAATAAAATCAATGTGATTTCAATGACCGTGTGTAACAACACATGATCAGCGATACCTGATACTTTCGCTTCGTAAAAAATCATTACCGGAAATTGGTACAAGTAGATCCCATAACTTCGTTTACCGATCCAACTAAAGACCGGATTCGTCAACCAGCGATTCAAGCTCGCACCGGGATGCGCTGTGACTGCCACAAGAACCATACATAAAAGACTGACTAAAAAGAACCCGCCATAATAGATAAAGCTCAAATGGTCATCTAAGAAAAAGAAAAAGAGGATCAAAATGATCAACGAACTAAAACCCGCTAAATTCAATACTTTCTTTGCTTGTTTAGGGATATTTTTCTTCAATCGCGTACTTGGCCAAACAAAAGCCAATGCACTCCCCATCCAAATCGAGAACAAGCGAGTATCTGTCCCA
The DNA here is from genome assembly GCF_045371165.1 of Enterococcus pernyi. NCBI lineage: Bacteria > Bacillati > Bacillota > Bacilli > Lactobacillales > Enterococcaceae > Enterococcus > Enterococcus pernyi. Next base: position 61,558 of record NZ_JBIQDM010000011.1, read on the forward strand.
TAATACACACGGGTAGGATCGCCATTTGGCGAGTACAACACCATCATCAAAATCGCTGAAGCAATGGCTGTGCCCATAATGACATAAAAAATATTTTTTTTCTTACGGACAAATACCATGAGTAATACAAAAATGATCGGCCAGATCAGATAGTTCTGCGCCTCTACTGCTAAGGACCAAATATGGGTAAATGGCGACTCATTTGCAAAACGATCAAAATAGGATAATCCATTATTGATCTGCCACCAGTTATTGACATAGAATAAACTGCTGAGTACAACGCCCCGAAGATTATTCAACAATCCTCGCTGGAATAGCGTAATATATGCTGATGCAGTAATAAGCAAGAAAACGAGCCCAGGATACAGTCGTTTCATTCGCCGAACGTAAAATTGCCAAATATTGATTTTTCCATTTTGTTCCCACTCTTGTCGTAAGAGATCGGTAATAAGATAACCTGAAACGACAAAAAATATCGGAACTCCGAGGTAACCACCCTTCATACTTGTTGGCAACAAGTGGTATAAAATAACCCCGATGACCGCTAATGAACGAATCCCATCGAAGCCCGTGATATACCGGCTATTTTTTAATCTTTTTTGTTTTTCCATTCAATATTCCAACTTTTCATAAACTTTTTTCATTCGTAATATACGTGCATTACCAAAAAATAGCAAGCAAAAACTTCATAAAAGTTGCCACTTTATACTATAATCCCATAGTTCATCAAAAAAGAACACATTTTTAAGTAACTTTAACAAAATTTCAAATATAACAAGTTGGCTAATTGTTGCTTGGATAGGGTTTCATTATTTTCTATTATTTTTCGTTGATGGGCGAGAAATAATTGAATGATATCTACTCTTAACAAGGATAAACATCTATACTCCTTGGTTGCAAGCACTCTGTCACTCCTTTTCTATGATCACTTTAATAACTCATTCCTAATTATTACAAAAAAACATCACCTGTCCTTTAGCAGACAGATGATCGTTCTCTTTCGTATCATATATTTAATTTTTGAACCAAAGCTTCAGACATTGTTTTTGAAAAATTTATCCCTTCATTTGTTGCGCGCACATTTAACCAATGAGGAATTTTTATTGTCTTTTTATCTAGTTGGACATCTTTTAAGTAATCATTTAGATCCACAGAAATCAAAGTAGCAAATTCACGCTCAGAATCAATCGAAAGATCATTGATATTAGTTGGCTTTGGCAAAGGTTTATTATTCTCAACTAAATCACCGAGCATGATCCCTAAAGCATCCGATGCAACTTCTAACCCCTCGATAATATCTTTTGATTGTGTCACTGCTCCTTCGATATCAGGAAAATAAATTCCATATCCAACAGGATCCTTTTCAAAAATAGCTGGATAAACTTTTTTCATTCATCTCCCCTTCTTTCGTAACAGCACAGCGGGCTTAAATGCCCACTGCTTTTCGAACAGAATCTTCTACTCTTCTAGATAACTCTTTTGAATGGCTAGTAAGGATAACAGGTCTAGGATGATCCTTTTTAGTGAATTTCCTATGTGAGCCCTTCCCACCTTTCACTTCAACAAAGCCAGCATCTTTCAGTAGCTTTTCTGCTTCTCTGATTGTCATGGGCATTGCACATACCTCTTGACTATTATATAATAATACGTACTGGGCGTACTGTAAAGTTGCAAACTATAGCTTCAACGAAAATAAAAATTCTCTTAAATTATTTTTAAAGTGAGCACATCCTATTATGTAATACTAGTCAATATCTATAATTTCAACTTGTTATTTCCCATGTCGTCTTCTTCAAAGTTACGAAAAACGCCAGAAATTTTTTTAATAATAATTCTTATGACATTCTGCATTCCTAATCGCAGCACACGAATAAAAATACTTTGTGTTTAATTGTATATTTAAAATAAGTGGGGTGGGAGAATCAGCAATGTTAAAATGAAAAATAAACTAGATTGCATAGTAGTTTGTTTATGCACTATTCATATTAGCAGATCGAATCACATTTTTTTGGTTTCCAATTAATATGAAAGGCTAGTTATTCATTGAAATTAATATTATTTATGATATAATTTAGCTACAAAGAAGAATTCTCATAGCTATAATCAAAAACCACTAGCGTGCAGGCTAGTGGTTTTCTTTTACGTTTCTATACGAATTAACGGGTAGGCTTACTGTCTTTTTTGGCAATTTTACAATCAAGCCATTGACAGAAGTAGTGTGCAGCTACCTCTGCTATGATTGCAAAAGTAAAATCAAGAAGAAACTTCATAGCTATAACCTCCTCCCCTTGCCAGAATAGGCCGGGGTAGCAGACAGCACAATTATTATACCATAACTGAAAATACAAATTTTAGTGTTGCCACTGATAGTTTTAGTGTCATTATTCTACAAGTGGCTACCGAAGTAAGAGAAAAAAACTACACTTTTTAACTTTTTTCAAAATAAGTGTTGCCATTTCAATTTTATGAACTCCAGGTTGTAGCATTTCCTCTGAAAATCCATCCCTTTCAAATGTAGTACCGGCTTTTGATTAAAAGGCTAGAGAAATTAATTCGAAGATATCCTCTTTAATGATTTGATCAATTTCCAAGTATTTAATAAGTATCTCTCCTTGTTTTGGAGGTTCGTTCGCCGGCTTCAAGACAATTCAATTGCACAGACAGATTGCTAACGGAACTGTCGTTAGATGCGCCGATTCTATTATTATGTGTTGAGACAAAAACAGGAATACGTTTAGAAATATCTTGTAGGACAGTATTTATTCTGTTGTTTAAAAACATATTATCAAAAGAAGACTCAGGCTCATCAATAAGAAGTAGATCCTATTTGAGTGAATCTTCTATTTTTCTGTGAAAATTATATTCTGCTCGTTGCTCCCCAGAAACGGGATTCAGCTCTTTGTTTAATATGTCAATTTGCATTTTAACAAAGTATTTTACAAAGTCAGCATGCTCTAAAATATCTTTATTTTTTAAGCTTGTAGGTAGTCAAATGGTTGATCATAAAATTTAAAGACTTCAATAAAGGAAGTTCGCTTTTTGATTTTCTAATTGTAAAATCGTAAACTTCGGTTTCGTTCAATATCTTATCTTTTTGTAGTTCTTTGGTTATGTTATTGCACTCATTTATCATTTTTGTATCAATCAATTATTGTCACTTGTTTTAAGATATCTTCTTGCATATGTTTAGCAACCAAGCTAGGAGGAATTTTTTCTAACCCGTCTTGAACAGGTACATAGTCAAGGAAATTACCAATCGTCGTTAGGCCTACATCATCACTAGCCAATTCTACTAATCCAATTTGAATTGCATTGTGGCTATCTAAGATCAGGTAAGTGCTTCATATGATCATACTTCATAAATCTTATGAAAGAAGACGCCTTTTGTCTGTTGAAATATCGATAGCATAAATGATTATTTTCAATTCCTTAATCGCAACAATCATTTCTGGTATTCTAGCGACAAGAAGATCAAAAAAACACAGCGATAACCATTCAGTTATCCACTGTGTTTTATCTAACTAGTTTACTAAAATCTAAATCCCATCTTCATAAAAACGTCCGAGAATTTGAACATTTTCCGCAATACTGACAAATGCTTGCGGGTCAGAAGATTTCATTGCTTCACGTAACAAAGGAAGCTCATAGCGAGTAACGATCGTCATTAAGACTGTTTGTTTATCGTGCTTGTACGCACCTTCTGCTTCATTGATGATCGTGATCCCACGACGCATACATTTTTGGATGGCTTCGATCACTGCTTCAGGATGTTTAGTCACGATCATGACTTGCATCTTTTTTTGTTTCGTATAGACGACATCCGTCACTTTACCACTCACAAAAATCGACAAAGCACTATAAAACATATACTGCCAGCCGAAGAGCAAGCCCGCTACGAAAACAATCAGTGCATTGAAATAAATGGAAATCGAACCGATGGATCGACCTGTTTTTTTACGGATCGTAATACTCACGATATCTAATCCGCCAGAAGACAAACCATTTTTTAATGCTAAACCAATACCAACCCCATTGACGGCACCACCGAATATCGCACAAATGATCGGATCAGTCGAAAGAATCGTTTGTGGCAAAAGATGGATACTAAGCGAGGTTAATGTCACAGTGATAAATGTAAAAATCGTAAATTTCTTTCCAAGTTTAAACCAAGCTAAAAAAAATAACGGGATATTCAATAAATATAATGTGGTTGAAACAGGGATTTCAAAACCAATCACTGATTTAGAAAGGGTCGTTAAGATTTGTGCAAGACCGGTTATCCCACTTGAATAGATGTTTCCTGGTTGATAAAAAAAGTTCAATGCAACTGAAGCAATCAGAGCATAGACGATCGACACCGAAAGTTTGGTCGTATAATCATGATACGCCCAATTTTCGAAAGTTTTTTTCATGAAAAAAGCCTCGCTTTATCTGGTATGCCCTTATTATATGATCTTTTAGAATATAATCAAGAGACTTCTTTGAAAAAAAGATTGGAAATTCCAATATAAGAGAAAAAAAGGTTGCTCCAGTGTCACTAGCACGAATCAATCGCGACTTATCAGTGACTCCTTCACAACCTTGGTATTCCTATGAAAATAACTTCTCTTTCTTATTTGTTATTCAACATCTGTAACATCGATGTTCAATTCAAATAATTGAAGATCAGAAACAGTACTTGGCGCATCACTCATGACATCAGCTGCTTTACCATTTTTAGGGAAAGCAATCACTTCACGAATGTTTTCTTCACCTGCAAGCAACATCACAAAGCGATCAAGTCCCAAGGCAATTCCTCCATGTGGTGGGAAGCCATAGTCTAATGCACTTAATAAGAAACCAAATTGCTCTTCCATTTCTTCTTCAGAAAAGCCTAGTGTTTTTAATACTTTTTCTTGTAATTCTCTTGTATGGATACGTAACGATCCCCCACCTAATTCATAGCCGTTCAAGACGATGTCATACGCTTCTGCGTAGACTTTTGCCGGATCAGTTTCCAATAACTCGACATCGGATGCTTTAGGCATCGTAAACGGATGATGCGCGGAAACATAGCGGCCTTCTTCTGCTGAATATTCAAATTGTGGCCATTCTGTCACCCATAAGAAATTGAATTTTGATTCGTCGATCAAGTCTAATTCTTTTCCTAAGCGAGAACGAATCGCTCCAAGAGTGGCTGCAACGATTTCTTCTTTGTCTGCACCAAACAATAAAATATCTCCAACTTCAGCGTTTGTTGCTTGGATCAATGCTTCAGATGCCTCGCCCATAAATTTCGCAATAGGCCCTTTCAAGCCATCTTCTTCTACTTTTAACCAAGCTAGTCCTTTTGCGCCAAACTGAGTGGCATATTGTCCAAGATTATCTAAATCTTTACGTGAATACTTGCTTGCTGCATTTTTCGCATTCAGCGCTTTGACCACTCCGCCATTTTCAAGTGCCATTTGGAAGACTTTAAATTCAACGTCTTTCACAACCGTGCTCAAGTCGATCAATTCCATGTCAAAACGTGTATCAGGTTTGTCACTTCCATAACGGCTCATTGCTTCATCATATGACATACGAGGGAATGGTAAAGTGACTTCGATACCACGCACCTCTTTCATCACTTTAGCAATCAATCCTTCTGTATAGGTTTGGATTTCTTCAGCGGTCAAGAAAGTCGTTTCAATATCGACTTGTGTAAATTCTGGTTGACGGTCGCCACGTAAATCTTCATCACGGAAACAACGAACGATTTGATAGTAACGATCAAATCCAGCATTCATCAATAATTGTTTGAACAACTGTGGTGACTGTGGTAAAGCATAGAAATGCCCTGCATGGATACGAGAAGGTACTAAGTAATCTCTCGCGCCTTCTGGTGTTGATTTGCCCAAATAAGGTGTTTCAATATCCAAGAAATCATGGTCATCCAAGTACTGACGGATTGCTTTCGTTGTGTCGTTGCGCAATTTGATATTGTTCGTCATTTTTGGACGACGTAAATCAAGATAACGATACTTCAAACGAATCTCATCACTGATCGTTTGTTCATCCTCAATCAAGAAAGGTGGTGTTTTGGCTTGATTCAAGATAATGATTTCATCCGCGATGATCTCAAATTCACCCGTTGCCATTTTAGGATTGATTGCCAATTCATCCCGATTTTTTACTGTACCTGTCACTTCAATGACATATTCACTACGGCATTTATCTGCGATTTCCCATGCTTCTTTATTGATTTCTGGATTAAAGACAAGTTGAACGATCCCTTCACGATCACGTAAATCGATAAAGATCACACCACCTAAGTCACGTCTTTTTTGTACCCAACCTTTTAATGTAACTGTTTGTCCTAACTGCTTTTCTGAAACCAGTCCACAGTAAACTGTTCGTTGTGCCATCATTTTTCCTCCTGTTCAGTAGATAATGTCATTTCATCATAGACTTTATCAAAGTGTTCATAAATATCTTCTAGTGCAAAGCTTTTCTCTGTACGATTAGCCATTGATTTGACGTTGATCGTTTGATTTGCTAGTTCATCCGCACCAATCACCAAGACCAACTTCGCATCGGCTTTGTCTGCTGTCTTAAATTGTGCTTTGGCTTTACGTCCCATAAAATCACGATCTGCGGAAAAACCAAAATCACGGATTGCTTGAACGATTTTCAACGCTTCGATATTTGTTTCTTCGCCTAGTGCCACCACATAGGCATCTAATGTATTCATTACAGGGACAGCTACTTCTTCTGCCTCCATCGTTAATAAAATACGTTCGATCCCCATCGCAAAACCAAATCCTGGTGTCGCTGGTCCGCCTAGTTCTTCGACCAAGTTGTCATAACGGCCACCCGCACAAATCGTTGCTTGTGCGCCCATTTTAGGTGCGTCACTCATCACTTCAAAAATCGTATGCGTATAATAATCTAACCCACGAACCATATTGCTGTCGATTTCATAAGGTACATCTAACGCATCCAACATGGCAATCACTGTATCAAAATGTGCTTTTGCTGTTTCACTTAAATAATCTAAGATTGAAGGCGCTTCTGCTACGAATTTTTGATCACGTTTGTCTTTACTATCCAATACACGCAATGGATTTTCATGTAAACGACGTTGTGAATCTTCGCTTAATTCTGCTTCAAACGGTACAAGGTAATCGATCAACGCTTGACGATACGCTTGTCGCGTTTCTTGATCGCCTAAAGAGTTGATCACTAAACGGATTTGACTGATTCCTAATTGTTTGAAGAAGTCTAATGCCATCACCATGCTTTCAACATCCGTCGCAGGATTGTCTGAGCCAAATGCTTCGACACCGATTTGATGGAATTGACGTAAACGACCTTTTTGCGGGCGCTCATAACGAAACATTGGTCCCATATAAAATGTTTTGTAAGGTTTTGTATATTCTGGTCCAAATAATTTATTCTCAACAAATGAACGAACGATTGGTGCAGTTCCTTCTGGACGAAGCGTAACATGACGCTCGCCTTTGTCATAAAAATCATACATTTCTTTTGAAACGATATCAGTCGTATCCCCTACACTACGAGCAATCACTTCATAATGCTCAAAAATCGGCGTGCGGATCTCATTATATTGATAATCTTTAAATAATAAACGGGCAGTTTCTTCAACAAATTGCCATTTTTCAGATTCTCCAGGTAAAATATCATTTGTTCCTTTTGGTCTTTGGAAGCTCATCTTTTTCTCTCCTTTTCTTCACGCTATGTAATCAATGCAAACAAAAAACACCCTTGTTCGCCATGAACAAGGGTGAATGATTATTTCATACACGGTACCACCTATATTTGAAAGATTGCTCTTTCCTCTCACGATTAACGCTCGTTTACGGGACGGCTTTGCACGCGTCCATCTCCAGAGTGTCTTTCAGAAACTACTTGTTTTAGATCGCTCTCAGCCACGACGATCCTCTCTTATAAAGCATTTAGTTACTTACTCGCTCTTTCATCGATATTTAGATATTAATTATAACCTACTAAAAACACAGCGCAAAGTCAAGTAGATTCTTATTGATTTCTTTTTCAAAGTCATTTTGATTTAGCTTTTTTTCTTTTTGATTTAGACTAAATAAAAAAGGAGGTAAAAAAATGTCAGAAGTAAAAATTGGTCATTCTCAAGTATATGCCGAAGCAATCGGCTTAGGTGCAAATGCCGTCGGAGGGCACAATCTTTTTTCAGGATTAGCGGATGAAACTGGAAAAGGAGTCGTCAGAGCTGCCTTAGATAATGGCTTGAACCTTATTGATACTGCTTATATTTATGGCGAAGGTCGTTCGGAACAATTGATTGGAGAAGTCTTGCAAGAACCGGCTTATGATCGTTCCCGTATTATTATTGCCACCAAAGCAGCACATCTTCCAGATCAACCGAAAAAATTTGATAACTCTCCTGAATTTTTGAAGAAATCAGTCGATGAAGCGTTAGAACGTCTGCAAACAGATTATATCGATATTTTTTATATCCATTTTCCAGATGAAGCAACACCTAAAAATGAAGCAGTTGCCGCTTTACACGAACTAAAAGAAGCAGGGAAGATCCGTGCTATCGGTGTGTCTAATTTCACTTTAGAGCAATTGAAAGAAGCCAACCAAGACGGCTATGTCGATATCGTACAAGATCAATTCAGTTTGATCCATCGCACAGCGGAAAAAGAATTATTCCCTTACCTCGAAGCTAACGAGATTGGTTTTGTGCCTTATTTCCCACTTGCTTCAGGTTTATTGACTGGCAAGTATGATCTAGAAAGTCCAAAACATTTTTCTGAAGATGATCCTAGAAAGAACAAACCAAACTTTCAAGGTGAACGATATGAACAAATCATCACAGCGGTCGATCAACTCAAACCGCTTGCTGAAAAGTACCAAGCAACTACTGCTCAATTAGTCTTAGCTTGGTATATCGCGCACCCGCGGATTTCATTTGTCATTCCTGGCGCAAAGAAACCCGAACAAGTCGCAGACAATGCCAAAGCTTTGGATATTCATTTATCTTTAGAAGATGCCCAAACAATCGATCAGTTATTCCGAGAGTTTAAATAATACTCAAAAACAGCCACATCAAGAAAATGATGTAGCTGTTTTTTTATAAATGATACAGTAAGCCTCGACTATTTGAATAGGGCTAAAATTGGTTGAAAGAAGTTAATTTTTGGTTGAATAACTTCCATTCAAATTAATCAAATCTATACATAAAACACTATTTATAGATGTCATTTCGATGACCAATTTGTACGATCAAAATCGTTATCACTTCATCATCTATATCTGCAATGATCCGATAATTCCCCACTCTATAACGCCATTCGCCACTCCTATTCGCTACTAACCCTTTACCATATTGTCTGGGGTTATCTGTATTGATAAGATTTTTTTCTATCCATGATAGTATCAAAGAAGCTTGAAATTTATCCATTTTTTTCAATGCTTTTTGTGCACCTTTTTCATAACGGACAAGATATTGCTTCCTCATAATCCTAGTTCTCTTTTCATTTCTTCATGCGAGATACTTTCATCAAGACTCTTATGATCTTTCATCGCTTTATTATAGATATCCATATCAATCTGATCTTCTAGCGTTTCTAATAAAGTTGTCCTTGCCAATTCTGAAACGGTCATTCCATTCAAATCAGCCATTGCTAACATAAATGCTTTTTCTTCGTCTGATACACGAAACGTAATATTACTCATACCTTGACACCTCCTGTATACATTTGTATTACATATCTATATCGTAATACAAATGTATACAACTGTCAATAAAATACTGTATTGCCCCCACGTTACTCTTTATATAACAATCCTCGACTATTTGGATAAGTCGGAAATTGATTGAATGGAATCGTCCAGTCTTGTTCTGGCACAGAAAAGGTAAAACGATTCACTAATTGATCGGAAAAAACGCGTAAACTATGCAACGTGATCCATTCACCTGCGCATCGGTGCATTTTTCGGAAGTCACCGCCACCTTGTGCAATCATCTCATACTCTTCTTCATAAGAGATTTTTTTCGTTTTACCAATATACCGTTTGATCAAAAATGCCTCTGGTGAATCCACTGTCCGTTCATCATGATTTGTTCCATACAAATCTAAGATCACCCAACTGTCTTTAGGGATGCGATAGCCATCTACTTCTACATCTTGCAAAGCAAAGGCGGGTAACATTGGGAAAAATGGGTAATACCGACGCATCTCCTGAATAAAAGGATCTTGCAGTTCCTTAAAATCGTTTTTTAGTTGTTGATAGAGATCTGGTCGGCTGAAAAGAGCATGCCCCATCAACGCCGCCCATACGGTCAATGCCACGGTCGGCCGAATGATATTCAATAATTCTACCGACGCAATATCCAAAGGCAAAAGATTACCTTTAAGGTCAGTCGCATTCGCAAAAGCATAAAGCGCTACATTTTCTTTTCCGGCTACTGGATTTTCTCGTGCTTCTTCCAACAACTCTTGTGCCCATTTTTCTGATTTTTTCCGATTTTCTACACCTTTAAAATGATCGAGTGGCGAAGTGACTGTCCCACTGATCATAGAGATCTGATAATCTGCCAGTTGGTTGATCTCTTCTTCTGAATAATCCGCTAAGTTGATTCCTGACCATTCACAGATGGCGGTAAAAAGTACTTTTTTACTCAGGTCAAATAACTCAAAAGTACCATGTTGTTGTTCCAATTCATGTGCCAATACTCGATCCAATATTTGATGATAGTCATCCATTCGCTCTGGTGTCATCAAATCCATAAAAATTGCTTTACGGTGATGATGCTCCGCGCCATCTAAAGACTGCACACCGTCCTTTCCAAATAATGTTTTTTGGACCATTTTAGGCATTGCGCCTTCTCGTTTGAAATTTCTTGGATCATAAAAATGTTTCGCTGCCTCTTCTCCATAGATGATCACAGCTTCCTTATTGAATATCTTTGCTTTCACAACAGGTGATTGGGCTTCTTCTCTTAGCTTTCCAAGCATTTTGTAGCCCTCTTTATAGTATTTTTTGATTTCGGTCATTTTGATATCGACCACGGGAATTTCTTGCATATTTTTTGCTCCTCCTAATAAATAACTTTAGATATTATTAGGATACTCCTTGTACAATAAAACTGACAAAAGAAGTGTTTGAGACAAAGCCATACCATTTATTTCTCTTGAGCTGCCTAACCTCGAATAAAAGGCTTCCTCATCACTAATAAGATTTCATTATAACGTTCTGTGACTCTGTCATTCGCCTCATTCCTTCGTCTAGCTTTGTAGTCAACTCGTGAAATGCCTCTTTGAACCGCACGTCTTTTCTAGCATGTTTGTAAAAAGACAAAACATAGACATCATAAAATAAATTATAGCTTCTAAAGGAATATTTTACTTGCAACTAAAAGATATAATGGCATTCTAAAGTAGTGAAAGGGGCTTCTTTGATCAATTTTTTGTCTGGTATTGCCCAGTAATCAAAGCCATTATCATAGCGGTGGGAAAGTATCTCGTCTATCGTTGTCTGATTTCTCTCATCTCAGTAATACTAACGAACAAAAAATAAAAATGGCTGCCAAAATGAGGGAGAATAAAAAAAGTCTGATTTTGAGAAACTTCATCAAAATCAGACTGATCTTTTTTATTCATTTATCATTTATTTTGAGAATCAATAATGATCGTCACTGGGCCATCATTCACAAGAGAAACCGCCATATCTGCACCAAATTCTCCTGTTTCAACTGTGATTCCTCGTTGTCTTAGCCCTTCGTTAAATGCTTCATATAAAGGAATCGCTGTTTCCGGACGTGCTGCTGCGATAAAACTTGGTCGATTGCCTTTTTTTGTGTCTGCAAAAAGAGTGAATTGAGAAATACTCAACAGCGCTCCTTTGACATCTTCAATACTTAAATTCATTTTTCCTTGTTCATCTTCAAAGATACGCATCTGGGCAATTTTTTTGATCAAATAATCGACGTCTTTTTGCGTATCTGTATCATGAACACCTAGCAAAATCAACAAGCCATGATCGATACGCCCCACTTCTCGTTCGTTGATCGACACAGCTGCTTGACTCACTCGTTGGATCACTGCGCGCAAGGTACTACCTCCTAGCCATTCATCCGGCGTACGCTATATACATCCGGTACAGTCTTGATTTTATCGACAATACTTTTCAAGTGTGACAAGTTACGTATCCCTACTGTCAAATGGATCGTCGCCATTTTGTCTTTATTCGTTCGTGCTTCGACACTGTTTAGATTTTTAGTCATCGCATTCACAGTCTGCAAGACGTCATTTAACATGCCCGAACGATTATAGCCATAGATCTCTAAATCAGCATCATACTCTTTGTTCGTATTTGAAGTGTCTTCCCATTCAACGTCAATCAACCGTTCTTCCACGTTTGGTTTATCCGATTGGACATTCGGACAGTCTTTGCGATGGATCGAGATACCACGTCCTTTGGTGATATAGCCCACGATGTCATCCCCTGGTACAGGATTGCAACAACGGCTGATCCGGATCAACAAGTTTTCAACACCTTGGATGACGACGCCACCTTCATGACGAACCTTCATTTTTTCAGGCTCTTTTTTAGGTTGATTCATCAACTCTTCTGCTTCTTGTTTTTGTTGCTCGATTTTTTGTTCTTTCCGCTCTTTTTCAGTCAAGCGATTAGCCATCGTCAATGGACTTACTTCGCCATAACCAATCGCAGCATACATATCTTCTTCTGTTTGAAAATTCAAGCGTTCTAATGCGTCGTGTAATTTATTTTTTGAAAGAATCTCCTTTGGTACAAAACCAAGATCCATAATACACTTCACTAAAGCTTCATGGCCCTTCGTCACATTTTCGTCTCGATCTTGCCCTTTGAAGAAACGCTTGATTTTATTTCTCGCTTTACTTGTGGCTACTAATTTCAGCCAATCACGACTTGGTCCAAATGAATTTGGCGAAGTCAGAATCTCGATGATATCACCATTCTTCAATTTGTAATCTAATTGGACCATTTTCCCATTGATTTTGGCACCAGTCGTTTTGTTCCCGATATCTGTATGGATGCTATAAGCAAAGTCTAACGGTCCTGATCCTTTAGGAAGTTCAGTCACATCGCCTTTAGGAGTGAACACATAGACTTTATCACTAAAGATATCGCCTTTCACACCCTCCATGAATTCAGAAGCATCGTAACTTTCATCTTGCAATTCGATGATCTCATGGAACCAACTTAACTGTTTTGTCATCCCATCGGGTTCAACTTTGTCGCCTTTTCCTTCTTTATATGCCCAGTGAGCAGCTACCCCAAACTCAGCGATTTCGTGCATTTCTTGGGTACGGATCTGAATCTCGACAGGGTTGCCAGCTGGTCCGATAACAGTCGTATGCAACGATTGATACATATTCGCTTTAGGCATCGCGATATAATCTTTGAATCTACCTGGCATAGGTTTCCATTTCGTATGGATCGCTCCTAGTACTGCATAACAATCTTTGATCGAATCCACGATCACTCGGATTGCCAGTAGATCATAGATTTCATTGAATTGCTTCTTTTGGTCTTTCATCTTACGGTAAATCGAATAGATGTGTTTCGGGCGACCATAGATCTCTGCAAAAATCCCCAATTCTTCCGTTGCTAAACGGATATCCTCCACTGTGCCACTGACATAATTTTCACGTTCTTCTCGTTTTGTTTGCATCAAGTGAACGATTCGATAATATTGCTTTGGATTGAGATAACGCAGCGCCGTATCCTCTAATTCCCATTTGATTCGACTGATCCCTAAACGATGAGCAAGCGGTGCGTATATTTCCAATGTTTCTTGCGCAATGCGTCGTTGTTTATCTTCCCGCAAATGCTTTAACGTACGCATGTTATGTAAACGATCGGCTAACTTCACCATGATTACACGTAAATCTTGAGCCATAGCTAATAACATTTTGCGGTGATTTTCCGCTAGTTGTTCTTCGTGGGATTTGTATTTGATTTTCCCTAACTTCGTCACTCCGTCCACCAACATTGCCACGTCGTTCCCGAAGGCTTCTCTTAAATCTTCTAAGGTTACTTCTGTATCTTCTACCACATCATGTAAAAAACCAGTGGCAACCGTATGGGGGTCCATTCGTAGATCTGCAAGAATCCCTGCAACTTGGATCGGATGGATGATATAAGGTTCTCCTGATTTACGAAATTGTCCCTCATGTGCAGTGGTCGCGTAGTCACATGCTTTTTGCACAAAAGCGACATGTTCAGGTCCCATGTATTGGCTAACCATCTTAATGACGTCAGGCCCTGTTAATATTTCTTCTTTTGGCATGGGAAACATCCCCCTTTCTATTCATAATCAAAACAGATATTTTTTGTCGTGAGAAAGCATTTTTTTATAGCTTAGGATTAAATAATTGTTCTTATTATACCGATTGTGTCAATGATTTTCAATTCCGTACAAAAGGCAAAATCCCACTTTCACTTTGAGGGATCAAGAAAATAGGAAAATTCATACATTTGTTTTGTAGAAGATCGTTATCCCTAACGATTAACTCGCCTATTACTTGCTAAGTGCTTGTAATTCAAGTTGGAAACTTGCGGCACTTAACAAATACAATGGCGCAGTTTCTGTTCGTAGGATTCTTGGACCAAGACCACAAAGAATGCCACCTTGTGATTCGAAATGAGCGATTTCTTGAGGTGATAATCCGCCTTCTGGGCCAAACACTGCAAGGATCCGAGTACCTGGTAAAACAGATTGCAGTATTTTGGCTAAATTAGCGGCTTCCCCTTGTTTTGCTGATTCTTCATATGCAACCAGAAGGACATCATACGAACTGAGCGTCTCATAAAATTGCTTTTCTGTCTCCATTAAAGATACTTGCGGTACGACTTGGCGATGCGACTGTTCCGCCGCTTCCTGTGCAATCTTGACCAACCGCTCTTGTCGCTTTTTGCGTTTTTTGGCATCCCATTTAACGACAGAAGCAGCAGCAGGAAATCCCACAAACCCGTGAGCGCCTAGCTCTGTCCCTTTTTGTACGATCCAATCCAACTTATCCCCTTTAGGATATCCGCTAGCAATCGTGATCTTGCAGGGTAATTCTTTTTGAACACTTTCTTTCGCCACTTCGACTAAGAAGACTTCATTCTCCTTCATTTCACTGATTTCTGCAATGATCGCGATCTGGTCGTTAAATGCTAAATAGACCTGATCTTTCACTGCCATTCGCATAACTCTTACCATATGGTGATAGGCTTCACCCTCTATTACAAAACGCTCTTGTGGTCGATAAGGCTCATCTAGAAAATATCGTTGCATTTAATCCACCTCAGGCTTTTTTAGCATAATGGCATACCAATCTTTTTGTTGGAACACTTGATCGACAACAAAACCTTGTTCTTCCATCGCCGTAAGAACCATTTCTTTCTTCTCTTCAATGATTCCAGAAACGATCAACGTCCCAGTTTGTTTTAGTAAACGCCACGCATCAGGAATCATCAACAAAATGATATCTGCCAAAATATTAGCTACGATCACATCGCTCTCGCTCTCGATGCCTTTTAATAGGTCATTGGCTGACACATGCACATCTTTTGCTACTTCATTTAGGTCCATATTTTCTTTTGCTGAACGTACTGCCACTTCATCGAGATCATACGCATAGACTTCTTTTGCCCCTAAATGCTTCGCCGCAATACTCAACACTCCGGAACCAGTACCGACATCTAAAAGCGTTTCTCCACCTCGCAAGGTCGACTCCAGTGCTTGTAATGTCAAAGAAGTCGTTGGATGCGTACCTGTTCCAAACGCCATCCCTGGGTCTAATGTAATGATTTTTTCTAATGGATCAGTCGTTTGATAACTTTCCCAACTTGGTACGACAGTTAGTAGACGTGTGATCCGAACCGGATGATAATATTTTTTCCAAGCCGTTGCCCAATTGCTTTCTTCGACTTCACTCACCGTCACAATGTTCTTACCGATCGCTAATCCAAATTCGGGTAATTTTGTCACACGTTCTTTGATAAA
Organism: Enterococcus pernyi; assembly: GCF_045371165.1. Taxonomy (NCBI): domain Bacteria; kingdom Bacillati; phylum Bacillota; class Bacilli; order Lactobacillales; family Enterococcaceae; genus Enterococcus; species Enterococcus pernyi. The sequence continues at coordinate 77,564 of NZ_JBIQDM010000011.1, forward strand.
GGGTAAAATTTCCGGTAAAAAGATCGTTTCAGGGAAATAAGCCATCACGATGGCACCCTCTTCAATCGTTGTAAAATCTTCTTTTGTCAGGATTTCTCCATAAGGATCAGATTTAAAATTTTCGACGTCCAATGAATCTTCGATCGCGACACCACTCGCTCCTGCTTCCATTAAAATATTTGCGACTGCTTCAACCGCTTCACTCGCCGTTTCGATTTTGACTTCATTCCATTTCATATACGTTGCTCCTTAATAGCTGGGATAGGGTAGATATACATCTTTTTCATTTTGTTGTTTTTCTTCGACTAAACGTGTGAACACATGGTTATCCCATTTCAATTCAAAGACAGCTGTTTCGTCTTCTGCATCTAAAAAATCTAAAAGATCACTTTGACCTTGTGCTAATACATCATTCAAGTAGTCAATCAGTGCATCGGCTACAGAACTCGCTAACCCTTTCTTTCCTTCATAAGGGATCACTGCCAGATAATCTTGCTCATCAAATATAGATTTTTCTGGGTTGAATAATAAGACACCATCTTCAAATTCAATGATTTCTTCTTCCGAGACAACACCTTGGGCATCATCTAATTCAAAATGTGCCTGATTTTCTGCAAATAAACGTACCACGATCTCAATCGTATGGTTTTTTGTGTCCCAATCTAACGCCACATCATAGTCTGTGATCTTCTTTTCAATGGCTGTATCAAGGTAATCCAATATTGTTGTTTTCTTCATTTTGTTTCCTCCAACCCCAGTCTTCATCGACTTGGTTCTTTTTTTGTAATGAAAGATACGGATTTCCAGCAACGACAAAACGCAATGGTTTTTCCGTCCATTCTCCTTTATTCGGTATACCGATTCTAGGCAACGCCAATATTTTTTTTGGTAGCCGTTTTTTCTCAAAAACCAAACGCAACGAGCTATCACGAATCGACTGTCCATATAAATCTGGTGATAGACCTAAGGCTGCCACTAATTTCCCTGGACCATTACTAATATCAGGACCCGCCTTCCCTTTGCGATTCAGGCTCATTTGCTCAATCCCCTCCACAGGCTCAATGGCACGGATCATCACTCCTTGTGGTACTCCTTCAGGTTGTGTGATGATATTTAAAATCAAGTGGGTGTGCATCGTGTAGAGATAGATCGTTCCTGGTTCTTCATACATTGCACGCACTCGAGGCGTACGCCGCATACCATAACTGTGAGCAGCCAGATCTTCCGGACCTAAGTAAGCTTCTGCATCTACGATATAGCCACCTAAGCGCCCATTTGGTGTTTCATATTCCAGATACATTCCTAGTAAATCTTTTGCCACTTCTGCCGTTGTTTTATTTAATAAAAGTTCATCTAATTGTTTTTGATTTGTCATTTGCTTCACCACCTTTATCATACACAATATTAGGCAAAGAAGCTATGAAAAAAGCGGGTCAACGAGTTGGCGATTACCATTGCTGAACTAGAGAAACCTATTTCTAGCTTCTCGCCCTATTCTGACTATTCCTCCGCCTTTTGCGCCCCTTTATCCTATGAGATATGTTATAATAAACGAACGAATAATCTAAAGGAGGCAGACTGATGCAACAACCATTAGCCTATCGGATGCGTCCGAAAAATATCGATGAAGTCGTTGGCCAACGCCATTTAGTTGGTGAAGGTAAAATCATTCGCCGAATGGTTGATGCAGAAATGTTATCTTCCATGATTTTATATGGACCACCCGGCACAGGAAAGACAAGTATCGCTAGTGCCATTGCTGGCTCAACTAATTTTGCCTTTCGGATGTTGAATGCCGCGACCGATTCTAAAAAAGATCTACAAGTTGTCGCCGAAGAAGCTAGAATGAGCGGTACTGTGATTCTTTTACTTGATGAAGTCCATCGATTAGATAAAACAAAGCAAGATTTTTTACTTCCGCATTTAGAAAACGGTCGTATCATCTTGATTGGGGCAACCACTGAAAATCCTTATATCACGATTAATCCAGCAATCCGTAGTCGGACACAGATCTTTGAGGTAAAACCGTTAGACGAAGAAGATATCCAATTAGCAATTCATCGTGCATTGTCCGATAAAGAAAATGGCTTAGGAGAATCATCGATTAAAATAGATGAAAATGCCTTGCTTCATCTATCTCGTGCCACTAACGGTGATTTGAGAAGCGCACTTAATGGCTTGGAACTTGCTGTACGTTCCACTAAAAAACAAGAAGACGGTACAATTCATCTCACCCTCGCGATTATCGAAGAGTGTATCCAGCGAAAAGCATTGACGCATGATAAAAATGGGGATGCTCACTATGATGTGATCTCCGCATTTCAAAAATCCATTCGTGGGAGCGACGTGGATGCTGCATTACATTACTTGGCGCGTTTAGTCGAAGCTGGGGATTTAGCAAGTATTTGTCGTCGCCTGATGGTGATTGGCTACGAAGATATTGGCTTAGGCAACCCTGCTGCTGCGGCTCGAACAGTCAACGCTGTGCTAGCTGCCGAACGTTTAGGTCTACCAGAAGGTCGTATCCCTTTAGCTGATGCAGTCGTCGATCTTTGCCTTTCACCAAAATCCAATTCTGCCTATACCGCATTAGATACAGCCATTGCAGACATAAGAGCAGGAAAGGCAGGCGAAATTCCTGATCACTTAAAAGATAGCCATTATCAAGGGGCCAAGTCATTGAATCGAGGTGTAGACTATCAATATCCTCATAGCTACGAAAATGCTTGGGTCGATCAACAATATCTACCTGATAAACTGAAACATACACAGTATTATCAACCTAAAAATACTGGGAAGTACGAACAAGCCTTAGGACAGCAATATCAGCGCATTAAAGAATGGCAGAAAAAAACACAATAACCACCGTCATTGAAAGCGTTCAAAATTATTGAGCGCCCACATTGCTCTTTTTAAATCCATGTGCTACTATAGAAGTGGGAAATCTGTGATGTTCGAATTGTCCTCTTTGTGTGTTGACCGAACATTTTTATTGATATCTTGGGACCTGTCTTGTGTCACAGCTGGTAACATGCCTTATCATTTGGTAGTTCGATGCGACGACCATGGGACCCACCTGCTTGAATTCGCGGGATCAATACTACAGGACAAACAACGGCATTAACGGAGATTACCATTTTTTTACCTATTAAGAGGCAGTACCGATTTATCGGTGCTGCCTCTTTTATGGTATGATTGGTTTTAGAAAAAGTAGGAGTGGATACAATGATTCGTTTATTGATGGCGATTGCCGCCTTATTGCTATTATTTGTCAGTTATTACTTATTTAAAAAACAAACGATTTTTTTCGTTCTTATCGAACAGAATAAAAAGAATCAAGATTTTCTAAGTATTTTCGGTTCGATCTACGCATTTTTAGGACTTCTAGGACTCGTTGTCGTAGCAATCAATCATCGTTTTTTTGCATTACTTTATTTAGTCATCGTAATTGCTGTTGCCTCTGTCTTCAGCATCGGTTTTGCCAAAAAAATGACGAAACCTGACAGTAAATAATTCTCATTTCTTTGAATTTGCTTTACAATAGAATTGTAAACCAAGTATCTTTTTTGAAGGAGTGAATGCTGATGTTACAACAATATAGAAAAATCATGGTTGCGGTCGACGGTTCTGAAGAAGCCGAATTAGCGTTTAAAAAAGCAGTAAACGTTGCTTTAAGAAATAACAGCGAGCTTTTATTAGCTCATGTCATTGACACACGATCTTTCCAAACTGTTTCATCCTTTGATGGCATGTTGGCAGAACAAGCAACAGAAATGGCCAAGCAAACACTAGCCGATTATGAGATGAAAGCTAAAAAAGCTGGATTACATCAAGTGACAACTGTGGTAGAATACGGTTCTCCAAAGCATATCATTGCTAAAGAAATCCCTGAAGACCATGAAGTGGACTTGATCCTTTTAGGTGCAACTGGACTCAACGCAGTCGAACGTCTATTTATCGGTTCTGTTTCAGAATACGTTATTCGCAATGCAGCATGTGATGTTCTAGTCGTACGTACAAACTTAGAAAATCAATTACCAAAAAAAGAAGATAAGTAATTATTTCATAAAAAGCATTGAGAAATAAAAATTTCTCAATGCTTTTTATTAGTTAGATTCTGTCTTTGAACGTAGCATGAGCAATCTTTCTTTGCTATCTACTGTGCCTTCTGTAACAAGAGTAATTGATTCATACGATAAAGAATTGGTAATAATCACCATTACCGTATCATCATAGCCGGCTTGCTTGAGCTTTTGCTGATCAAATCTTCCCAACAACTGGCCTTTCTTTACCTTATCTCCTACCTGAAATTCTGTCGAAAACCCTTGACCATTTAATCCAACTGTATCAATACCGATATGGATCAAAATTTCTCCACCAGCATCTGTTTTCAACCCATAGGCATGTTTCGATTCATAAACAACAGTCAGTTCACCATCGGCTGGAGCAAATAAAAGTCCTTCCGTTGGTCTGATTGCTATTCCTTTTCCCATCATTTCTTGAGAAAACACAGGGTCATTTACTGCTTGCAGTGATATCAGTTCACCAGAAACAGGAGCGACGATTACTTCTTCTATCACACGTTCCTCCTCTTCTTTTGCATCACTCGGTACATCTGCTGTTTCCGGTTCTTCACTAGCAAGTAGGTATGCATGTTTTTTCCCATAAAGATATGTTGTAGTGAAACCAACGAGTAAACTGATCAGGATACCTATCATGAAAAAAGGAATCTGATTAGGCGTAATTGAAATAAAGCCGATGACGCTGGCGGGACCTAAAGCAATAGCAAGTACATGGAAAAAACCGATGAACATGGAGGAAATCCCGGCAGCAATCATTCCACAAATAAATGGAAACTTTAATTTTAGATTGACACCAAAAATTGCTGGCTCTGTAATTCCTAGTAAAGCAGAGATGCTAGCAGAAGTTGCTAAACTTTTTTGCTTTGTATTTTTAGTCAATAACATGATGGCAAGTGTTGCTGCCCCCTGTCCAACGTTTGCCATTGAAGCAACTGGGAAAATAAATGTTCCTCCCGTTCGAGCCACATCAGCCAATAAAGATGTTTCAATTGCTGGAAAACTTTGATGAAGACCAGTGATCACGATTGGTGAATAGAACAAACCAAAAATCCCTAAACCGATTGCTCCGGTTGTTTGATACAACCAACTCAATCCTGCTGTTAAGCTGTCTCCGACTGTTTGCATCACTGGACCAACCACAACGAATGTCAAAAAACCTGTAATGATAATTGCTAACATCGGTGTAAATGTATAATCAAATGCATTAAGTAAACGTTTATGGAAAAATTTCTCTAAATTTGCCAAAATCCATGAAACAGCTAAAACTGGTAAGACCGATCCTTGGTAACCTGCTTGAGCAATGTTTAACCCAAAAATATTCCAATAAGGCATTGTTCCTTCTGCCACAGCATTTGCTACGCTGTACCCATTGACCAGCTCCGGCATCACCATCGCCATTGCCATTGCTGCTCCTAGATAAGGATTGCCACCAAATCTTCGCGTTGCTGAAAAACCTACTAGGATCGGGAGAAATGCAAATGGAGCAGAAGCCAGTAAATTAATAATGCTAGTCACATCTTTTAAATTAGGATACATCTCAATCACTGATTGTGGTCCGAATAGATCTTGTGCGGTCAAAACATTATTGATTGCCATCAATAACCCACCTGCGACTAAAGCAGGAACAATTGGTACGAATATATCAGACAGTACTTTGATCAAGGACATAAAAGGATTCTGTTTCTTCCCTGATTGTGCTACCGCTTTCAAATCGTCAGTCGATGCTTCTTTTGTACCGGTCAGCTGGATAAGTTCGTCGTAAACATTATTCACATCACCTGCGCCTATAATGATTTGGAATTGATGATTTGCTTCAAAGGTTCCTTTTACTTCATCAATGGCATCTAGTGCCTTTTGATTCACTTTCGCTTGATCTTTTAATACTAAACGCAAACGAGTTGCACAATGTGCGGCAGCTTGGATATTATTTTCCCCTAGTGCGTCATTGATTTCTTTTGCCACTTTTTTATAATCCACTTTTTGTCCCCCCTATATAATCTAAACATCAATTTTTTGTAACCGTTATCCTAGTTTGAGTATGCCACGACACTCCATAATTGTCAAACGTTTATCAAAAATAAAGCTTATATTTTATAATAAATAACTAGAGAGAATGATAAAACAAACAACAATAATGATATGCGTTTGACATTAATGCTGGTTCGAGCTATTCTATAATAGAATACGTTTACAAGGAGTCGTACTTATGAATAATAATTTTAAATGGACACGTCAACTACGTTATCAAGCTTATCAGGCGTGGCCTCAAGAGTATCAAACACTGTTAAAGGAACAAGTAGCTCATTCTCCTTGGCGTTTGGATTACCACATTCAGCCACCTTCTGGTTTGTTGAACGACCCAAATGGTTTTTCTTTTTTCAACGGCAAATGGCACTTATTTTACCAAGCTTATCCGATGGGCGCTGTTCATGGGTTAAAATCTTGGTACCACTTGACTTCTAAGAATTTAGTCGATTGGCAAGAGGAAGGATTGAAACTTCTACCCAGCACATCATATGATAGTCATGGCGTCTATTCCGGTTCAGCACTTCCGGTTAATGACAAATTATTTTTGGCCTATACAGGCAATGTCCGTGATGAAAATTGGGCACGCACTTCGTATCAGTTGGGTGCATGGATGCAACCTAATGGCGAACTATCCAAATTAACCACCCCACTGATTTCTAAGCCACCTTACGGCTATACACAAGAATTTCGAGATCCTCAAGTGATTTTTTATAAAGACGAATATTTGTTATTGTTGGGTGCACAAAATCAAAATAAACAAGGGGAAATTTTAGTTTACCGTAGTCCCGATCTAGACACTTGGTCTTACGCAGGTCCTTTACAATTTACGCAACAATCGATGGGATTTATGATCGAGTGTCCTAACTTAGTATTCATTGACGGAAAAGCGCTATTGCTCTTTTGTCCACAAGGCTTAGAACAGTCAATTTTGGAGTATCAAAATATATACCCGAATGCTTACATCATCGGAGAAGCCTATGACATCGAAACGAATCAACTTACCCAACCTTCAACCCTTAAAAATCTTGACGAAGGCTTTGATCTTTATGCTACTCAAGCATTCAACGCTCCTGATGGTCGTGCCTTAGCAGTTAGTTGGATCGGGTTGCCTGAAATCAGTTATCCGACTGATCCATTTGGCTGGGCCCATTGTTTAAGTATCGTCAAAGAGTTGACGATTGAAAATGGGACACTCTATCAACGTCCTGTAAAAGAAATGAGTCAATTACGGATTGATCCGCCATGTTCTTTGAATCATTCAGTCTCACAGATAAATACCGAGCAAAATCGCTACGAAATCAACTTAGAGTTTAAAGAAAATCAAAGTGGAAAAATTCATTTATGTAGTGATCCCATGGGAAATAACGGATTGATCCTCTCTTTCGATCGCAGGCATGGTAAAATGAAAATAGATCGTAGCTTATCAGGAGAAGTATTTGCAGAAGATTATGGTGTCACAAGAGAATTTACAATTTCACAAGAACCTTTGTCTTTACAAATCTTTGTTGATATTTCTGTAGTCGAAATCTTTATCAATGACGGTAAACAAACGGCTACTGCCCGAATTTTCCCTTCAAGCGAACAGACCACACTCTTGATCGAATGTGACCATGCCTTCTCAGGAACGCTTTGGAAGTTACGTAAAATGAATGAATAGAGGGTAAGTTAAATGGTTGTTAAATTAACCGATGTAGCCAAAAAGGCTGGAGTCTCACCAACCACTGTATCACGTGTCATCAATAACTACGGCTCATTGAGCCAAAAAACAATCGATAAAGTAAATCAAGCAATGAAAGAATTAAATTATCAACCCAATTCATTGGCTCGTTCTCTTCAAGGAAAAAACACCCAATTGATTGGCTTGATTTTTCCTACAGTTGCCAACCCTTTCTTTGGTGAATTAGTCGAACAATTAGAAAGTAAGCTATTTGATTTAGGATACCGTTCAATATTATGCGATAGTGCAAACAATAAAGAAAAAGAACGAAACTACCTCAACATGTTAGCTGCAAACAAAGTAGATGGTATCCTTGCTGGAGCGCATAATCTGGGTATCCAAGAATACGAAAATATTGAACTACCCATTGTCTCCTTCGACCGCTATTTAGCAGAAGGAATTCCAATTATCAGTAGTGACAATTTACGTGGTGGATACTTAGCTACCGAAAACCTTTATTTAAAAGGTGCCAGAAACATTGCCATCTTAACTGGCTCCCAAGAATCAAATTCACCGACCAATCAACGATTGAATGGATATTTGGCATTTATGGAAGAATTCCAGTTAGAGCCGCACGTGTTTCATTTTCATTCTACTGCCCGCTCAACTGCTTTAAAAAATTTAGAGATCAAACGGATTTTAGAAATGGAAACAATTGATGGTTTATTTTGTACAGACGATTTAACTGCTATTTTAGCCTATAATCTCTGTCAAGAGTTGCATATTAAAATTCCTGAAGAAATAAAAATCATCGGGTATGATGGAACAAAAATAATTCAAAATTATTTCCCACAGCTCTCGACCATCGCACAACCAATTACAGATATTGCTGACATCTTAGTCGACCTAATGCTCCAACGGATCCAAGATCCAGAGAAACCACTTGAATCCAACTATGTGTTGCCAGTGAAATTGATTCAAGGAAGCACGACCTAAAATGATTAGCTATTTGAACACATATGCTTCTTCTATTTCCTTACTACTAGAAGATACATATGTGTTTTTTTGCCAACTATTCTTCGAAAAAATGACTTCTACTTTTATTAGTCTGGTATAAGTTAAGCAAATAACTATATTTTTGATTATTTTATAGTAGTCTTTTGTCATTCCTTTGTTCAAAAAAAAGATGTTGGTATCCATTCCAACATCTTCATTCATTTTGTTATCTTTCTTATTATTCAATTTCCAGGTACGGCACTCAGTTCCCAAGTAAAGGTTGTAGAATACTGAATCGCTTCTGGATTGGAACCTTTTGGAACCGTCAACCCTATACTTTCACTTGCTGTACGTTCATCACCGAAACGATAGATCCAAGTACCTGTTCCTTCATTATTCTGCGCCCATAATAACACACGTTTCACTCCAGGTATCAATTCATGGGGCTCCGTTTGTTGCAAACTAGGGGCTATTCCTCCTTGTGCTGTCATCAAACTTTGATTTCTAAAGTACACGCTTGCTCCATTCAATTCTTTACCTTCTTTGTTTTTAAATTGATCATTCTGTGTGACTGTCAATTGCCAACCATTTCTTTGAGTCGTTGAACGTCGATCACTGATTTGGATAAAGTTAGGGCGTTCTTCCTGATTTTCCGTATCATCAGCCGACAGCAAACGTTGAGGTTGAGCATAATAGGTTTCTTCATCAACCGCTATTCCATTTTTTCCAAAATCAAATTGAGAGACAAAATCGATACTGACAAAACCTTGTTTTTCTGGAATATTGGGTGGATTCTCAGGGGTGATTGGCGTAACACTATCAATTGGATCTAACGGATCAAGATCCTTGATTCCTTCTACGATTGTTTCAGCTAAATCAGATTTTCCGTTTAAAAAAGCATACGCCTTTACTATGTTATTTTTAGTAAAGTACGACCCAAAAGGTAACTGAAACGCATAGTCTCCATTCTCGTCTGCTTGAATATGGTACTTTTCCTCTTCTGCATAATTTGCTGAATCAATGGTTGGTTCTGGTATCGCTGGATCACCATCAAAACGTATGACACTATGAGGAGTCGCTTTTCCTCGGATAATTTTAGAATTTTCCAGCGAAGGATCTTCCGATAGAGTCTCCATGGATACTTCCACATCAGGAATATATTCAAATAAGATACGTTGAGCACGAGTTGTAAAATTTGTTCTAAAACTATCTTCTATATTCTGTGAAATTGAAGAGACATTGTTGATTGTCGGTAGGGTTCCTGCATAATTGATTTTCAAATTAAAGATAGGTGTCCAGCTAAAATCTGGTTCCTCACTTAAATTCCCATGTTGCCATTGTTTGACTGATTGAATATCGACGTCTAAAAGCCCTGTACTTCCTGAGATACTAATCAATCCATTCGTTGGTAGTAGTCCCAGAATCGATCTTGTTCTTTCTAAATTTATTTTTCTAGCATCTGCGAAAGAAAACGTAGATGCTGCGCTTGTAAATGTCATTAAACTATGAGTTGATGCAGTACTATCTGATTTAATGTCTAAGATACCTTCCTTATCAACTGTGAAGGTTGCAGCACCAGCTACATATATAACGCTAGCCGTTGAATTCCCTTGATCGGACGCAGATATTTCTAACTTGCTTTTTTTGCCAACATTTAATGAACTTTGCGCTGCCATAAATATTATATTAGATGAAGAATTATTAGCATTATTAGTTCTTCCGCTTGCATTAATAATAACTTCACTTTCTTCCAATAAATCAACTTGAGAACCTGATCCTGTCAAAGTAATTGCTGGAGAATTGAATCGTGGATTAAGAATAATCTCAGAACGTTTTCCGATAGTCAAGTTACCATTGGCAATCATTATATTCGCACCATTTGCTTCGCCACCTGTACCAGATGCCGTTACTTCCATTTTTACATCGTCTCCAATAGTCATTTTACCAGTGTTATAATATAGCATAATATTTCCCGAACTTATTGTAGAAAGTTCAACAGTCGATCCATCTAAAATCTCAAGTTGGTTGACTTCCATATTAGCTTGGAAAATATTATTGATGTTTTGAACTCTACCAGACCTCGAAGTGTATGTCACTACTTGGTGAGATGTTACATGACCTGATAAGATAACTGGTGTTGACAAAGAATGAATCAACTGATTACCGGCATTTGTCAAATTATGGTATCGCATTCTTGACTGACTCTGAAATGTCCCACTCAAATTGGTGAAATTCATCGCTCCATAGTAATTCCCATGAACAATATCAATATTTTGAAATGTTATATCCCACGGGGTATTAGCATTGAAAGTACTGTTAACATATCCTACAGCTACGGCCCGAAAATCAATCTGATGATCATTTCCTTCAATTACTAATTTACGAGATATTTGAGAGGCATTGATCCATATATATACAGCACCCCCATTTGGATTTGATGTTGCACTGTTCCCTTGTACACCCGTAAGTCCTGCAGTTGGGTTATCTGTAGATTCAAAGTCATTAATCACATTGATATAGTTAATTGTTGGATCAACTAATGCCAACATAAATTCCTGCCAATTCGAAACATCTCGATGATTGATTTCATCTAAAGGTGTGATTGGATCTCTAAGCGTTGTTTCACTTGTGTTCGTTTCATCCTTTTGGCTATCCTCTATTCTATCAGTTTCTGGTATTGTTTCTTCCGCATTTGCAACCTGAGACACATCAATTTCTTCATCTTCAACTATATTCTCTTCAGTTACAGCCTCGTTTTCGTCTGTAGCACTTACTGCCTTCTCTTCTTTGATTATTTCGATTTTTATTCTTTCTGTACCTATCTGAACTTCATAATTTCCCTTATCCTCAAAACGTAAAGGAAGTGCAATCCTAATCCCTGCCACTTCAGATTTGATCATCCACTTATTGGTATCGTGGGCTTTTTCAACTTCCACATCCGCAGGGAGTACTTCTTTTACAATCATTGCTTCTTCAGGCAATATCATTTCAACAGATTGAACAGAATCACTTAAGATAAACGATACGATGACCGTTTCTCCTACATAGCCAGTCTTACTTGTTTCAGCTAATTGAACATATCCTCCTAAATCAGATGATTGAACTTCAGGAATCAACGACCTCCCTAATTCACCTTGATTTCCAATCGATTCTCTATTATCCAAGGCATAGATCGTAGGTAAAAAGAAAGAAGTGATTGTTGGGCAAACAATCTGTAAACCTATCGTCCCTATCATGATAGGGATTAACCATTTTGAAAAAATACGTTTCATTTTGATGCCTCTCTTCTCATCTTATTTTTTCTTACTTTTGATTGCGAGTCTTCCAACGATAATTAGTAATAGCATAAAAAGACAAAGGGTTGTGATCAACCACCAATTAATACTCGTATCAATCGTAACATCTTGTTTATTCAATGCTCTGGCTTCATCCGCATCAATGGTAAACTTCCTTTCCCATTGCCATTCTTCTTCTCCTGAACGTGCTGTCATTTTCAACAAATACTCACCACTGCGAAAACGATCGCCTTCTAAGGAGATTGGAAAGTTGAAATTAGAATTTGGTGCCATTTGCATCTGCTCTTGATGTGCTTGATAAAGTACTTGTTCCTCGCCTTCTCTATGGATCGTCGCTTCAACCTCTAGACGATTCACAAATGATGGGGTGAAATTTTGAAGATTTGCACTAATCACATTTCGATAATTTAATTGGTCAGCAAATACATCTAGTAGTTCTAAATCAGGTTTTACAGACGCACGATCATTACTCACTACTACCCCTACAACATAAGCAAATTCATTTTTAATAGCTACACCTTCTTCCTCGGTTGTTTCCTCTTCAGATTCCTCCTGAATTTCAGTAATCCGCAATCCTCCAGCTAAAAATCCTTCGAATTTTTCTTTTGGCATAATCAGTGGAACAGAAATCGTTTTCGTTTCATTTCCAGCTAATTCAATTGGTTCTTCCGGTACTTCAATCAAATCTGCCAAAGAATAAAACAACGTTGGATCTGCCTCTTCTGCATCTCTTCCATATTCAACCACACCCATCACGTTCGTTAGCGCGGTATGAGCAGTTATCTGGATTTTTTTCGCTTGCTCATTCGCATTTTGTAGTCTTAGAGTTAAGTTTTCCGTACTTCCTGGTTCTATATTTAAATTAAAATAGCTTTCATTTCCCTCAACTTGGCTTTCTGGAAATTCAGGACTCACATAAAAATTTAACGTATCGTCGTTAGCATAGACAAACACATTAGATATGAGAGAAAACAAAAACAACAGTACTAGTCCAGAAAAGCAATAATTTTTCTTTACGGTATATGTATGTATTTTTTTCATCGATAGACACTCCTTTTATTAATACGTAGTGCCACAAAGCGTGGCACTACAAGTTTTTTTATTTAAGCACTTTCACCTGCGTCTTCACCTGGTGTCGTCGTTAATTCCCAAGTCAGTGTCGCTCTATAGGTAGTTGCATCTTTTGCCGTAGATCCAGGGACAGATAACTGAATCGCGTCATTTGTCACTACATTATTTCCTTCAGCTGCAAATTGTGCATTTAAGTCTGCTTGCTCCCCCCAAACTACGGAAGAAGCACCTGCTCCTTGTCCTTCAGCGGCAGTCATTACAGGTACTGCACCTTCATTTGGTATTAATTTCAGGTTGTTTGCATGTGCAGATGGTGCATTTTCTTGATTAATTCCTTCATATTGGATACGTGGAGCAATCAATTCAATTTCAGCACCTGTTAATACATTATTTTGTGTGTTAGATGTAAAATCACTTAAACTCACCTCCAGATCCCAACCTGCATTTGTTCCACGTACATCTTGTACTTGAGCAAAACTTACATAAGGAACTTCTGTTGGACCATCTTCTTCTGGATTCGCTAAAGTCGCCATTTCAGCAACCATGTTATATGTTCTATCCTCATTTGAGATGATTTGTGCTCCAAAGTCCATTGTTACAGCTCGCATGATCGATAATGGTCCTGTCGTACCGGGAATTTCTGGAGAAATTTCAACGTCCGGTTCTGAAACTGGCGGGATAACCACCAATTCTTCCTCTGTATTAGGTTCGAAAGTAATTTGCCCTTCTGTTGTCACTTGTCTGGTTTCCTCTGCAAAAACAGTCATACCTCCAGAGAAAATTGTTGATGATAAAACTGCAATTGTAGCTAATCTAATCATTTTCATTAAAAAAACTCCTCTACTTTCTTTTTTTCTTATATAACCAAAGGATAAATAACAAAAGTACTCCTAGAAGAAACAATAAATGACTCTTGTTTGCATTGGTTTTCGGAAAATTTCTATGGTTATTGGATATATTTGGATCTGGTCTGGCAATTCTAATGGGTGCATTTGGTTCATCGGTGGTAGTATCAGGCGGTGGATCAGGTAAACCTATGGGTACATATACACCGGTAAACCCAATTGAGCCTTCTGTTTCAAATGGGCGAACCTCACGACCGGATACTTCCGTTATGACAAAAAATTGAAACAGTAACATACTGATTAGAAGAATGTAGTTCTTCTTACGATTCATATCCCTCCCCCTCAAGCTTATTACTCACTTTTATTTCAAGAAATATGCATTTTTACGTGTAGAAAATAGAAAACTACACTTGAATCGTAAATCGCACATCTCATTGCTTTAAATTTACTGTAAAAAAAAAATTATTCTAAATCACATCTGGCATTACATCCAGCAAAAATTGACTTAGAATAATTCTTTTTTTGTAGTAAATAATTAGGCAGGATAAGCGGAAATATCGCTTATCTCATTGCGATATTGTATATTAATAGAAATAATCGTATGAAAAGGAGTTTTTTTTTTGAAAGAGTTTCAATTGAATTTCATCATGAATAAGCAAACTGTTCGTATCTTGAGGATACTGAATAAATTTGAACATCACGCTTCAACAACTTTAAATAACCTTTCCGAAGTTCTTAATATCCCTACCCGCACGATCATAAAAGATATTCAAGAAATAAAAAATATTTTCAATGAATCAATTGATCTATCCACCTCTCCAAGTGGCTATCATTTTAACGTTTCTGATGATTATCGTTATAAGGAAATTAAGCAATCTTTATTACAAAATGAACCTTTATTTATCATGATAGAAAATATTTTTTTTGGTCACCTTTACAATGTACCTGAATTATCAGATCAGTTACATTTGTCCGAAAGCACCTTGCTAAGATATATATATAAAGCCCAATCTTTTCTCTCTGAATTTCAAATAAAATTAAAAACTTCACCCGTTGATTTTCACGGAAAAGAAATAAATATACGTCATTTTTTCCATAGTTTTTATTCTGACTCGGATATAACTCCCCATACCGTCTTTCCTACGTTAGAAGTCAAAGAAATAACGGCTAAAATAACCGAGAAAATTACGCTTAAAGAATGTGCACCCATTACTTTTGAAAGTTTCAACTATCATTTATATATCACGTTGACTCGTTCTTTTAATGGAAAAACTATTGATAACCTCCCCGATAACCTCGTTATCTTAAATGAAAAAAAGGTACTATTGTACAATGAAATCTTGAAACAAGTGATTTTAGAATACTTTGATAATGATCTAAGTTTGGAAGAAAAACAATATATTTATCTTCTCACTCTATGTAAGCGTTCAGTCTTTGATGAGGAATCAGAACAGATTTTCCAATCCCTCCAACCACAGCCAAAGGAGATTGAAGAATGGACAAAGCAATTTCTTGAACTAGCCTTTGATACCGAACAAGAGAAGTCCATCTGCTCCCTTTATATTCGTTCATTTTTTTTTAGTACTCATTTGAAATATCGTCTTTCCCCTATTTTATTGCAGAATCTCGATGATATCACTTTGTATTCAAAGCAAAAATTCCCTTGTGAATACCAACGAAATGAAGCTTTTATACAACATACATTAGGTGAAACATACGAGTTAACGTTGAAACAAATAGAAGGCGTTTCTATAAGTTTAACACTCCTGAACTATACATTATCTTTAGTTCATGCAAGACCGAGCAAACAAATCGCCTTTCTGTTAGAAGGAAATTCTTACATTCGTGAACTGATTGAAGCGACTGCTATTAATTATTTAGGTACTACTCATCGAGTATACTTTCCTAATAAACATGATACGGATATTGAGAGAATTAAAAAGATAAAATTTGATGTAATCGTGACAAATTATAGTGAGTATTTAATTTCAACCCTTACTGGTAAAACAACGCTTCTTTTTGATACGATCCCAACAGCAGAGAATTGGAATGAATTATTCACTTTGATCGATCCAAACGCAACGAAGCTTTATTCTCTAAAAGATGCACGAAGATAATCATTTGTTTGGACAGATTTTATATAAAACCTGTTTAGGTAATTTTAATAAGAGGAATCATTTCCAAAAAGAATACAGCCATTGGAAATGATTCGTTTTATATTACACTTATGTTATTTACTACAATGGGTAGAATTGTCATATAATTTTAATTATTACGAACATGAATCAATTGGCCAAATATTCCTCTAAGATCAATCCTTTTTCAGTTATCTCTGTTGCTGGTTCTACACCTACATATCTGACGTGCCAAGGCTCATACATATATCCAGTATCTTGTTCTCTACCTTCTGGATATCTAATGATATAACCAAAACGATGGGCATTTTTTTATAACCATTGGCCTTCCGGTGTTTCACCAAATGTTTGATCTAGCTGTTTCGTTACACTTTCAGAGGTTACATCCATCGCTAAACCTGTTTGATGCTCGCTGTGCCCTGGTTGCGCACTGAATCGATCCGCTTCGATTTGAGATTTGACCATAAGTCTGGACATATTCATTGTACAGTTTAGCTTGTGCTTCGTAGGAGCGGAAACCACTGACAGCTAATAAAGTATACCCCGCTTCGTTGGTAGCTGTTTGGAATAGTTTTTCTAACATCTGAGCCGCTTCTCTTCGCATCAGAATCGCTTCGCTCACTTGATAATCCACATTCAATACTTGTGGTACGACTAAGTCGTCTGGCATGTAAGTGGAGGGTAACCCTTTTTCTTTGTTAACTAATACTAAATAAGAAACTACATCACTTAATAGAGTCACGTCTTCTTCATTTTCTGTAGTGTTTTCTAATAACATACTTTCATTTATTTTGTCTTTATTCGCATCTATACGCTCTGTACCTATCTTCGTACACCCAGTCAAAACAATTAATAAACTAACAAAAAAAATATACTTTTCCATATTCTATCTCCTAACCTCAAATAATAGATTTAATTTTTGAATACTCATTTTAAACATATAGTCACTTAGAAAAAGTGCCAATTTTCTGAAAATTCACACCGAAAGTTTACTTTGTCATCCCTTAATAATGTGAATTGTCGTAAACAGTCTTACTACTCCCCAAAGTAGAATTTGTTTGATCATTAGTCCTCTATTATCTATAGATATCGTCTTAAAATCACCCCTCCTCACTTATTTGTTATAAAAAAATTAACTTTTATTAAAAGAATCAGGGATATACCACCCTTAATCTAGTTTTATTGTAACTTTTCGATTTATATATAACAATCATTCTATGCGTGAACTAGTATAAAAAATGACTTTCAACTGTCATTTCCTAAAATCGGAGTTGTAAAATAAATATTCAACTTCGCTCTCATTTTCGAAGGAACTGTTTCTGGAACACTATCTATACGGTTTTAAGGATTGTGGGGAAAATGAACGACCTATACACTCGTATTCCAATAAAAATCCACACAAAAAAGAATAGAGAAATTTATAAAAAGAAAAAACAAACTATTGAACGAATATTTGCAGATGCAAAAGAAAAGCATGGTATGCGTTGGACGAAATATCGAGGTCTTGAAAAAGTCACCACGCACACGGTGCTTACGTTTGCTGCCATGAATTAAAAAAAACAAGCCACATGGCTATGGAAAGCAAAAAAGCCTATGGCTTTTTATTTTAAATTTCTACAAAGACTAACAAAAAGGAGTTGGCAATTAAGCCACTCCTATTTGTCTACAGTCTGAGAGCTGGACAATGTCCAACTCTCTTTTTATAGAAACTTTATATTAATCTGGTTAATTTATTAGTGTCAGCCAAATCACGCGGATAAAAAACTATTACTTCTTTGTTTGAAGTAACTTAACGCAAGCGTTCTACGTCACGTGCAATCATTAATTCTTCATCTGTTGGGATGACTAATACTTTGACTTTTGAGTCTTTTGTTGAGATGTCTAACTCTTCACCACGTAATTTGTTCAATTCTGGATCGATTTCACAACCAAACCATGTCATACCTTTGATCACTTCGTTACGCACATGACCATCATTTTCTCCGATACCTGCAGTAAATACGATTGCGTCAACGCCGTTCATTGTTGTTACATAGCCACCAATATATTTACGGATACGGTCAACAAACACATCATAAGCCAAACGGATTTCTTCTTTATCGTAATTGTTTTCAAGGTCACGCATATCACTAGATAGATTTGTTAACCCTAAAAGACCAGATTTTTTGTTTAAGATATCAACCATTTCATTGATATCGATCGATAATTTTTCCATTAGATAAGGTAAGATCGCTGGATCGATATCACCAGAACGAGTACCCATCGTTACACCTGCTAATGGCGTGAAGCCCATTGATGTATCAACAGATTTACCACCGTCAACAGCAGTAATTGAAGCACCATTTCCTAAATGACAAGTAATGATTTTTAAGTCTTCGATTGGTTTACCTAACATGTCTGCCGCACGTTCAGAAACATAACGGTGACTTGTTCCGTGGAACCCATATTTTCTCACTTTAAAATCTTCATAGTAAGCGATTGGTAAGCTGTACAAGTAATTGTGTTTTGGCATAGTCGCATGGAAAGACGTGTCAAAGACAGCTACACTTTGGATATCTGGCAAAATTTTCTTAAATGCTTTGATTCCCATTAAGTTGGCAGGATTATGCAATGGCGCAAATTCTGCTAATTCTTGGATGCGTGTCATTACTTCTTCATCGATGACTACAGAGTCACCATAAGTTTCTCCACCATGAACGACACGATGTCCGACACCTGTAATTTCATCATACGCGCCTAAGATATTTAATTCGATCAATTGATCCAATAACATTTTCACAGCAACTTCATGATCATCAATATCTAAGATTTGTTCAAATTTTTGGCCTTCACCATATTTGATTGTAAAAATTGAATCATTTAATCCAATTCTTTCAACGATTCCTTTAGCGACTACAGTTTCTTCTGGCATTTGGTATAACTGCCATTTTAAACTTGAACTTCCAGCATTGATTGCAATTGTTTTTGACATGTTACTCTCCTTTTTGGTAAATAGTTATAAGGAAGCTGATTTCCAGTTTTTAAATTCGTTAAAAAACTTCGTCACCTTCTCTGGTTCTTTTAGTGAATCAAGTTTAACAAGCAGTACTTCCTTGGTTTGTTTTGCTTGTTTGCCTTTTTTCTGTAAAATCAAAATACTTTTTTGTGATTGCTTATTTCGGAACAACTCATCCGGCAATTGGATCATACCTTGAAGATAGCCTTCTTCTTTAAACCATTTTTTAATGTACTCGCTTTGCTCTGTCTCCAAGAAATTGCTTGGCATCAAGAATAAACCGAAACCATCTGGCTTGACGTATTTCATTGCCTGTTCCAATAAAAGATGATGAGCATAACTGTGACCTTCTGTCGCGCTTGTCAAAAAGTCTTGCGCTTTTTGATCATTCGGATAAAAGCCGATTGGCAAGTCACTGATAGCGACATCAACTGGTTCGATCAATAATTCTTGTAATCCATCTTGGTGAAAGTATTGAACACTCGCTTGCGCCAACTCACTTGTAGAAGCCGCGACAGAGAGTAGTGTATCATCGATATCCACACCAAAACCTTCTGTATGGTATCCAGCAATGTTTAGGTTTAAAAGAACTGTTAATAACAAATTGCCCATTCCTGCTGAAATATCCAAGACACCGATTTTTCCTTTATGATCAGGGAATAGTTGTTCGATCAAGAAAACAAACAAGAAACCAATACTATCTGGTGTCAATTGATGGTTTGCTTGTAAGTGCTCGGTTTGACTTCCCTTTAACAAAAGCAACTGCGATAAACGACGCCACTCTTCCGGTTCAAATGATAATTCACTCAGTTTTTGATAAAGTTCTGAGATCTGTTGGGTTGTCTTTTCATTTGGTACACCATCTACTACACGTACTTGATAGTTGTCTCTTAAATTTTCGGCATTTTCAACATAAGCTTCTAAAAAAGAAGTTCCCAATGCGTTTTGTAAAAGCTGAATAGCTTCCAGGTTTTGCTCAAACCCTTGTTCCATTTTTTCTGGTAACATCGTACGCCTCATTTCTAGATATATTATAACAATTATTTTACCTGTTTAATTCTAACGAACAATCACTAAAATTTCAATCGTTTTCATCCTTTTTCTTTGTGAAATAGCGAACATTCAACACCTTCAAAACAGCTGTATTATAGAAAAGAACGGTTATTGCTTTAGAACCTCTTAATCTGTAGTATTTTCTGTATCAATGATTCGCTCTGTAAATTCAAATTGGAAAGGTGAAACAGTTATTACTAGCTCCACTAGGTCCTGTTTGACTGTATACTGGACCGTACCTACATTGTAATCATACTCCCCTTTGCCTTGCTCTTCCAACTGATTGGATTCCATCAGAAACATTTGCTTGATGATCTTTGCTTGGTAATATTTTTTTATGCGTAAATAACTGTCTATTTTTAGACGATAACTTTCAAGTAATCCTTGCATGAAGAATATACATAATAGAAAAAGAGCCAAGCTCGAAAACAACACATTTCCTTTTAACCGCTTATGTTTTTTGCTTTGTCCAAATACCATACTTGTTATCTCCATTCATAAATTCAACATGCAGTAAAATCACTCGATCTTCTTCTTTGAATTGGACATGCTTAACACCTGTCAGCATAGGCTGATGGCCACCAGCAGTTCCACGTTTTCTGATCATTTGCTGATAGCCTTCTATGACGAACGTTTTCTCGTTTTCATAATATAAGCGATTCTCAATGATCGAAATACGTTGACTTGAAGCAAGTTCGTTTTCGAATTGAGCTAAGAAAATTAACCATTCTGTTTGTTCGTCTTTTTGAAAAAATGTATTCAACTTTTCGCTTTGTCGAATAAAGAGACCAAATGATAAAAGAATCGTATTTAGAATAAGTAATGCAATCAGACATTCAATCATTGTAAAAGCAGATACTTTATTTCTTCCGTTCAATGGCGATCACTTCATTTCCATCATTGATTGAAACTTTTCTTATTCTCTGGCTTTGCGTATCGATTACTGTAGTTCCCCGCTCCCACTCTGCTGGTCTTGTCGGCAACTCTCCATATCTACGATAGTTTCTCACGTCTTCATACAATGTCCTCAATAGAAGAATTTCTCGGTCTTTGGTTTGTTCTTGTTGGATCAAGAACAAATTACCAGAACTCATAATATAAATACTCATGGCTGTGATCATTAGCGCGGTTAATGATTCAAGCAGTACAAAGCTAGCTAGATTGGATTCTTTTGATATAACGACCACCTCCTAGTTGGAATTGGTAAATGATTCTTTGTTTCTTTTCTGGCCAATAAAATTCATACGCCTTCAACGAGCTTTCGTTCCCTGTCTTCGCAGCATAAGTAATCAGTGCATGACGTTGGATGGTCAAAGCTTCAGGGATCGGCAACACTTGCCACTCCATTGATGAGTAAGGAGGCACCTCAAATAAAAGACTATGACGCTTTGGATCATAATAAAAACGAGTAACTTGTTGATGGATAATAGCACTTTGTTGTACGAGATCGATCCTTTTTTCTAGCTGATCAAAAAAATGATGGATCGATTGTTCTTTTTCTAAAGAATGGAATGAGAGGACAGGAAAGATAAAGAAAGCAAGGGAGACAATCAAGACAATAATCGTTTCTGCTAAAGTGTAAGCTTCGGTGAGGTATTTATTAGTTCTTGCGATACGCATCGGCATGTTCCTGTTTGATGTATCCTTCTCGTAATAGTTCATCAATACTTGGGATCTTTCCATCATTTTGTAATGCGTAAAGTTCACTTTGAGCATCAATCAGTTGCATAACTGCTTCACGACCTTCCTTATTGACATGATCACGATAACGAGAAATATTGGGGATAAATAGTAAAACTAACGCACTAATGACGAGTAAGACGATCAACATTTCAATCAGTGTAAAACCTTTTAGACGAGCCATTCTTTTTCTATTCTTCATTTTAGAACCTCCTCGATATTTCCATATACTGGCAACAAGATAGCCACATAAATCAGCAAAATCAATACAGCAATCCCTAAAAAAAGGACTGGTTGGACCCAGTGCAACCAACGATGGATTTTTTGAAAAAATTCTTTACGTGTCAAATCACTGTAAAACAATAATTCTTTACCTAAATTTCCTTTGGCTTCTCCTTGTAGTACGATTCGACTAAACTCGGTCGTCAAAAAACCGTATTGCTCAAATTGTTGCGCCAAAGGAATACCTAGTTCGAGCCCTTCCATTAATTGATACGCTAAAGACTGAACCAAACTTCCTTCTTTAGTTTCTTTCAAACAGCGAATAATTTGTTTCAAGTCGAGGCCTTCATAAAATAGTTTGCCTATTTCTAGTGCTAGATAAGCTGATTGATAGGAACGATAGATCTTTCCTATCATCCATTGCTTACTTATCCACTCACTTCTCTTGACAACTTCCAACTTTTTCAAGCGAAAAAAAATCATTGAACCACAAAAAATACTACTACCAACGGTACCTAAGAATAGCCAAGGACTTGTTTGAAGCAATCGAATCCCCCAATGTGTCGTGGTGACCATGTCGGTCTGAAGCAATTGTGGCAAGACGAACTCACTTAGACTGACTAAAATGCCGACTAAAAAGACCAACAATACCAGTGGATAGCTGATGACCTTTTTTAAGTCTCTTCGAAATTGTTCAGCGATGCCCTTTAAAGTTTCGACTAAATTTCCATGGACTTCTGCCAGTTCCACCTGTACGAGTTGCTCTTGCTTAAATCCCAATTGCTGAAGGACAAAATGAAAAGATTCGCCAGCTTGAAGATTTCTTTTAGCGAAATGGACATAAACTTGTGGTATCAGTTGCAGTAATTCCAATAAATCAATTGCTTGCTGTAAACTAAAGCCATTCAAGAGTAACTCACCGATCGTTTGGATAAAACGAGTTTGTTGTTTGTGATCCATCTTTTTAAAATGGATAGGATTGCCAAACATTTTTTTGTGCCTCTTCATAGCTAGCTCTCCATTCTTTTCTTTCGATTTCATTGTCAGAAAAACAATAAGACCACAATGCTGTCAGTTGTTCATTAAAATCAGGCAGCAACTCTTGATAGATAACGCCGGACAAACATTCGTCAAATCCATCGTTTCTCGTTAGTTCTTTCATCCTTGCCACAGTCCCCTTGAGATCTCGTGCATGGACGGTAGCAAATACACGATGGCCCGTCAACGCTGCCCGAATCGCTGCATCTGCTGTCTTCTTATCTCTGATTTCACCGACAATCAATAAATCAGGACGATGACGTAAGGCTAGTTTTAATAGCTGATCATAAGTCTGATCGATTTTTTCATTGACTTGTAACTGTAAAAACAATGGCTCTTCAATTTCTACTGGGTCCTCGATCGTGATCACTTGTTCCTCATTCCTACGAGCAAGGTGATACATCAATGACGTTTTACCAGAACCGACCGGTCCACTAAACAAAAACAATCCACGGTTGTTCGTACTCCGCTCAATAACTTGCAAGTCTTTGGGGACAAAACAGCGAAAACTTTTTTCATTCAATGCATAGAGTATCCGGATGACTAAGCTCTCTCTTTGTAAATAATCACCTACGGACGAGAGTCTTAATCTTATCATTCGTTGATCCACTAAATAAGTCAGTGAGCCTAGTTGTGCTTTTCTTCTTTCACCGATATCCATTTGTCCCAGGTACTTAAAACTAGCGATCAATTGTTGTCCAATCTCAAGGGAGATCGATTTTTGGAATGTTCGTCTTTTACCTGTACGAAAATAAACCTTAAAATCTTCTACATATGGCAAAATATAGATATCTTGCACTTTATTTTTAGCTCCTCCATAAATGATCTCATTTGCTAAATCTTTTATCTTCATTTCTTTGCCCTCCAAGAAAATATACGTCTTTTTAAGATGAATCGTTTATTTTTACAAAATTTAATGAAAATCATAGGTTAAATCCGAATTTATGTTATACTAGTAAAAATTTATTTGGGGAGGTTTCAGAGTGGATTCGCACTTAAACAAACACATTGCAGTTGCAGGAAAAAAACAACCCGCTGATTTAGTTATCAAACATGCAAAAATCGTCAACGTCTTTACGAAAACAATCATGGAGGGTGATGTCGCTGTCTGCGACGGAAGAATCGTAGGTATTGGGGAATACGAAGGTACGACTATCTATGATGCAAAAGGACAGTATTTAGTTCCTGGTCTGATCGATGGTCATGTGCATATCGAAAGTTCTCTATTAGCACCTAAAGAGTTTGCGAAAATCTCTCTATTACATGGTGTGACAACAGTAGTAACTGATCCTCACGAAATCGGTAATGTCGCCGGAAATGTGGGCCTTGAATTTATGCTGGCAGATGCAAGAGAGACACCAATGAATATATTCATCATGCTACCTTCATGTGTGCCTGTCACACCATTTGAAACAAGTGGCGCTGTCTTAGATGCAAAAGCACTTGCTCCTTTTCTTGAGTATCCTGAAGTACTTGGTCTAGCTGAAGTAATGAACTATCAGGCAGTCGCTTCAAATGAGCAAACGATTATCGATAAATTACAGCTGATGCATCAAAAGAACAAAAAAATCGATGGCCACGCCGCAGGAATAAACGGAGACAACTTAAACGTTTATTTAACTGCGGGCATTCGAACAGACCACGAAGCAACGACCGCCCAAGAAGCGGAGGAGCGTTTAGCGCTAGGAATGTATTTGATGGTTCGAGAAGGAACCGTAGCAAAAGATCTCCAGGCACTCTTACCTGCTATCACACCAGACAATTCACGTCGCTGTTTATTCGTGACTGATGACAAATTGATCAATGATCTTGTAACAGAAGGTTCCATCGATCATATCGTCCGTGAAGCCATCTTGGCGGGCATGGACCCACTACAAGCCATCCAAATGGCTTCATTGAATGCGGCAGAATGTTTTGGCTTACAACATTTAGGGGCAGTTGCGCCAGGCTATCAGGCAGACTTTTTCTTAACAGATGACTTGAAAAAGTTGCCGATCAATACCGTGTTCTATCAAGGAGAAACGGTTGTGATAGATGGACAGTTGGTCCCTGAAGTTACAAAATTAAAAATTCAGCCAGCGATTGATGCATTACCAAAAATGACAGTTGCACCATTTGGTCCACACTCTTTAGAACTAGCTTTATCTTCATCAACCGCTCATGTCATAGAAATCATTCCAAATAGTTTGTTGACCAACGATTTATTGGAGCAAGTTCAAGTCGATAATGGTTCTTTCACTCCTTCAGTGGCAGATGATCAACTAAAGATTGCTGTCATCGAACGACATCATGCTACAGGAAATATTGGTCTAGGAATTGTAAAAGGATTCCAACTAAAAAGGGGGGCCTTAGCTACTACGGTGGCTCACGATTCACATAATATCGTCGTTGTAGGAACAAATGATGAAGATATGTGCTACGCTGCTGAACAATTAATCCAAAAAGGCGGCGGGATGATTGTTGTAGATCAACAAACTGAATTAGCTTGTTTACCATTACCTATTGGCGGTTTGATGTCACTCGAATCTTATGAAACAGTTAATCAGCAATTACTGAACTTGACTGACCAAGCACATCATTTAGGCGCAAGTGAAGCATTCGATCCATTCTTGACACTTTCATTTTTAACGTTATCAGTTATTCCTGAATTGAAAATCACTGATATGGGGCTCTTCTCTTTTTCAAAATTTGACTTGATTCCCGTCTGTGATCAACAAGACTAAAAAAATAAAAAAGAAGAGACAAGAACTTACAGTTCCTACTCTCTTCTTTTTTCTATTTGGTTTTGTCCACAAACTGTGCTTCCACACGATAGATCCGTTGTCCTCGAGAAGAAAACTTCTCTTCATATTCTGTCATGATATTGTCTTCAAAATCACTTTGATGTAAATCAAGCCAGACTTTTTTTAGACGCATCCCGTATTGTGAAAAACTAGCCAACGAATATTCAAACAATCCTTGATTATCTGTTTTGAAATGAATTTCGCCATTTGGTTTTAGGATCTCTTCGTCAACAGCTAAAAATGTACGATACGTCAAGCGCCGTTTTTCATGTCTCTTTTTAGGCCATGGATCTGAAAAATTCAAATAAATCTGATCGATCTCATTCTCTGAAAAGTACTCAGTCAAAGCAGAACCGTCCACGTGCAATAATCTTAAATTAGGTAATGGTTCCTCCAATACTTTATCTAAAGCAATAGACACGACACTTACTTGCATTTCGATCCCAATATAATTGATTTCTGGATGAGCTTTGGCCATCCCAGTAATAAACTGTCCTTTTCCCATGCCGATCTCAATATGGATTGGTTGATCATTGCCAAATAATTCTTTCCATTTTCCACGCCATTTTGTTGGCTCACTGATGACGATCTCTGGATGAGCGGCTAGCATTTCTGCTGCATTTGGTCGGTTGCGAACACGCATCTTTTTCTTCCTCTCTATTCCTATAAAAGATTGTTCCTTGTATTTCACTGAATTTATTGTAAACCGCTATTGGTATTACCCCTAAAAATAAAAAAATCAACTGAATATCCGAGCTTAACCACTAAAAATTCGTTTGAGTTGTAAAATCTCTTCATTCATTCGTCGATAATCTTCACGTTTGCAGTAGCGTGTGATTTCTTGTAATAGGTTCATCACCGCATACCAATGTAGTTTTTCTAAAATTTCATCTGTTGGTCGGATACCGTAGCTGATCAACCACTGATTCCAACTAGACAATGGCACGTAATTTCCTAAAATAGTCGCGATATCTACCGCTGGATCAGCGAACATGATTGAATCCCAATCAACTAAATATAAATAATTTTTACAGACTAACCAATTCCGATGATTGACATCTCCATGCACGACCGCTAATTTTTCCTTGTCTACCGAAGGAACTTGTTGGCACAAATAGCGATAAACGAGTTGTAAAAATTGATTGTTTTTTAAGCTATCCGGCAAATCTTGTTCATAATATTGCAGCATTTTCTGGGGTGTCAATACTCTACCACCAATTCGAGAAAGCATGGTTTTTAAAGACGTTGAATGATGTAGATGATAAAGTACATCAATGACATCATTTCTTTGGCCAATCTCACTAGGCGTCAACAAGCGGCCTTCCAGCCATTCTTGTGCGGTCAAGGTATCGCCATCTCCTGTTCGCTTAGTCCACACTAATTTAGGCGTAATGCCTTCACGAGAGAGTGCAGCGAGCATTGGCGTTGTGTTCCTCTTGATAAAAACTTTGTCTTTATCACGCATGCCTATGTATGTTTTTCCTGTGTCACCTTTGATGGGGCGTAACCGCCACTCTTGGTCTAACTGAAACTCCATCGCGCATTCTCCCGTCCTCTACTATATGTTTGCAGTATCTATTATTCTAGTCGCCCAAGTCTTGAACGTCAAGCACATATACGTTCTTTTTCTATGTTTTGCCTTCTAAAAAACCAACTTTTATCAAAATAAAAAAAGTCCCTAGTGATTTCTTCCTAT
Source organism: Enterococcus pernyi (assembly GCF_045371165.1). Classification (NCBI taxonomy): domain Bacteria; kingdom Bacillati; phylum Bacillota; class Bacilli; order Lactobacillales; family Enterococcaceae; genus Enterococcus; species Enterococcus pernyi. The sequence goes on from NZ_JBIQDM010000011.1 coordinate 105,141, forward strand.
TAATAAGGTTTAATACATCCTTTTTTGACCATGGAAAAAAATAGGAAAGTTCGAAAAAACATAAAGTAATTTCGGACTTCCCCACAATTCTTGTGATCTATTCTCGTAAAATAATAAAATTTTTCTGCTTGATTTCTCAAGGCTACTCCGCAACCTTCTTGAGCCGCGATGGCACGTACCATTTGATCAAGAGTCCGTTGACAACAAGATAGACCAAGATAGGTAGCCATCTCTCATTTCCATCAAGAACAACAGCAGCGATCACTCCAAATAAAACAGCAACAAAAGTCAATAACCACGTCAAAAGACGTTGGAGTGCTCCACTTTTTTGACTCTGTGGGATAGGATACAATTGGACCAAGATCATATAGCGAAACTGACTGTATAACGGTAATAACTGAAAGCCAATCAAATATAGAAATAATGAGCCAATACCTAAAGTAAAGTATAGATCGTTGATTCCGGCGATAATGATCGAGCCAATCACTGTCAAACGTACGTACAAACCAATAAAGTCTGACCCTCTAGCAAAACGTCGAACAAATAAATAAAAATACGTGTTTTTCGTTTCTTTCTTGATTCCTCGTAACACCGGATCAAGATAACGGCGCTTTTTGACTTTCGCGGTGATCTCCGGCACATCTGTAAACAAATTGATGAACTGATAGATTTGGTGCAAACGTTGTTTTTCTAATTGGATCATTTTTTCCCAGTCCAAATGAGCGGACAGTTTTTTCCATAAGAACCCATAATAGATCCCAGCTTGAACAGATGAAAGAATCAAGCCCAACCAAATATTCCCATAAAAAGAAAGAAGTAAGATCCCAAATGACGAGACCCACCAACCATATTTAAACAGGTTTTTACGTGTTTCTTCCATACGATAAAAATCTACTCGCTTCACTTGTAAATGACTAGACTTCAAACTCCATAGTATAAGTAGATAAACAAAAAATAGCGAAAATGGTTGTTGCGTTGAAACCACAACTAACGGCATCGCAAATCCACACACTAATCCTAGAAAAACCATAGGAAAAATACAAGAATAACGAAAAGCTCGTTGCAAATAGCCTTTCATTTCTTTTTCTTTCGGTAAAAGAAAAACTAAATCTGCCGGCTCCGCAAAAGTCGCGATTTTCCCAACGATCAAGCAAATCATCCAAATCAATGAGACGATGATACCTCCCATCGAAAAAGGAGCTTCAAGTGTTTTTAGCCAGTTAGAATAATAAAGGCCTAGACCCCCAATCAAAAATAAACAGACTAATACAAAATGGTCGTTGAATACATAGCGTAAATATTTCATCATTTTTTTATGATGTTTTGCTAGTCTTTTTTGAAAAAAATCATTCATAACCTTGCTCCTTCGTCAATGCGATGTAGATTTCATCTAGGGATGCTTCCGGCATTCGAAAAGCAGTTTGCAACTCTGCTAACGTGCCATCTGCTCTGATTTCTCCTTCATGAAGAACAACAAAACGGTCACAATATTTTTCAGCAGTGGCTAAAATATGCGTAGACATCAAAATACCCGATCCTTCATTTTTCATCTCGACCATTAATTCCAACAAAGCATTGATTGCCAACGGATCTAGCCCTAGAAAAGGTTCGTCAATGATATACAAAGATGGTTCAATCAAAAAAGCACACAAAATCATGACTTTTTGTTTCATCCCTTTTGAAAAATTCGCTGGAAACCACTCTAACCGATTGGACAATCGAAACGTGTGTAACAACTTTTCTGCCCGTTTCATTGCAATATCCATTGGAATGTTATAAGCCATCGCCGTTACTTCAATGTGTTCTTTTAACGTAAGTTCTTCATACAATGAAGGTGTTTCTGGAATATAACCAATTTGTTTACGATAATTTTCTACATCCTTTTTAAGGGATAATTGATTGATCTCGATTTTGCCTTTCGTTGGTTCAAGCAAACCGATAATATGTTTGATCGTTGTACTTTTTCCTGCTCCATTCAAACCAATCAACCCAACCATTTCTCCAGGTTGAACGTTAAAACTGATATCTTTCAAAACAGGTAAATGACCATAGCCACCTGTAACATGTTCGATTTTTAAACTCATATTTCTTCCTCCGTTATTATATTGTCTTCATTATACCACGAAGCAAATCACGTCCAATTATTTTTTACGTGCATTCTCACGAACTTATGTTAAAGTTGAGGTAACGAAATTTGAATAGAAGAAAGGTGTTTTTATATGGACAATTGTATTTTTTGTAAAATCATCAATCAAGAGATCCCTAGCTATAAAATCTATGAAGACGAGAAAATCTATGCGTTCTTAGATATCTCTCAATCAACTAAAGGACACACATTGATCATTCCTAAAGAACACGTAACTGATATCTTTGATTACAACGAGGAATTAGCCAGTGATGTCTTTGCCCGTATCCCAAAAATCGCTCGTTCCATCGAAAAAGCATTTCCCGAAATGGAAGGTTTAAATATTATCAATAATAATCGAGAACTAGCCTATCAAACTGTATTTCATTCCCATATCCATTTAATCCCGCGTTATAGTAAACAAGATGACTTCTCCATTCACTTTGGAAACCATCAAGCAAATTATACAACGGAAGAAATGACTGCTATCCAAGAAAAAATCAAAGAGCAGGTGACGATTCATGGTTAAAAATTTTCTAAAAGGATTAGTATTCGGTGCTGTTACCGGTGCAGCAGCAGGATTATTATTTGCACCACGTAGTGGAAATGAGACCAGAGAGAAATTGATTGCAGAATTAGATGAAGCAACTGAATTAACTAACGAATTAAATAACAGTTTAAATCATTTTAAACACGCGTTATCTGAAACAAAAAGAACAGCTGAAACTGTTATCCCATCTTTTCAAGAATCAATCGAAAAAGACCTTGAAAATTTCAAATTCCAAGCAGAACCACGAGTGACACAAATCCAAGAACAAGTAGAAAAACTTTCGGCACATTTACCTGAAAGCTTGACAGACGTGCAATAATGATCAAAAATCAAGCGCTTTTGATAACTATATGTCTTTTTCATGTACCTAGATGTATGGAATGTGACAAAAATTTGAATTTTGTTTGAAACTATCAGTCAGAACGTTTTTATTCGCTCATAGATATGGTATAGTAATATTTGTGAAAACCAATAATAAATTACAGGAGTGCAAAACTTAAATGAAAAAGAAAAAAATAATTTTAGCTGCGACAAGTGCGTTAGCTATTCTAACACTAGCAGCTTGTTCTGGTGGCGGGGATACAAACAAGGATATCGTAACCATGAAAGGCGGCACAATCACCGTCGCTGATTTTTATGAAAAAGCAAAATCTGAATCTGCTAACCAACAATTACTTCAACAAATGGTGATCTATGATGTATTCAATAGCAAATACAATGATAAAGTTTCAGATAAAGAAGTAGATGCTGAATATAATAAAACAAAAGAAACTTATGGTGACAGCTTCGAGACACAATTAGAATCTGCAGGATATACAGAAGAAAGCTTTAAAGAATTCCTTCGTAATAATCTTGTCTTTAAAGCTGGGATCGAATCTCATGTGAAATTGACAGATGAAGACTTGAAGAAAACGTGGGAAACATTCCACCCAGAAGTAGAAGCACAAATCATCAAAGTTGCTAGTGAAGACGAAGCAAAAGAAGTTAAGAAATCAGCTGATGACGGCAAAGATTTCGAAGAACTAGCGAAAGAAAAATCAACAGATACAACTAAAGACGATGGTGGTAATATCAAGTTTGATTCAGAAACACAAACTGTTCCATCTGAAGTAAAAGAAGCTGCTTTCAAACTTAAAGACGGTGAGATCTCAGATGTGATCACTGCAACAAATCCTTCTACTTATGCAACAGAATACTATGTCGTTAAAATGGTGAAAAACCAAGATAAAGGAAATGACATGGATAAATTCAAAGATCAATTAGAAGAAATTGCGACTCAAGCAAAAGTGAATGACAGCGAATTTCAAACAAAAGTAATCGGTGAAGAACTAAAAGAAGCGAATGTAAAAATCAAAGATGACGCATTCCAAAACATCTTGACACCATTTACTTCAGCTACAACAAGTACATCTTCAACTGAAGACTCAGCAACAGAAAGCTCAGAAACAAAGAGTTCTGAAACAAAATCAACTGATTCTACTGAAGCATCAGAAACAGAGCAAAGCACGACTGAATCAACAAACGAATAAATACTATACGCTTCTAGACATTAAAAATAAATGCTAGAAAGTATTTAAAAAATGGTTTAGGAAGAGAAAATTCTTCCTAAACCACTTTTTTGAATACGATAAGTTCTCATTATCCATCTCTGCTAACGGAAAGTAAAACATTCTTTGGGTTCATAAAAAAATGTTTAGGAACATAGTTCTCTTTGAACCAACTAAAAGCGAATAAATGGTGGGAACAAAAGTTCCCTCTTCGGAAATAAAGCGACATCCACAAAAGTTTGAAAAACAATTTTCGTGGATGTCGTCTTATTTATCGAGGCTAAATACTTCCGTCTTGCCCTCTTTAAAACTAGTGAGATGCTATCAATAAATTGTTACGTATCTTTCATTGTCTATCGAACAATTACCATCATTTCTGTTTAGGTACATAAAAACTACGATTATCTAACCCAAATATTCGATCTGTATATTTCCCTGGCTCTGTTTGACGAATCGCAGTAGTCATCATTTGCATTGAAGCATCGATCGTGTCGATTTGGTGTAAGACTTCAGCTTCCATGATTCGAGGTCGAACAGGCGAACCATATTCTAATAATCCATGATGTGATAGAACCATATGACGTAAGATCAGCACATCTTCTTCTTCCTCACTGATTTTCAACGCTAAACAAGCTTTTGTTATTTCTTCATCAATTAAAACTAAATGCCCTACTAAATTACCTGCTAATGTGTATTCTGTTGCCATTGAGCCAGACAACTCGATTACTTTCCCTAAATCATGTAAGATAATTCCCGCATAAAGTAGCGGGCGATTCAATTCGGGATATTCATCAGCAATCGCTTTACCTAAGTGTAACATCGATACTGTGTGATAAGCCAATCCACTAGCAAATGCGTGATGATTTCGTTTTGCTGCTGGATATTCAAAAAATTGTTTTTGGTATTTATTGAGTAAATAACGTACGATTCGATTCCAATGTGCATTGGTGATCTCAAATAGCAATTGGTTGATTTCTTCTTCCATTTCTTCTTTTCTCAATGGTGCTCTTTCCATGTACAAACTGGGATCACTCGGTTCATCAACTTTTGTTAAACGCATATGCAAGATTTTAACTTGAGGGTTTCCTTGATAGACCTCGCGTTTACCATTTAAAAAGACAACTGTTCCCGGTGTAAATTTTTTGATCTCGTCCTCTGATGCATCCCAATATTTGCCATCAATTGTTCCTGATGTATCTTGAAATGTAAAAGCGATAAATTTCTTACCGTTCTTAGCGATTCTTACATCTGCATTTTTGATCAAAACGAATTGTTCGAATTGTTCATCAACGACTAATTCACGTATTTTTTTCACTATTTGCACCTTCTAACTTTCTCACAGATTGTTCTAGCTCATGATAATAGCTTACCATTTCTTGATCAGAAGACAAGCAAATTACTTGATAGGTTTTGCTAAATTCAGCTAGTAGTTTAGCTAAACGGTATTTTCTCTTATGGTCGTAGTGTAGCCAGCCATCATCAATGATCACTGGACAGATCGAACGTTTCGCTTCCAAAGCAAGATATGCAAAACGCATCGCCATAATCATCTGATCCTTTGTCCCTGTCGATAGTTCATAAATTGGAAACTCATCTGCACCATTTGTTAATGTCAGTGTATCGTTTTTCAATTGTATTTCTTGGTACTGTCGATCAGTTAGGATACTTAGATAGTCTCCAGCTAATTTGAGTAACTGTGGTAATTGCCGTTCACTTAATTCTGTCGAAAGATCACCTAAAAATGTCCCAGCAATCACTAAGCCTCCCCACTCTTCAAATAAAGTTTGTAGTTGTGCTTTTTGTAGACTTTCCTGTTGATATAATTCATCTAATGTCCCGTCTTGTTGTAATCCCTCAATTTGCAACTGCAAACGTTGACGTTGCTCACTCTTCCTACTTTCTTCCCTCTTTAGTTCTTGCAATCGTTCGGATTCATGAGCAATCTGAGTCTGCAACTGGCTATAAGTAATGACAGTTTTAAAAATTGGGGAAAGAATATGCGTCAATTCTTCAAAACGCGCTTGTTGTTGCTTCGTTTGCTCCGCCTTTTGTAAAAAAATCGGTACTTCTGATGGGTAAGAAAGTTCTGCTCTAATAAATTGTTCTTTGTATTCCTCCAACCACATTTTTTGTTTCTTTTTCAATGCGTTGATTTCTTGCTTCAATAAAGTATTCTGTTGATAACTTCTAGCATATTTCATTTGTTCCATCTCTTGGATGAACGTGGTTAATAGCGCCATTTTTTCCGAGAGAGATTTATGTTGGAGCGGTAGCCATTCTTTTGCTAGGTCAAGTTCCCCATCTATCTGTAAGAGTTGTTCCTGTATCTCACGTTCTCGTTGTTGCTTTTTTTGGAAAACAGCATAAAGCTTTTGATAATCTGTTACTTCTTGGCCCTCATTTTTCATCGTTTCAAGCGTGTTCATTATTCCTAATGAGTGATGATAGGCAAAATCAGCCACTGATTGTTCCATTTTTTGTTGCTTTCGTTTATTCTCATTGATTGTTTGAGTAATCTCTTCTAATTGTGCCAATACAATATCCAGTTGTCCTAGTTTCTCTTGCCATTTCCCTTTGATTTCTGGCAAATTTTGGTCTGTAGTGTTCTTAGGTTTTCTACGAGTCAACGTATAGCCAACCACTCCCAAAGCAAGCAATGGCCCCAATATTTTTCCAGGCATAGGTAAGATTAAACCAATCACAGCTAACACTAACGCACTAACGTAAAATTTGAAAAAGGATTGTTTTTCTGGAACATCCTGGGTCGGTCTTGTTTGGATCAGCGTTGGATGGGCTAGTTCTAATTCATTGATCTCTGCTTCTAGTGTTTGTTGCTGTTCCTTCACAATATCAAAACGAATCGCTAACTGACTGTGTTCATCATTTAATTGTTGCGCCATCGTATACAAAGAACGCCACTCTGGATCATCAATAAATTCCTGTGGTCGTTGCAATCGATCCCAGCGCCAACGTTGTTCTAAGATTTTCAATTCTGACGCTGTTTCCCTTGTCTCTACTTGCAGTCTTTGCCACTCATCCATTAATTGCTCAGTTGAAAATTGCTTTTGCTGTAGTGCTTTCAACTCTTGTTCTTGTTCTAAATAAAAATAATAACGTGCAGACTGTTGATCCATCCCACTATGTCGCTCTAACGAAGCCTCAAGTTCTTCCAGACGTTCGTTCATTTGTTGATAACGTTTGGTAAATACTTCTAAATCTTGTATTAGTGATTCATCCGGTACTTCAGCTAGCATATTTTTTTTCAGTGATTGCCACTCTTCATATAAAGAGAAATTCAATTCTTGTTGATGATACAGCGTAAGTTTTTGATTGATTTGTTCGATATCATGCAATAAGAGCTGTTGTTGTTCTGCTAGTCGTTGTTCCTCCATGATCCATTCACTATAGATCGCCTCTTGCCCTTGCTTTTGATGAATCTTTTCTTGTAGTTGTTTCCATTCATTTAGTCGCTGATTAATCACTAATTTTTGACCTTTTCTTTTAAACAACTTATCAGCTGATTGATAATATTCTTGTCTTTTTTGAAAGACATGAGAACTTCCAGTGATTCCTAATGAAATCAGCGCATCATGTAATTCTTTTTCTGTTAAATGAGCAAGTTCACTCAGTTGTTCTTGTTGAAATGTAAAAACCTGCTGGAATAACTCTTTCGTCAAAGGTGAAAGTAGTTTTTCTAAGAGTTCATCACTTCCACTTTGGCCATTACATGTAACCTTCGATTTACCTCTATTTTGTTGTTTATATCTCTCAACATAAATTTCTCCATGTACAGGATGATTCAGCCATAATTTCCCACCATATGCAGAACCGTCTCTCGGTGTGTAATCTTTCTTTTTCTTCCCTTTTGATGGAAAACCAAAAAGGATTGCTTGAATAAATTGATAAATTGTTGACTTTCCCGCTTCATTTTCACCGTAAATCAACTGATTGCCAGAGGTAAAATCAAAGGTTTGCTGACGCCACTTTCCAAAAGCTGCTATTTCGATTTTTAAAATATTCATTCAGTACCCCCCTCAAACAAAAAGTCTTGCCGAATGATTTCTTGGGCCTTTTGTATCGTAGATTCTTGAAAGTCCGGTAGCAGATCCAACACTTTGATTGCCTCTTGATTTGTGTAGGCTTCTTGTAATATATGCTGAAAATCTTCTTTTGTTTGGTAATTTTCGAATAGTTGTTCAAACATCAATGTGGAAGCAGACAAAGAAATTTTTACCTTGTTATCTCTTTCTAAAGTAGAGATACGCCAAATAACTAAATTCGAAAATTTCCTGTTTGTTTCTTCCTTCAAATAATCTAATAATTCTCCAGAATAAATACGATCCAACACTTCCTGATCTAAGTGTTCATAATCAATGATCTCAAATTCAATGAGAGTCATCTTATTGGGTTCAACTAATTCTTGTTGGATTTTCTTCAATACATCCGTCGTTTGTTTCACTTCTCTGAGAGAAATTTGCTGACGTTTCCAACAAACTTCTGCAACTTTTATAGGTGTTGTTCGACAAGATGCTCCTTGAAGTTCAACTAAAACTATTGAAGTCGCAGGCTCTTCTTTTTTTGTATGTCCTTGTGGTGCACCAGGATAAAGAATGGTCCCTTTTTCATTTAATTTAGTTGGAACATGGATGTGGCCTAATGCCCAGTAGTCATAGCCTTTTGCTTCCATTTGATTTGCTTGAAATGGTGCATAATTCCCATGAGTTGACCCAATTTCACCATGATAGAGTCCAATATGGTAGTCGACAGCAAAACGTTGGGGAAATTCAGGTACTTTTTCCTCAGTGATCCATTGTTTTGTGTAACTAAAACCACTGAGTGCAATCGTTTCGCCAGCATCCGTCGTCATTTGCAGTGTCTCTACAGTTTCCGAAGTAAACAAAGAAAGATTCTCGGGAAATTCAAACCAATATCTCTCTTTTTGATAAAAATCATGATTACCAAATGTTAAAAAAACTGAGATATTGTGTTCTCCTAAGCGCTTGATTTGTTCCGAAAAATGCTTTTGGATCTTTAGCGAAGGACGATTCTGGTGGAAGCTATCCCCTACCAGTAAAACAAAATCAACCTGATGTTTGATTGCCTGTTCCACAATATTCTCAAGTACGGTCAAATTAGCCCGTAATAATTTCTTTTGAACTTTTCCATCGATTCCCACTAATCCTTCAAATGAACGATCCATATGCAAATCTGCCGCATGAATAAATTTGACCATTAAGCTACTACCTCCCTATATATAAGATAATAAAATATAAGTTTGTCTGTAACGCTTTACTAAAACAGATCGATATCTGTTGACATTTTTTGTTTATACATGATTTATCATAACATTTCCATTGCTTTTTTTCAGCAAAAACCGAAAATTTGTTCGCATCCAGACAAAAAAAAACAGCTGAACTTTCGTTCAACTGTTTTCATTTGCGTGGCGGCGTCCTACTCTCACAAGGGGCAACCCCTCACTACAATCGGCGCTAAGAAGCTTAACTTCTGTGTT
>NZ_JBIQDM010000012.1:0-93425 GCF_045371165.1 Enterococcus pernyi
AGCGGTTCTTATACAGCAACAAACGGACGTTATATCGGCCGTTACCAATTAGACTCTTCTTACTTGAACGGTGACTACTCTGCTGCCAATCAAGAAAGAGTGGCAGAACAATATGTTGCTTCTCGTTATGGTTCTTGGGATGCAGCCAAAGCTTTCTGGTTAGCTAACGGTTGGTACTAAAAAGAACGATTTTGAAAAAATGGGAATCCTATTGATTCCTATTTTTTTGTTCTTGTTTCACTTAATTTCCCTTTTGTTTTTGCTTCTACTTTTGACTTTGTTTGATTTTTTTGATTGCCCAATCATAATGACTCGAAGTAGCAGAAACGAAATAGCTGCCAAGCGTTGTATTCCCCACCCAAGAATACTGGTTTTTTTGGAACAGTTGATCGTCATCGAAGGTTTTCGCCAGTAACATCACTTCTGCATGGCTTTCCTTCAACCAGTCAGACGCTTGACGTAACGTAGTAGACTGATGTTTTTTTGTAAAGCCACGATTCATCTCGGCTGTCGTTCGCCAATTATAGGGTTCCGGCAAAAAAGATACGCCTTCTCCCAATTGATTACTTTTTACCCATGTTAATAATAAAGAATGCCACTCGTACAAATGGATCAACACGTCTTTGATCGTTTGATCTCTTCGCCAATGTGCTTCTTTTCTTTTTTCAAGAAATACTTCCTCAAAATCAAATGTTGCTTCCCTTTGTTCCACAGGTATTGAATCGATCAACTGTTGCAATTTTTCGAAATTTTTAGTTGCAAGTATCAATAACTCCTCTTTTGACTTTGGTCTCATCTTCTTCTCCTTATTAAAAATACATTCGTTTTAAAACGTTTCCAATCCAACTATAATTCTAGTATGCCTGATTTTCAAAAAAAAGACGAGTAATATCCTAGAATGAATATACATTCTAGATCATTACTCGTCTTTATCCACTTGATTCAACGATTTTCATTCCATGTCTTGACTGAAAACCACATATCACTATACACTTTTTTGAGCAAGTCATTCATTTAGCGGTACTCACTTTGGTACGCTTACAATTGCAAAGGCATCTTTTTCTTCCATTCAATCATCCATTGAATTCTCGTTGCCAAAAAAATACTGCATATTCTTAATTATCGACAGGCGTTTTTTCCTTAGTTAGCCATATCCTTTATTTTTTTCTTGATGATTTCGCGGGTCTTTCTAAATTCAGCAAAAATCTCTTCTTCTGTACCAGTAGCTTTTGCCGGATCTTCTAGATCCCAATATTCATGACGGATATGAGCAGGAATCACTGGGCATTTATCTAACGCATCTCCGCAAAGCGTAATGATCAAGTCCGCATGGCTAAAATAATCTGGATCAATCAAGTCTGAAGTTTGACTCGTAATGTCGATGCCATCTTCTTCCATCACTTTTACTGTACGTGGATTTAATCCATGTGTCTCTACTCCCGCGCTACGAACTTCAAATTGATCTTCCAGATATTCGTGGCCATACCCTTCAGCGATCTGACTTCTGCAAGAATTTCCTGTACATAAAAAATAAACTTTCTTTTTTTCTACACTTGTTGACTTCTCCAAAACCATTCCTCCAATCCATTAATCCTTTGAGGATTAAGTGTATGATATCATAAATTCAAGGGATCGTTAGTTTATTCAAAAAAAACGTATGGTTTTTAATAAAGCAATGATCCGCCAGTTACATAACAAAAAACTAAGAATACAGACAAAACAGCATTTTAAAGCATGTCAAAGACTTTTTACATGCTAAATCTGGCAATGACAAAAACCTTTGATCGTCGATTTTGACCTCTTCGATCACACTGAGATAAGAAGGAGCGGATACTATGGACTTAAGTCATCAAATAAAAAAATATCGCAAACAACTAGCTTTCTCCCAAGAAGAATTAGCCGAAAAATTATATGTTTCAAGACAAACGATTTCAAACTGGGAGAATGAACGTAGCTATCCTGATATTCATAATTTATTATTGCTGAGTGTCCTATTTGACGTTTCTTTGGATGAATGAATCAAAGGAGATATAGAAAAGATGAAAGAAAATGTTACCCTTACTGAACTGAACAAATATACTAAGATCATGCTAGTTTTCATGCTTCTCACCTTGATTTCAGTAGGCCCATCCTTATTTTTACCCGGTAATTGGCGATTAGCCCTTCCCTTGATCTTTTGGATCGCCAGCATGTACGGCTCAATAAAAGTTGAGGGACTCAAAACAAGAGAATATCAAAACCTACAAAGAAATTGTCGCATTCATGGAAAACAAAGAAGTAGCACCTCTACGTAAACAAAGAAACAAGGTCAGAAATCGGATCGAAAAAAGTAGGCATCGTCATTTTGTTTGGACTCATTTGTGGAGTGATCGCTTTCCTCGCAAGTCTGCCGTTTATACTTCTTGATCGCTAGTAATCCCATAGAAAAAAACAAGATCCACCTTCAAAGATTGATCTTGTTTTTTTACACCTAGGCGTTAGTAGACTGCCCATGGTTTGTAGTCATTAAATCTGTCTATTTCTTTCCCACACCATGAGGTATTCTTTCTCACCCGTCGATTCATCCATTTGTTCATCCACTTTTCTAAAGTCATTTTTATAGTAGAAACGGATCGCTCGTTTATTCTTATGATAAACATGCAAGCTTATTCGTTCTTTTTCTTTTTTAGCAGCTTCAATCAATTTTTGTCCGATTTTTCTATTTTGATATGTTGACTCTACAATAATTCCAGCTAAATAAGATTCATCTACGATGCCCATAAAGCCAACAATCTGACTATTCATTTCACAATAATAAATTTCTGCTTTTGGCAATTCTTTTTTCAACAACGCTTTTTTCTCATACCAATATTTCTCATCAATAAAATCATGTGTACTGATATTGGTCGTTAACCAAATAGCTAGTAGTCGGTCCATTATCTCTTGGTCTAGTTTCTTCACTTTTTTAATCATCCCATTACTCCTGAAAGCTTATAGTTATTCTTCATACCTCTTCAAACGATCATTTAGATTGCCCGCATGGATGTTTACTGATACCCGCGAACGTCCTTCTTCAATTTTGAGGTCTAGAAGACGAAGTTGTTCTGTATAACAAAGAAGTTGTTCCGGAGTGATTTGAAAATCAATATGATTGTAGGTTTTGAGAAGCTTTGTCTGCTTATCTTCCATCAATGCCACCCACAGATCACCGATCAATAAGAATGTTTCTGGAATTAATGAGTATTGTTTTCCTTACTCGAATACACTTCTTTTGCATCAAAGATCTCCGTAAAGACTTCTGTCGAACATTTACGACCACGAACGACAACTGTCATGTGCGAGAGTTCCAACTTCGCTTTCTTTTTTAGTTAAGAATTTTTAGCATTACCAAACATGGATTCCATTCATCCCATAAGGTTGGGAACACTTCTAGCTCAACAAAACCCATCCTTCGATAGAATCCAATCGTCTGATCATAGATAGCGTAATGCCCTTCGGCGACCGTTTTCACTTGTAAAAATAGGTAATGTTCTCTTGCATAGGATTCTAGTTCATCTAGTAATCGCTTACCTAATCCTCGATGATGATAGGCTTTTTTTATCCCCATACAATAGATCTCACCGGTGGCTTTACTTGTTTCTTTTAAACTGATAAACCCTGTTGATTCATTTGTTTCTTGCAAGACCCACAACGGATATTTTTGGCAGTTCTCGATGTATTCTTGTGTCGAATCTGGCAAGCCAAATCATTCTGGCAAATCATTCAAGACTTCTTGGACGATTTTTTTCTTTTCTATTGCTTCTTCTACTAAATTAATACGCATTGGTTTCCTCTTTTTTCGGCAAATATCGATCAACAAGTTGGAATCGTTCAAAGACGATTTTTGTTTCTTCATTGAGCAATAGTCCATGTTCTTTATAGTAAGGTTTGAAATAATTGTAATGCCCCTTTTGCCAATACATAAGAGATAAGTCGCCTTCACCTTCTGTAGCTGCCAGTTCTTCGGTGATTTCTTTCCAAGGTAGGATCAACACTTCGACAATCTGGATAATGCCTATCGGTACTTTAGAGCTATTCACAACGACGGAGTAGTCACCAACTTTAGGTAATGGTTCGTTATCCATTTGGTAAAGCTCATACCCTGAGCTTGTCCCTGTTTTCTTCCCTTCCAATACCAGATCTGCTAATTCATCTGCGTGTTCTTTCGTATTTCCAAAAGCAAAAATTTCATATAATGACGCTTGTGACACACCATTTTTTAAGCAAAAGCTTTCCCAATATTTTTGTGCTTCTAGGTTCAATCTGTCACCAACTTTCTGATTGATAGTAAATCAAGTGTACCAAAAATTGGAAAACTAAGCCATTCACACTCAATTTTTTACAACTCCGATAGTCACATTTATAGTTACTCACCAACTTCACTTCTTAAATACAAGAAATAAAAAACTAGATTCACTTTTTGAGAGAATCTAGTTTTGTTTTCAGGATGAAATGGAAAATTAGACATCTACTTTGTTACAATAAATGCAACCAAAGAAAAGGAGAAAATCCATGGAACTTTATTTCAAAGAGTTTTTATTGATCACGCAAAAATTAAACAGGCAACAGATCACTCCGCTACTACTAGGTTCATTAGGCTTGTCTTACTTAACAGATATCGACTGGCAACCAAGAGACATTGACATCCATGTTCCTGGCGATCCACGGGGTTGGGAGGCACCCGACAAAGATCGCTTGCACAATTGGCAAAGCATCATGAAAATTATGGAAACGTTGAATTACCAACTAGTTGATTTACACGAACATGAATTTGCAAAAGATTCTTATAACATCCAGTTTGGCAGCGTGGACAGTCTTCTCGGCTTTGCAGGTATTCCACTTAATGAACTCTCTCTAATCAGAATCGATGACTGTTCCTTTTACTTACCTACAGCGGAACAATATTTGAAAGTATATCAACGTTCTGCTAAAGATAGTTACCGTGCAGAGAAAAATAATCATAAGGATCTAGCAAAGATCGAGTATTTGGAAAAGTACTTGAATAAGAATAAGTAATGAGAAATTCTGAAGCCTTCAACCAATTATCTTTTCAAAGATAATTGGTTATTTCATGTTTAAGTCTCTTTATTCACTGAGACCCTTCCATAGTAAATCCCCTACCAGACGTGCTAAATAGCAGTGGGATATCTTAAGTTGAAATAAGTGAAAGCTACTCTCTTTTTCACAAAACAACCTATCTTCTAGCCAATCATCGACATAAAATTTTGCATAATAAAAAACTCTCCTATCAACTTTTCCTAAAAGTTAATAAAAGAGTTCAGCGTTCATTTAATCATTAGTTATTTCTAACGAATACCAAGCGCAATTCGTGCATAACGACTCATTTTATCGGTTGTCCAAGCGGGATACCAGACTAATTTGACTTCTGCTTTCGACACTTCTGGCACTTCTTTTAGTGCATCATGGATCGATTCAGTCAAGATATCAGCTAACGGACAGCCCATCGTTGTCAAAGTCATTTTAACAACGGTATCTCCATTTTCAGGGTCAAATTCGATTTCATAGATCAAACCTAGGTTCACGATATCGATTCCTAGTTCTGGGTCAATCACCATTTCTAACGCGGTGAGAATTCGCTCTTTGATTTCATCTACTTCTTCAGCAGACCATTTTTGTTCACTCATTCTTCGGATTCTCCTTCTCACAATTTTTGTTTATCATACCTTTTTTTAAGAGGTTTGTAAATATTCATTTGGCTAGCAAGGTCTGGACAGAAGTCTTTCACCTCAAGAACTAAGGTGACAGCTACGCAAATTGTTTTTCAAATTTTTTTATAGATCCTCTTAGTTCCTAAGAACTTATTTCTTTTTCCACCAGTTATTCGGTTCAAAGGTGACAAACAAAGAGGTAGATTTGTTTGCCTATTACTTTTTTATTTGCTTTTTGCCTTTTTAGATGCATGTTTGATTTCAGGAAGAACCCCTGTTGAACGATACATTTTTTGTTCGTTCTCATTGGCAAAGCGACCAAAAACGGAATGCGTTGGTAAAATATTGATGAACGCATCTTCATCGATCTCATGGACGATTTGATCAAGATCATACATTTCGTAACGTGTGATGACCATCATGATCATTTTTCCTTCACGTTTTGAATATCCACCAACTGAAGGTAAGAGAGTCATCCCCCGAACCATGCGTTGCGCAATTTCAGCAGTCACTTCTTCTGGTTTCACAGTGACAATCATGGCGGTCACTTTTTGGTGACTCGTATGGATCGCATCGATGACTTGAGTCATTGCATAGATCGAGATGATTGTATACAAAGCACTTTCCCAATTAAAGAGGAAGCCAGCTGCTACGACGATAATGCCATTTAAAATCAGCATATAGTTTCCTACGGTTTTCCCTGTCGTTTGAGAAAGAACCAATGAAATGATGTCCATTCCACCAGTCGTAAAACCCATTTTTAGAGAAATACCGACACCGACGCCAAGTAAAACACCACCGACTAATGCATTCATCAGTATATTATCTGTTACCTGTCCTGTCGGTAAAACTGTCGTCATGACTGACACACAAACAACGTTGATGAAACTAAGTACAGTTGCACGTTTTCCGACTTTTAAAAAGCCTAGTATAAATACAGGAATATTCAATAGAAAAATAAACGTTCCAGTATCGACATCTATATGGACCCATTCAGATAATAGTGAAGCAATGATTTGGGCAATCCCGTTCATTCCTGCAGAAAAGACGTTGGCTGGAATCAAAAAATAATTCAATGCCACCGCTGCAGACAAACCGGTCATCAAGATAACCACTATTTTCTTAAGATTTTCGTTTCTTTGATAGACAGTCATGAATCTGCTCACAAGCACCTCTCCTTTTCAAGTTTATTCCAAATGTAAGAATAACAGTTTCTTCCAGAAAATAAAATAGCGACTACTTAAATGAGAAGAATTTTAGTAAAGATGTCACAAAAAAAATAAGCCTATGCTACAATAAAAGAAAACCGAATGAACGAGGAGGACATTATGGCAAAAGATGCAAGTTTTGATATCATTTCAGAAGTATCTGTTGAAGAAGTAAAAAATGCAATCCAACAAACCACGAAAGAATTAACTAACCGTTTCGATTTCAAGGATTCAACGGTTGAGATCAAGTTAGAGAATACAAATAAATTAGTTGTGCTAAGTGACGATGAATTTAAAATCGAACAAATCAAAGATGTTTTGTTTGGAAAATTGAATAAACGCAATGTGCCAATCAAAAATATCCACTTTTCTGAAACGGAACACGCTTTAGGTGGTAAAGCACGCCAATCTGCTGATCTAGTCAATGGGATCGACCGCGATAATGGCAAGAAGATCACGACCGCGATCAAAAATGAAAAACTAAAAGTGAAAACACAGATCCAAGAAGACCAGATCCGAGTAACTGGTAAAAATCGCGATGATCTACAAGCTGTGATCGCACTTTTAAGAAAACTAGACTTGCCGATCGAATTGCAATTTACAAACTACCGTTAGTTCATGGGTACTATTGAGATATCACTAAAAAAGGACAAGCATTTTGCTTTGTCCTTTTTTAGTGGTCTTGCCAAAACTGATGGATAGTTTGTGATAGTGCCTCAACTGTTCGAACTTCTTTTGCTTGGTGCCAATGTGGCGGGAAAAGTTTACGATAATTTGATGAGACAAAGCGTTGATCTGCTAAAAGCACAATGCCTTGATCTTCCATATCTCTGATTACTCGCCCAGCTGCTTGCAATACTTTATTCATTCCTGGTAACTGGTAAGCATAAGCAAAACCTAGTTGTTCTTTTTCATCATAGTAAGATTTGATCAACTCTTGCTCATGATTCATTTGTGGTAAGCCCACACCAACGATCATACTACCAATCAAGCGTGATCCGCGTAGATCGATTCCTTCTGAAAAAATGCCGCCAAGTACACAAAAGCCTACTAATGTTTCTTGCGGTTCGACTATAAATTCTGCTAAGAAATCTTCTCGTTCTTGTTCATTCAACTGGGTTCCTTGGATAAGTGTGCGAGTCGAAGGGTAAGTTTCTTTGAACACTTCGGCGACTTGGTCCAAATATTGATAGGAAGGAAAGAAAATCATATAATTGCCCTTCTTCCCTTGAATGAAACGTTGAATCGTTTCGACTAAACGTGGCATACTCTGCTCTCTTTTGCGATACGTCGTTTCAAGATAACTTGCTATAAGTACTTGTTGATTCTCAATTGGGAATGGACTAGGTAAGCGATACGCTAAACTCTCTTTGCCCCCTAATGTTTCTTGATAATAAGAAAGTGGTGAAAAACTCGCAGAAAACAAAAGACTACTCCGTCCTTTATTCAACGATTGTTCTAAAAATAAACTAGGATCGATGCAAAATTGCTTCACGATCAAATCATGGTAACTTTTCTCTACAGTTGTTTCATAGTGATCGTCATAGAATTCACTGATTTTTAAAAAATGATTCAAGTCAAAATAAAATCCTAAAATTTGCTCTTGCATCGGGTGTTCAGGATATTCAGCCAACCATTCTTGAATAAATTCACCGAGTTGAAACCCTGCGTTGATCAATGAATCTGCTGGGGCTTTTTGATGATGATAGTTCCATCCTTCTTCAAGAGCAATTTCTTGGATCTGATCAAAAGCTTTTAAAAGACGATTCCATCGACGACGTAGTTTTTTAAATTCCTTCGGGATCTCTCCATAGACTTTACGTGCTTTTCCATAAGATAATTCAGCAGAATACATTTCTCTTGAACGATTGACTAAATTGTGTGCTTCATCGATCAAGAAAAGATGATCTTCATTTTTCTCTTCATCAAAAAATCGTCTCAAGTAAACCGTTGGGTCGAACAGATAGTTGTAATCCCCGATGATCACGTCACACCATAAACTGACATCTAAAGAGAGTTCAAATGGGCATAAGGTATGTTTCTTCGCATATTTCTCAATTACCTCACGAGTAATCTGGTTTTCGTGGTTTAATAAATCCCATAACCCCTCGTTGATTCGATTATAATAGCCATTGGCATAAGGGCATTGGTCTGGATTACACGTGGTCTCATCTAAGAAGCAAATCTTATCTTTAGCTGTCAAGGTCACACTTTTTGTCTCAGCCCCAACATCTTTTAACGCTGCTAACGCATCTTCAGCCACATGTCTCGTAATGGTTTTCGCGGTTAAGTAAAAAATACGTTCTCCTTCATCTTCTCCGATCGCCTTTAAGGATGGAAATAATGTAGAGATCGTTTTTCCAGTACCAGTGGGAGCTTCCGCGAACAGTTTTTGTTTTGTCCGGATCGTTTTATAGGCAGCAACTGCCAGTTCCCTTTGTCCTTTACGATACTCTTCGTATGGAAACTTTAGTGCCATCAATGAGGCATTACGTACCGTACGCCAATTTTGCTGAAAAATCAGCCACTCTTGGTAATCCTCGGTCAGTTTTTTAAAAAACACTTCCAGTTGTTCTCTCGTCTGATGTTCCACTTTCCGTGTGATGACTTCTTCTGTGGTTTGATAATAGGTTAGCTGGAGGTTGATCTCCTCTAAGTTGTTTTCTTGACTATAAATATAGGCGTACACTCTTGCTTGATGAAAAAACAATTCGACTTGTTCGGGTTCTAAATCTTCAAAGCGTGGTTCCGACGTTTTAATTTCGTCGATGTGGTACACACCATCTTTTTTGAAGATACCATCTGCTCGTCCTTCAACGATCAGTTCATAAGGATCAAGCTGTACACTGGTTTGTAAGAACACTTCTTTTTGATACTCTTCGCCTGCTTCTTTTTGGAGCTTGCGGTGGATTTTTGCACCTTCCAAGGCGGTATGATTACTTTTCTTTCGATTATCGATACTTCCGCGACGCAAGATGAACTCGACTAAGTGACGGACGGATATTTTAGATTTTTTCACCATGGTCGCCTCCTTCTTGTATTAGAGTACCGCAAAATAGACCGTTTCGCAAAAAACAAAAACACCCTGCTCGGATAAGCAGGGATATAGGATATAGAATTTGGATTTTTGGATACACTCAATGTAACAAGAGTAAATGAAAAATCAATGAAAATTTTCTATTCTTCCGTTTAAAATTTTTAAACACTTTTCATATAATCTGACAATTCAGATAACTGATGTTATAAAAGTAGACACTTTTGTTTCTGATCCATATTTGCGTTATACTTATATCGAACGATAGAAGAAAGAATTTTTAAAAGTTGGAGGTTTCCTTTTATGCATGTTTTACAATTAAAAACTGGAACAATCGAGGAAAACTGTTACCTTGTCTACAACGACGAAGCGCTTCTGATCATTGATCCAGGAGCTGACGCTGAAATGATCCAAGAACAAATCAAGAAGACCCAGCAACAACCTGTCGCTATCTTATTGACTCATACGCATTACGACCACATTGGCGCTGTCGAAGCATTGAGAAATACCTATGACATCCCTGTCTATGTCAGTCCATTAGAACAAGAATGGCTTGGAGATCCCATCTTGAATCTCTCAGGACTTGGTCGCCATGATGATATGGATAATATCATTGTTTCTCCTGCGGAATATGAATTTGAAATGAAACAATACCGTCTTGGGAATATGTCATTTGAAGTCGTTCCAACACCTGGTCATTCAGCCGGTAGTGTTAGCTTTATTTTCGATGACTTCGTGATATCTGGAGACGCACTCTTTAAAGGGAGTATCGGTCGCACCGATCTCTACACCGGTAATTTAGAGCAGTTACTCTATAGCATCACGACACAGCTTTTTGTTCTACCAAATGAATTTGTGGTCTATCCTGGCCATGGAGAACCAACAACGATTGAACACGAGAAAAAAACAAACCCATTTTTTAACGCTTAATCAAACTTAGGAGGTCGTTCAACATGAGTGAAACAACCCTGTATATCGTCCGTCATGGTAAAACAATGTTCAATACGATTGAACGTGTGCAAGGCTGGTGTGACACACCATTGACGAAACAAGGACAAGAAGGTATCCATTTTTTAGGTAAAGGTCTAAAAGATATCGATTTTTCTTACGCCTATTCAAGCGACAGTGGCCGAGCAATCGAAACGGCACGGATCGTTTTAAGCGAACATACAAAAGGGAAAGAAATTCCTTACTTTATTGATAAACGGATTCGTGAATGGTGTTTTGGTTCGCTAGAAGGTGGCTACGATATGGAGATGTGGGGTGTCATTCCTCGTGTACTAAATTTTCAAACATACGATGAGATGTTCACCACAGATGTGACCTTTGAACAAATCGCTAATGCCATCTATGAGACGGATACTGCTGGCTGGGCGCAACCTTATGCCGAATTAAAAGAACGTGTCTGGTCAGGTTTTGAAGATATCGCCCATCAGTGTGAGAAGAACAATGGTGGCAATGTTTTAGTCGTCTCCCACGGCCTAACGATTGCTTTTCTTCTTAGCTTGATCGATCCTTCTCAACCAGTTCGTGCTGGATTGTTAAATGGTAGTGTCACAAAAGTAACCTATAAAAATGGTCGTTTTTCAATTGAAAGTGTCAACGATACCAGTTATATCGAACAAGGAAAACAACAGACAAGAGAATCATTTATGTGATGAGTCATTGAATAAGTACATTGAAGTCTTTTGATTTCAGTGTACTTTTTTTGAAGTCCTTTATTTTTGTATGAATCTCAAAGAAACAATTTGGCTTTGGAAACAAAGAACGGTATACTAAATGTTGTATTTTAATTGGGAAGGAAGGAATTTATGTTTTTTGCAAATATCATAAAAGCAGCGATTCTAGGAATCATTGAAGGAATCACAGAGTGGCTGCCAATCAGTAGTACAGGACATTTGATCTTAGCAGATGAATTCATCAAGCTTGATGCGAGTTCACAATTCATGTCGATGTTCAATGTCGTGATCCAATTAGGAGCGATCTTAGCCGTCGTTGTTTTGTATTTCCACAAGTTGAACCCTTTTGCTCCTAGCAAATCCTCGAACGAGAAAAAAGATACGTGGGTTTTATGGTCAAAAGTACTTGTTGCTTGTGTGCCAGCAGCTATTATTGGTTTATTATTGGACGATTGGTTAGATGCCCATTTTTATAAATTTTTACCAGTAGCGATCGCCTTGATCGTTTACGGTATCGGTTTCATCATTGTTGAAAAGCGAAACAAAAATAAAACACCTCGTTGGTCAAACCTGAATGATTTGACTTTCCAAGCAGCGATTCTGATTGGGGCTTTCCAAGTCTTGGCTTTGATACCAGGGACTTCACGCTCCGGCGCTACGATCCTTGGAGCAATCCTGATTGGTGCTTCCCGCTTCGTTGCCACTGAGTTCTCATTTTTCCTTGGCATTCCAGTGATGTTTGGTGCCAGTGGATTAAAGATCGTGAAATACCTTGCTGATGGCAACAGCTTCCAAATGGAAGAAACAGTTATTCTTTTAGTAGGTACTGTGGTTTCATTCATCGTTTCGATTTTTGCGATCAAGTTCTTGATCAACTACTTGAAACGTAATGACTTTACTGTTTTTGGCTGGTATCGTATCATTCTAGGGATCATCTTGATCGGTTACTGGTTCATCGCAATGTAATTTGATATGCTCATCGCAAACCAGCTTAATGATTGGTAAGCGCAACAACAAAACAAAATAGTAGTAAGCTCACGCATCGCTGAGCTTACTACTATTTTTTATATACTTTTTTGAGCTAAAATGAATGATCCTCATACAACAACTTTTCGATTTTTTTATCTTTCACTAATAAGATCTGATCGAAATTCTTTCGCAAGAAATAGCGATCATGAGTAACTGCTAAAATGGTACCGGTAAATGTAGACAATAATTCTTCGACTTCTTCTCTTACATAGATATCCAAGTGATTGGTTGGTTCATCTAGGATCAATACATTGATTTTCTTTTGGAACAGTTTCAAGAGGTACAGCCTTACTTGTTCTCCGCCAGAAAGATCTTTGATCCTTTTAGCAACATCCCCACTGAAGAATCCAAAATTCGCTAATACTTGTCGTGCTTTCTGTTCATCAAGTATCAGGTATTTAACATAATTCAATATCCGTTGTTCTGGTTGATCAAACGTTAAGTGTTGAGGTAAATAGCCAATTGACAAACTTGCGCCAGTTTTAATGGCCCCTTCATCTACTCCTATTTCCCCCATCACTACTTTTAATAGCGTTGATTTCCCAGAACCATTCTTACCTAATATGGCGATCCGCTCACCACGATAGACCTTAAACGAACTATCTGAAAACAAATATTTTTTACCTACTGTTTTCTTTATATTTTTGGCAACCCACACTTCTTTCCCCGACAGATCATCTTGACTGATTGTAGTTAGTTTTTTGCGGGGGACCTTAGGCGCATTTATCAGTATCATTTTTTCTAATCTACGCTCGATTTCTTTTGCTTTTTTAAAGAATGCTTCGTTGTCTCCTTCATTCCCCCATTGGCGATAGCGTCGTATCATTCCTTTCAATCGTTTGATTTCTTTTTGCTGAAGTTCATGATTTTTTTGAAGTTCCTGTATCCGTTGTTTTTTCAACGTCATGTAACGACTATAATTTCCCGAATATTCGATTATCTGACCGTCCTCGATCTCCATGATTTTTTTGACTACATTGTCAAGGAACGCACGATCATGGGAAATCACGAGGAACGCACAATTTGTCAATCTCAGATATTCTTCTAACCATTGTACGGAGTCGAGATCAAGATGATTGGTTGGCTCATCTAATAGAAGGACATCATTTTCTTGTAATAATACTTTGGCTAATTCTACTCGAATACGTTCGCCTCCGCTTAATTGACCGAGCGGTGTTTCAATTTGTTCTGCAAGGTCTAATCCTTTCAAAACACTCGTGATCCGATCTTCTAATCCATATCCGCCCATCGTCTCAAATCGTTGCTGCAAGTCGCCATATACTTTCATGATATGGTCCAGATCTTCCGTTGCGATACACATTTTTTCTTCATAGTAATTGAGTTGTGTTTGCAATTCTTGGATGTCTTTGAAGCTTTGATACACATAGTCAAAAGTAGCGATTGAGCCATTTTCAATTTTCTGTGGAATATAACCAATCGACAGCCCTTTTTTCCTACTAACTGTCCCTTCATCAACACCTTCAGATCCGATCAACATTTGAAGAAAAGTTGTTTTCCCAGTTCCATTTTGTCCGATCAATCCGATTTTGTCTTGCATATTGAGTGTGCAACTCAAATTTTCAAAAAGAGGTACACCACTATAATTTTTACTGATCTTATTCGCTTGAATATACAATTTCTCGCTCCTTAAGACCAATCAAAAAAGCCATGAAGAAATTCATGACCTGTTGTTATTTCATTTATCTGGTACTTAGCTAAAAATGGAATAAACATATTGAATGGTCATTTATTTTTGATTGGTTTTTCTATTTTTAAGCGCACTGATGCCTTGGATAGAAAATACAAAAATAATTGCATGACTAAAGCTAATATGATATCTAGAATAATTATCTGTTTCTGTTATTTTAGTCAAGCTGCCCATTAAATATGTCCCTCCTTTTCATTATATTTATATCAATTGTACCAAATCACTCATAAAAGCTCAAATGAGACTAAAAGAAATAAACATCTAGACTGAACATTGCTACATTTCTACATGTATTGTCTCTACTGATCGATTTCTACCAAAAAGACTCAGACCTAAGACTGAATTCTAAGTAATTCATTTTATTTACTTTACCTGTCGTAGTAATTGTTTTATAATTATTACGACAGATGTAGTAATTATAAAGGAGGCGATCGAGTGATATCAAGTGATGCAATTCGTGGGTATAATGATGCCATCATCTTATCGATTCTTTCCAAAGAAGATTCCTACGGGTACGAAATCTCTAAACAGATTCGCGAGGGAACTGATTCAATGTATATCATCAAGGAAACAACCTTATACTCCGCGTTTACACGCCTAGAAAAGCAAGGGCTGATCCTTTCTTATCCTGGCGAAGTCACCCATGGCAAGAAACGAACGTATTACCGAATCAGTAGTGCTGGGAAGAAATTATTAGAAGAAAAAAAAGACGAGTGGCAGCAAACAAAAATCGTTGTTGACCGTTTTCTACAAGGAGGAGAAACATGAAAACCATTAAGGATTATCTAGATAGTTTATTTTTAAATGTACCGAATACACCTGAAACAAAAAAAGCCAAAGAAGACCTATTGGCAATCATGGAAGATCAGTATCACGGATTATTAGAAGAAGGAAAATCAGAGCATGAAGCCATTGGTGCAGTCATCAGTGAATTTGGTTCTATTGATGAGATCCTCCAAGAATTGGAACTTTCTCGGTTCTCTTTTGACGAAGAAGTCTGGGAAAACGAGATTGAACTCGATGAAGTGATTTCATTTTGGAACCAAGTCCGTCGTTTCTCCCTTTTTCTTTCAACAGGAATTGCTAGTTGTATCTTAGCTGTAGGAATGCTCTTATTTTTTGCTAATGGTATTAGCGAGATCATCGGTTTTCTGGCAATGTTTCTTCTGGTCGCTTTAGGCGTTGGTTTGATTATTACTACAAGTTTGAGCTATTCAGCTAGTAAGAAGAAACTAAATGATCGACCCTATTCACAACAAGTAAAAATCGAAGCAAGACAACAAACAGAAGCCTATGCGAAAAGTTTTCGAGTAGGACTAGTTTTCGGTATCATTTTATGTATCCTTTCGGTCACACCTATCTTGACGAATAGAGCCTTTGGCTTACCGATTGGATTCGCTTTATTACTTTTCTTTGCTTCCGTGGCACTCGGCGTCTTCTTTATCGTCTACGTCAGCATCATCTACACTTGGTTTTCAAAAGTCGCTGAAGGCACGTTCTTTATCTCAGATGAAGATGAGCCAGGACCACGAGCATCTCAACACATGTACGGAGACTCAGCAAAAGCGATTCGTTTATTTGAACGTTTATACTGGCCGGGCATCTTCATCGTTTACATGGTTTGGTCCTTTATGACCCGAAGCTGGGCTTACTCTTGGCTCATCTTTGTACTAGGCGGTGTATTAGAAGACTATTTTCTTGAAAGATTGAAACGTAAATAACTTCTCAATCGCGGTCGGGGCAGAATTGTTTAGCCTCAAGAAATAAGGCGCAATCCACGAAAATTGTTTTTCAGATTTTTATGGATTGCGCCTTATTTTTCGAAGAGGTTACTTTTGTTCCCAGCGTTTACTCAGTTTAGGTAGTGCGAGAGGATGGATGTTCCAGAGATTTTTCTGTTTTCTAACTAAAAGCTTTTGTTATGTCTTTGACCACGTTCGTTGCCTTATCGACCCATTCTCCTTTTGCCGCATCAGTTAAGCGATCGGTATACTGTTTTATCCTATCTTTTAATTCTTGGTTTGTGAGTTCTCGCGTGACTTGGATCGTCTTCTTCTTTGTATCTGAACTGGCACGGCTATGACTAGCAATAAACCAAGAAATCAATGCTTTTTCTAGTCCCCTTATTTGCTCATCAAACATTGCTCTCTTTCCCTTCCATTGATTAATTTTTATGATTTAATTTAGCTGACTGATAGTTTTGCTGATTTTCTGCTAATTCGTCTTCAATCCTATGTAATGCTTTACGTACAAGATATTGCCCTTCTTCGCTTGCATCATTGATCAAGCGATACGCGATACGAGGATCGATAGTTCCTCCGTCTGAAAATATTCGTTGAGTCAGCGGGATTTTTTCTCCTAATTGATCTAAGTAGCGTGTAAATGAACGTTTTTCTGCTTCAAGATCCGCTATTTTATTCTCTAATTCATCTTTCTTGCGCCAATAATCTTCTTCGATTTTTTTCATTTCTTTCGACTCATTATTAGCCATCACTAAAATGTTCCTTTCTTGAATTGGCTCGCTAATTCACTATCCAATTGTATTTGCTGATCAATCGTCTGATTGATTGGGTAGATCAGATCTTCGTAACTTGATTTGATCGAGCGAAGTTGATTCAACGCCGCTTCATAGTCAGTGACTGGTTCGATTAGTACGTGTTGTCGAGTCACCCCTCCTCGCTCTAACGCTTCTATTTGTTCCATTTATGTAAGATTGCTTCCATATGAACGCGCATTAGCGATTGTATCTTGCCACAGTTGATTCGCCTGATCGATGCCTGTTTGATAGACCGTCATCAGTTCAGTGATTTTTTCATCAATCGCTGTCTTCATTCTGAAACAATGCTTTTCGCTTGAACTGCATCCAGGTAAACTTCTTTAGCTGCCGAAATTCCCCATGTTTGTCCGCTCCATTCACTTTTAATACTAGCAATTGATCTTTTTTTCAATCGTCTTTGATACTCAGCTAATACAGTGCCACTGCTATTCGTTGTTAATAAAGAACCATCTTCCTCAAATTGGTAACCTCCCCACATATGTTGATCGATCGTGCGCCTCAAGCCCAGCCGTTCAGATAGTGGATAAACGATCTGCCCAACTGCCTTTTTGCCTCCCCCATATCCAATCGCAACTAAGTCTTTTGAGTCAATGTAATTCAAAAGACGATACTCTGCGGTCAAATAATCCGCTTGCCGTTTTTGCTCAGGCGTTAATACCTCATAGATATTCGGTCCCTGATACACATAGCCATAAACACGATCCGCATCACTTGAAGAAATACTCGCTAACGCATATTGCGCATTCATTGATCCTAAAGAATGACCATATACATAAAATTCAGCATTTGGATAAGCTTCCAATGTTTGTTGTAGTGTTGTCACAGAAGATTGAAGCTGAGGCATCGCTGCTGCCCCACCACCATTGATCACCTGAAAAGCTGTAAAAATATTATTGTACTGCCAATCTAATTTGGTATCTAATGAAGAATCAAACGACGAACCACGATATAAAACCATGACTTCTTTTACGCTTTCCCTTTCGCTAAGAGATGCTGATAAGGGAACATATTTGTCGGTAATGATAAAGGATTGTTCGCCGGTGATTTTGCTGTTGATGTGGGAGACGTAACCGATGAACTCTTTATCCTCATTTTTAAAGAAAGGCTCTTTTAAGCGCAAAGTTTCATATTGTTGCTTGGCTATTCCAACCTTTTCTTTTTCAGTATTCTTCACTATCTTCCCCTCCTTCTTTTAGTAATTCATATAGGTCAGAAGTAGTACGCACAATATCATTTTTTAGCTTACTTAGCTCCCCGTTTATCTGATTTCGATCTAGTAGATTAAAAACAAGTAACTTATTATTATCATTTATAATTAGAGGTACACTAATCCCACCCATTGGATTTCTCTTGATATTTTTATAATCAATTTTATAGTTTTTTATCACTCCTTCAGATGTCAACGCCTTAGAGTCAAGATTTTTCAATGTTTTCTCCAAAACGATTTTTGCTTCTTCACTATTCACAACTCGAATCATTTCTTCTTCTAACTTCAAATGGTCCATATACATTGTTCCTCCAATCCATAATAGGCATATGCCAGTGATGATCAGTACGATTTGGCGCTTCTTGATCGGTTTTCGCTTCATAAATGACCTCCTTTTTTATTATGTCTATCATAATTTTGTTGTAAGCAGTACGTCACAGCTTTTATGTATGTTTAATTGATCAATCAGTGTATGGAATGACATGCCACATAATCTTCTTCTCTTTTTCCCATCTCCTCTTATTTAATTACGCCATTTCAACTGACTCTCACAAACATTCACCCTTTCTTTTTTATATATTTTTGATCTGTTACTTTTTCACATCAAGTATACATGATAAATCAGACACTCTATTCTTCACCTCATAAAAACATGTTTTGACATCATCAACGTAGGTATTTTTCTCATTTTGCCTTTTCGTCTAATTCTTCGTACCTTTTTGTTCCTTCTATGGTCGATCAAATATTTTGCTAATGACTCTTTTGCATCGTATTAAAAAAATGGTATGATGAATAATTAGAAAGTGAGGTTTTTTGATGGAAAGTTGGTTATTTCTTGGGTTGATCATGCTGGTAGCCGTCCTTGCTAAAAATCAAAGTCTGATGTTAGCGACTGGTTTTATTTTACTTGTTAAGTTTATTCCTGCATCAAAAGATTTTTTGACATGGCTCCAAGGGAAAGGAATCAATATTGGCGTGACGATCATTACTGCGGCGATTTTAGTGCCTATTGCTACAGGTGATATTGGTTTAAAAGATTTGCTTGATGCGTTCAAATCACCTATGGGTTGGGTAGCGATCTTCTGTGGTGGCTTAGTTGCTGTATTGTCGTCTAAAGGCGTTGGCTTGATTGCGACAGATCCACAAATCACTGTGGCTTTAGTTTTTGGAACGATCTTAGGCGTTGTGTTCTTAAAAGGAATCGCAGCGGGCCCTGTGATTGCTTCTGGAATCGCCTATTGCATTCTCCAATTGTTTTCTTTTAATAAATAATGATGCATCTAGTGGTTGAGAAAAGGATAATTTTTTTGTTCGTGGTATACTAGTTTTGAGGTGATCGCATATGCAAAAACTAAAATATTTCTTTGGGACTGTTGGATGGTTTTTATTGGCTGTTCTATTGATTATTGGATTGACCTACTTACTATTTCCTGATTTAATCCAAAACGTCTTTGATGCCAATTTTTAATATACGTAACTATTTTTTTAAATATCTATAAAAAAAGGCGAAAAACTTGAAAGATCTTGGGATTATTCAAGTTCTTTCGGCTTTTTTTTGGCTTGGTGCTTCTTTTTTGTTATACTAAGTGTAAGTGCACCTCTTTTATGCAGGAAATTTTAAAAAAAGTGCGAAATGTTTGATTTAGAAGAAAGGAAGACGCTCGTGGAAACTTTTGAAGGTCTTTTGATTGATACGTATGTTTTACAAGAACAACCAATGATGTTGACTGGTTTGAATCTCCAACTTGAAGATCGGGTAATCAATTGTCTAATTAAAGATCGCTACTTGGCAAAATATGTTTTACGTTTACCTTTAAACAAATATGTATTGGAAGTTAGCGGAAAATGGAATCGTCGAAATCAATTAGTCATCAAACGAATGATGATCAAAAACATCGATGAATACATCAAAATCATTGGAACACCCGAATAGCTCCTTTTCATGCATTCTAATTAGTTATAAAATAACTAAACTATGTTAACGTTATGATTCATTGATTTGAAGCAATCGTATCCCTTTTCAAAAAAAACTTTGCAAACGGTTGACTTTGTTATATACTATTTCAGTACCAAACATCCCATTCAATTATTTATTTACCAAGATAAATTAAACCACGTTTGGTTAAGCGCTCGTTGTCTCCCACAACAGCGCTTTTTCTTTTGTTTTTTTGTTTTTCTGCCACTCATAAATCCACGCTCTCTGATATTTATTACGTGTTAAGGAAAAAAACTTGTCATGTTGATATTGCAATGCGCGCTCGCATTAGGTATAATAATGAATGTTGAATTATGCGGTAACACGCGTAAGAACTTTACTTATCGGAGGTGAAACAAATGCCAAACATTGAATCTGCAATCAAACGTGTTCGCACAAGCGAAAACGCGAATGTAAAAAATTCATCTCAAACTAGTGCTATGCGTACTGCAATCAAAAAATTTGAGGATGCTGTAGCTTCAGGTGCTGACAACGTAGATGCGTTATATAAAGACGCTGTTAAAGCGATCGATATGGCTGAAACTAAAGGTCTTATCCACAAAAACAAAGCAAACCGCGACAAATCTCGTTTAAGCAAAAAAATCGCTAAATAAGGAAATCGGCCACGGCCGGTTTTTTTATTTCCTTTTTCTATACACAAATACACACAGTTTGGCTGATCCCTTTGATGATCAACCGAACTGTGTGTATTTGTGTTGCTATTGTTTTTATTTATTATTTAATCTTTCAGCTGCCTGAAACACAAATAATTGGAAACTCAATTTCTTTTCGATCTGTCCACTTTTTACTTGATAGTCCATCTCGACTAATTGGTCGAACAATTGGACTAATGTTCGTTCATCGAACTTCCTAACTTCTTGCATTGCCAATTTTACCCGATAGGGATGGATTTTCAAAGTTTCCGCAATGTTTGCTTGTTGGTACCCGATTTTGACTAAAAATTTCGTTTGGAGATACAATCGTAGTTGGGAGAGTAGGATCGCATTGATCTTGATGATCTCTTCCCCTTGTGTGACTAAATCTTCAAATAATCGCAGGGTATGTTCCGTATCTCCAGAAAGCATATATTGTGTCATGTCAAAGATATTATGTTCCAATGTCTTAGGCACTAATTGTTCGATTTCTTTCGCAGAGATTGCTGATTGATTCTGTCCATATAACATCAATTTATCTAATTCTGCCATCATTTTTGATAAGTCTAAATCAGTCAATCGTAAAAAAAGGTCAATTGCTTTACGATCTAGAGTAAGCGGTGTATTTTCTAATGTATTCAATAAATACTGTCGCACTTCTTTTTCATTCAATTGCTGAACATTGATCGATATCGCCGTTTTCTTCAATTGTTTCGTGACTTTTTTTCGTTCATCTAATTTTTCATAAGGCGCAAAAAAAACGAGTACGGTTGATTCAAGCGGTTCTTTTAAATAGTCTACTAAAAGATCTGTGTTTTGTTCGATACTGTTGCTGTTTTTTTCACCCGTCAAAAAATAAGGGTTTTCGACAAAAACCACCCGTTGATCACCGAAAAACGGTAAGGTTTCTGCTTCAGCGATTACGTCATCGATCGTTGCTTGAGTCATATCAAATCGCAGAAAATTAAGGTCATCTTCTCCTGATATTTGTATTTTCTTGAGGATTTCTGTACGCACTTGGTCTTGTAAAAACTTCTCAGTTCCTAAAACGAGATAACAAGGTGCGAGCTTTTCTTTACGAATTTTTTGTAGTTCAACTTGGATACTCACATCTCTCACCACTTTCCAATTTATCCTATCACGAGAAAACAAAAATTACTAGTCTATCATTTTATGAAGTCGGCCATTTTTTGTCCAAATAGGATGCCAATAAAAAGTGATCGCTCCATTTTTATCTGTTCGATAAACTGCACTCTCTAAGCTTTCTAACGTTTCAAGGACTTCAGGATGTGGATGGCCATAGCGATTGTCAAGCCCGTTAGATAAAATCCCCATCTTCGGTTGTAAAGCAGCCAAAAACATAGGAT
Organism: Enterococcus pernyi; assembly: GCF_045371165.1. Taxonomy (NCBI): domain Bacteria; kingdom Bacillati; phylum Bacillota; class Bacilli; order Lactobacillales; family Enterococcaceae; genus Enterococcus; species Enterococcus pernyi. The sequence continues at coordinate 22,105 of NZ_JBIQDM010000012.1, forward strand.
GACTCGAACTACGACTCCCATGATGTCCTAGTTTCACGACCTCCGCCCTTAATGTTGGGTAAGCATTCAACAGGTCGAGTTCCCCTTCTTGATCCAAATCCCCCAGTAATAAAAAGCGCTGCTTCTTATATGCGAACCAGAGAACCACTGAATCTTCATTTTTTCCTTGCCCTTCTTTACTTGGCATCAAAACGTACAAGTCAAAGCAAGCAGATATTCGATCTCCTTGCCTGACTTCTATGATCTTAGTTCCTAACTGACTAATTTTTATCAATCGTTCGCGAAACTTTGGCTCTTTGGCAGCGCCCCAACCAATATATATCTTTTCAATGGTGAAATGTGACGAGAGTGTCTCTAATTCTCCGATATGATCAGTGTCATTATGTGTGAGAAATAGTTTTGTGATCGTGGTGATCCCTTGTCCTTTTAAATACGGAACGATATTATTTTCTGCATAAGGACGAGTAATACGTTGCTGCCACGCTTCTGTTTCAACATTTAATCTGCCCCCAGTATCGATTAAAATCACTTCTTGTTTCATCGGACTTTTTAGTAGGATACTGTCGCCTTGTCCGACATCGATAAAGGTGATCGTAGTCGAGGCATCAAGTAATGGTATCAAGAAATAACTGAGGAGGAGTGATAATGAATAAATGATTTTTTTCCATGGCGGAATCGTTACGCTCTCAAACAAAAGTAAGAGGACGACAATACTCAATAAAACGAAATAAAAAGCGGGTTGCCCGATCGTCAGTGTGGAGAAATCAAAACAAGAGAGGAAGTCTTCAAAGAGAATCAAACACGATTCGAGGATTTCTAATAAGGACTGCGGAAGGATGTTGCCTGCTAAAAAGAGAATGATCACCCCTGGAAGAAGGACGTATTGGAATAATGGAATACCAAGTGTCGTGAATAGGCCACCTAAAAACGACCACTCATAGAAATACCAAGCACTTAAAGGTAATTGGATTGCACTTGTTTGGAATAAATAGAATAAACGATTGTTCCAACCTTTTGATGAGTGAGAAAATGTCAAAAACAATAAACTCATCCATATACTTAATTGCGCGCCCATTTGAAGCAGGATCAATGGATCGAACAATAAAAGCAACCATAGATTCAAAGAAAAGCAATCAAGCGTAGATAGTTTGATTGCTGCCAATTTAAGTATAAGCTTCAACATAAATAAGCTCCCTGCTCTAACCACAGAAAATGAGCCTCCAGCTAATAGGATATACCCCACTGTAAGCAATGTCAGTGGAAGAATCGTAATAGACAAAAGACAGCCACTTCGTCGAAAAAGATAATACAAAAATCCTAAATAATAGTGGACATGCATCCCAGAAACTGCGAATAGATGCAGTAACCCAGTGGCTTTAAAAATTGATTCGGATTCGCGAAAAGAAGCATCACGATAACCGTAAAGTAACGCGTTGATATACATCCCTATTTTTTCAGGATAGCGTTTTTTTACATAATTGATTGCTTTGCCACGGAGGTCACGAAATAGAGTCACCCCTCCCATTGTTGAAGGCAGGACTTGAAAATCAGTTCCATGAAACTGACCACTGGTTCGTGATCCCTTCAGATATTTGACCGCATCAAATGCATAACGATTACGCAGGGATTCAGGTTTCTGATAACTGCCAGTTACTCGAAGTTCAATCGGATAACCGCGAAAGTCTTCCCATTGTTGTGCTTCTGCTTTTGTTTTGGCTTGATAACTTAGCTGTACTTTTTGTTTCGTTGGGATTCTTCGCGCCTCTACAATCAACCAGTCGCCATTCCGTTGAATTGTATCGGTCATCAATAGAAACTCTTCAGTTGTTTTTGTGTGATCAATCGAGGGAACCTCTGAACGAAGACAAGCCAACCAGACTGTCAGACTGCAAAAACAACAAAGATAGATCACGGCTTGCTTGTGTTTGAATAGGACCAGAAGAAAAAGACCAGCAACGATCAAGCGAGAAAGATCATGCTCCTTATAGTAAACGAAACATAAAATGACCGAAGACATTGCTGGTAAAATCAAGTAATTACGAACTTGTTCGCCAAATTGTTTAATCAAGTTCTCCTGTTGACTCTTGTTGAAGTTTAGCAAAATATTTCATATCTAAATTGACTTGATGGACGGATGCACCTAATTGGGTAATCAATGACTGTGCATAAGGGTCATTGCGATAATCATGCAAGTAGTGGATTTTCCTGATTCCTGCTTGAAGCAATGCTTTTGTACATGCCAAACATGGAAAATGGGTGACATAGATCTCTGACCCTTCTGTAGGAACTCCAAGTTTTGCACATTGGAGTAACGCATTCATTTCTGCATGGATCGTTCGTAAACAGTGACCATTCACGACATAGCAACCTTCGTCGATACAATGAACATCCCCACTCACTGCGCCGTTATAACCACCCGCAATGATTCGTTTCTCTCTAACTAATGTGGCACCTACTTCTAATCGTGTACATGTACTTCTTAATGATAATAACACGGCTTGTGCCATAAAATACTGATCCCAAGGAATTCGTTCATTTCTCATAATTTGTCTCCTCATTGGTTTATTCTATAATTGTAACGAAGTTTTTCAGTTTTTCAACTGTCTTTTCGCCAAATCCCGATATTTCTTTCAAACTTTCAATTGTTTGGAAGGAACCGTTGGTTTCGCGATAATTGATGATCTCTTGTGCTTTCATTGCCCCGATTCCTGGAAGCTCCTGTAATTCAGCAAGGCTGGCAGTATTAAGATTGACTTTCTTTTCCTCTGGCTGTTCTTTTTCCTTTACTTCCTCAACTAACTGAGGCATCTCTTCGCCAACTTGGGGAATATATAGCACTTGTTGGTCCGAAACTTTTGCAGCAAAATTGATTTGTTTTTCATCAGCGTGTGCAGTCAATCCTCCTGCTTTTTCAATGATATCAAATACACGTTCCTCGTCGGTAAATGCGTATATTCCTGGCCGATGGACATTGCCTTTCACGTCTACATACATAATTGGGTCGTTTGTCGTTGTTCCGGTTGTCGCAGTCTTTTGGTAACTATCCGAGCTTGTAGCAGTTAGCAACGGTACGTTACTAGCTTCATTGATCTTAGTTGGACCGATCTGACGGTATAAGACCACTCCTACTATCATACTAACTGATACACTGCATATAAAAAATAGAATGAAACGTTTTGGCGAATCAAAGATTTCTTGAACTATTTTCTTCATTGGTATTCTTTGCTATTTCATTTTCCTTTCTAAAAAATAGTGAAAAAACATCTATACTTCGATGTTCCTTCACTATTAGATACGCCTCAAATGATGATTTCTTTTATTTTTATATCCACGGTTTATTTAGTTGGTTCTATCCTTGGTTTCGGCTTCAAACTTGGAGAAGGCGGAGCTGGTCGTCGATTTTCCCCTGACTTACTCATTGCTGCTTGTTTGGTCATGCCAAATGAACGTTTGCCTGAGTCATTATGACTATTAAAAACCATACGGTCGGACTTCCCAGATCTGTTCTCTATTTCCAAGATTCGTTGTTTCACCGATTGCACAGCACCTTCTACAGATAAGTTTTTTGACGAAATAAGTCCTTGATTGATCGCAGATTTTACTTCTCGAGGTTTCGAATCACGTCGTTCAACCTCATCTTTCAATGAATTTTTTCTTCCATTATTTTCTTGCAACTCTGAAATTGGTGATAACCGTCTTGGTTGTTTGCTTTGTTGCTCATGATGACCAGTAAATGCTCCCTCGCCATGAACAGAAGAATTTCTGTGGTGTCCAGTTATAGGTCGTTCGATTCGTTCCTCTTCATTATGGGAAACTTCTATATACGATGAAACTTTCTCCCCATTGTTCGCTCGTCGGATTACTGCGTAAATAACGGAGTCATCTTTTCCATGGATAATTATCTTGCGAGACTTCTCGCTTTCTCCACCTTCCTCTAGGAAAGAAAGGGTACTGTAGTGTAATTCATCTTCTGTTTCAGGTTGACGCCGTTTTTTTTGCTCCGAAGATTGTGCTCGAAACTGTTCCCTTAGTTCCAACCCGCGAGCCGTAGGGATAGATTTCGCTCTTGAAGCTAAGCGCTCGATTTCACCAACGATTTCTTTTGAATCAATCCATACATCTTTAGCAACAATCGATTGAATATATTCTGATTTAAAATATTTACTATTCAAATCCTTTAGTGTATTCTCATATTTTTTAGGCTCTTTATTCTTACGCCTAAGAATAAAATTGAAAACTCTATCCGTTTTACTCAACTTCTTCTGTCGAAAATCTGCAAGTAAGCGCCTGGTCCACAACACACCGTTTCGATGTTTTGACAGTTGGTCTTTCGTTTCTTCCAATTGTTTGTCAAAATCAATCAATACACGTTTAAAGTCTGCTGTTTTCCGCAAATGCCCAAAATTTTTTTTATACTTTTTTTCGGAGTAATATTCTCCGATATCGAATGATGATTCTCGATTGCTTGGTTGTTCCATATTTATCTTGCCCCTTTCTAACTCTTTTTTATATAGTAGCAAACTTACTTAAAATTACCTACAAAATAACAAAACGTTTTTTTGTAATTATTGAAAAAAAAGAAAAAGAGGGGACATGAGCCCTTTCGTACCACCTAAACCGAATAAACGGCGGGAACAGATAGAAACTCTTCGAAAAATAATGCGCCACTCACAAAAATTTAAAAAACAATTTTCGTGGATGGCGCATTATTAGTTGATGCTAAACATGTCTAGACCTCGCTTTAAAATATGAGTACAAAACATACAAGTCGATAAACCGTTTATTTCATGTTCTCAAGATACTCTAAGGCATCTTGCACTGTTTTGACCGGAACGATCTTCATCGATGTATTGAGTTTTTTAGCCGCAGCTTTGGCTTCTTCATAGTTCGTTTTGATATCTGGATTTTCTTTTTTCACTTCCTCAGAAATCGTATCATCTGGCGCAAAAAAGATATTCATTCCTGCTTCGTCTGCACTTGCCACTTTTTTATCGATTCCACCGATTCGTCCCACTTCACCTGCACTATTGATTGTCCCTGTACCGGCTATTTTTTTCCCTTTACGGATGTTTTTATGGGTCAACTGTTCATAGATCTCCAAAGTAAACATCAAGCCTGCTGAAGGGCCACCGATTGAACCAGAATTGATTGCCACTTCTGTGTCTGTGGCGATTTCTGTATGGTCGGTCAACGTGATCCCGATTCCTGGTTTTTTATCTGTCGATAACTCGATCAGTTTACCTGAAGCTTCTTCTTCTTTGCCATTGTGGATGAAGGTGATTGTGACAACCTGTCCTACTTCCTGTCCTTTCACGTACTTCATAAATTCTTCCGCACTCTTGAAACTCATCCCATCTACTTTCGTGACTGTATCGCCAACAGATAGTTTCTTGTAAAAACTCGAATTTTTTTCGACGCCCATGACATAGACACCTTTGAATTCCATCGTATACGGAATATTCGCTAGTTTCAAGGCTTGCTCGATGGCGGCATTTTGTGAGGATTCCATATAATATTTTTGCATCTGATTATATTCTTCATTTGTCGCTCCACCAGTCAACTCTTCTTCACTGATAACATCTTTGAAATCTGACAGCAGTGCGGAGACGACACCAAATCCTGTTGCTCTTCTGATTCCTACAGAAGTGAGAGAGAAAGAGCCTGATTCTTTATCTTCTTGATCATTGACTGTGATCATATCTTTAAGATCAATTGTGGCACCTGGAGCCTCCACATAATAGGGTAAAGGAACAATGACAAAGCCTGCTAATAACGTACCTAAAAGGATTACGGATAATGTTTTCCACCATTTCTTATTCTGCATCACTTTCACGCTTTCTAGCTAATGCTTCGTTGATCACAGTAGGTAAATAGGTGCTCACGTCCCCACCAAAATAAAGAACCTCTTTAAGCATACTTGAGCTGATATGGCTATACTCTGGTTTTGCCATAAAAAGCACCGTCTCCAATTCAGGACTCAAATGATGATTCATTTGCGCAATGTCACGTTCATATTCAAAATCTTTGAAGCTGCGAACACCTCGAACCAGCGCTTGAATACCTAGTTCTTTTGCCGTCGTCACTGTCAACTGTGTCTCTTGGTGGATCACTCGGACATTTTCTAAGTGTGCGACTGCTTGTGTGATCAATTCCAAGCGTTCCTCAGCCGTGAACAATGTTTTTTTTGATGTATTGATAAAGATACCGATGATCACTTCATCAAACAACTTCGCAGCTCGTTCGATCGTGTCTAAATGTCCCATAGTCAATGGGTCGAAACTCCCTGGAAATAAAGCTCTTCTCATTTATATTTCCTCTTTTCTATAAATGGTCACCGCAGAGATGCCATAGGTCTGCTGTTTGATTTGTTGAAAATTTCCTATTGTCTCAGGAAGCTCCACTGACTTATCTGTTTCGCATACGATCAAGGCAGCATCCTGAAAAAGAGCCAATTCTTGCATACGTTTAATTTGATCGACGATTTTTTGTTTAGCATAAGGTGGATCTAAAAATAGAATATCAATCTTTTGATCTTCTTTCGCCAGTGACTCAATCGCTTTATCAGCATCTAATTTCATTGTATTGAATTTGTTCGGTTCTTTAGTGATTTCAATATTTTCTTTGATTATTTTTAGTGCTTGATAGTTTTTCTCCACGCAGATTGCGTAGCTACAGCCTCTGGAAACTGCTTCGATCGCTAGACCCCCGCTTCCTGAGTAAAGATCCAAAACGACCTCTCCATTAAAATAAGGACCGATCATGTTGAATATCGACTCTTTGACTTTATCAGACGTCGGTCGAGTATTTGGCCCTGCTAAACTTTTTAAACGGCGACCGCCGTAATCTCCTGAAATTACTCGCATCTACTCACTCCTTGAAACATACTGTTATTAGTATACCAAAAAAATAGACTTGATTCCGACTAAAATCGTCAATTCTCAAGTCTATTTTTTCTTAATTTAACTTTTTATAACTATTCAAAATCTTTTTATCACATTTTCTTCATTTTCGTCGATTTTATTAACTATAACGCTAGACTCTCTTTACTAGAAAACGTGATCAGCTAAGCGGATCTTGGTGTTTAATTCTTCGATCTCGAAGCCTTCTTCTTTTGTGTCCGCCTTTTTGCCGATTTTTTCAGCAAAATTCATTTCGATATCTGGTCGATAAGAACGTTCGACATTTCGTACGAAATGTAATTTCTTGATCCTTTCTTCCGTTTGTTCATAGTTGTCTTCATTTAAATACATGATCACATACTTCATTTTACGAGAGACATAATGCACTAATCCAAATTTGCGAAGATTTTTCAATTGTTTTAAACTATATACCCACACGACTAACCCTCGCCGATGTGTTTGTTCAAATTTTTTATTTTCTATGTCCATGGCAGTTTCCTCCGCACCCTTCACTTTTTTCAAAAAATGGACTACCTGCACTGATTTTGATCTCCGTCGAAATCGTATGTGCAAGTTGTTTTCCAATGGAATCTAGTATCTTTTGTAATTCTGTTTCACTTATTCGAAAAGCTGCTACTTCCTCATTTAGATCCAACTGCCTTTTGGCTTGGCGTACAGTTCGTTGTTTTTCACGAAACTCTGGAATGTACTTTCCATAAGGTGAAATTTCTTCAAATGCTTGTCTGCTTACAATAAAATCATTTTTTAACTGGTTGACGTTGATAGAAGTTTCCATCTCTTTTTTAGTTTTGAGATATTGTTCCATCATTTTACTTGTTACAATCGTTTGAACAAGCTGATGACACTGGTCCTCCAGTTCAAACAACTCCTCATTGATTATCACTGCTTTCACTAGTCTCCTCTTTTTCCTTCATTAAGACTAACATGTTTTCTTTCGAAAACGCAACGCCTAACTGTGTTGGTTCTTTTTCCAAGAATCGATCATGATAATAAGGATCAGTATATAACAATAACACTGAAAAAGTCGGATCAATGATTGGATGCATGAAAATCCCAGTTGTTTGATCTAATTGTCGTTTTTCCACTAAGCGATTGATTTCATCATTTGACAACGTAAATTTAACTGTAGTTTGCGAAGTCTGTGTTGCCATTTGCCACTCTGCCAAACGATTTTCTGCCAACCATTCTTCTGGTTTTTCGATAAAGTCTGTTAACAGTACATTCGTTTGGATCATAAAATCTGGAGAGTAATGATAATCAGGCAGTTCAGCTTCTTGGCGTAATCTCGTCAATACTCGAGTGATGACACGCTCTCTTGATTGATTGATACTTTCCCAGTCTGCTGAACTATCCATTTCGTAGTGGGGCAATCCCTCTCCAAAGACCTGGTAAGGCATTAATTTCAACAAGCTTTTCTTATTTAAATAAACTGTTGAAAATAATCCACCTGTGTCTTGATCAAAGAAAAGCATCGCAAATGTACCGTTATCAAAAGCAATCAAGGGACGATAATTCATGTCTTCTTCAGTTAACTCGATTCCGACTTCTGTCTCTTCATACTCAAATGTGAAGTTCGGAAAAATCGTTGTAATCTCTGTCAGATCCTGCATAGTCATGCCAACGGCAAATGGTGTCAAACTAGTTGCGTTCGCATTTAAAACTTTGATAGCCTCTACTCGGTCATTTTGTATATTTGCTTCAAGTACGATTTGTTGAATTGGATCTTGATAATATCTGATCTCAAAGCCGAATCCGCTCGTCAAACGATCTTTAGGTGAACCAATCTCTGCTTCTAATTCGGTGACTGATCGACCAATATATGTAGAAAAGCCAGTCGCATTTAGCTCCTGGTATTTCCAAGACGTTACCTGATTTTGATTTCCTATCAGTTGTTGGTCTTGCGTGGATGTTTCAAGTTTGGGAGGGAACACTACTGGCTCCAAATATAAAGCCGACGTGACGAATAGTAGTGTTGCTATAAATAGACCTAGTCGTTTCAAATGTTCCCTCTCCTTTCTTATTTTTCTGTAACTTCGATCAATAGATCTCCTGAGGCAATGGGATCGCCAGCAACAACATAGAGATGTGCGATTTCTCCATCAAATGGTGCTTCAATGGCCGTTTCCATCTTCATTGCTTCAGTAACCATCAATGTATCGCCTCTTTTGACCGTATCGCCTTTTTTCACCAAGACGTCTAAAACTGAACCGGACATCGTCGCACCGATTTGTTCGCGATTGGTTGGTTCTGCTTTTCGTCTAGTTTTTACCGCACTGACGATCGACGTATCTTTGACGGTGATTTCTCTTCGTTGACCGTTCAAATTAAAGAATAACACACGATTTCCTTCAATATCAGGTTCACCGATCTCGTCTAAACGAATGATCAGGATCTTGCCTTTTTCGATTTGAACGTTGACCGTTTCCCCTAAACGAATCCCTTGGAAGAAAGTCGGTGTATCCAGTAATGTGACATCGCCAAATTGATTATAAGCGGTCTGATAATCCAAGAAGACTTGTGGATACATCAAGTAACTCAAGACTTCTTCTTGTTTTGGTTCATAGCCGATCTTTTTAGCTAATTCTGCTTTGACTTTTTCGAAGTCTACTGTTTCAGCGAACAATCCTGGACGTTCGGTGATGGCTGGACGACCTTTCAAAATGATCTTTTGGAGTTTTTCTGGGAACCCGCCTACTGGCTGGCCTAATTCACCTTGGAAGAAGGTAACGACTGATTCAGGGAAACTCAATGTCTCGCCTTTTTCGTAAATGTCTTCTTCGCTCAACTCATTTTGGACCATGAACAAGGCCATATCGCCTACAACTTTAGAAGAAGGCGTGACTTTGACGATATCACCAAACATCAAGTTTACTGTGTGGTACATTTTTTTGATATCATCCCAACGATGACCTAAGCCAACTGCTTTGGCTTGTTGTTGTAAGTTCGAGTATTGTCCACCTGGCATTTCGTGCATATAAACTTCAGTTTCAGGTGCATTCAAGCCATTCTCAAATGGTTTGTAATACATGCGAACATCTTCCCAATAGTGATTCAACTGTTGCGCATTTTCAATATTGATTTCTGGTACACGTGGACCATTGACCAAAGCGTAATACAAACTGCTCATACTTGGTTGGCTAGTATTTCCACTCATCGCACTCATCGCTACATCGACGATATCGACACCCGCTTTAGTTGCTGCTGAGTAAGTGATGATGCCATTGCCACTCGTATCATGTGTGTGTAAATGGATTGGTAGATCCGTTGTCGCCTTCAGTTCACTGATCAAGCGATAAGCAGCTTGCGGTTTCAACAGTCCTGCCATATCTTTGATTGCGATCAGATGAGCGCCTAACTGTTCCAGCTCTTTTGCCATGTCCTTATAATATTGCACATTGTATTTCGCACGACTTGGATCATTGATATCACCTGTGTAGCAAATCGTCGCTTCTGCAATTTTCCCTGTATCACGAACGGCTTGGATACTCTTTTCCATTTGCGGTACCCAGTTCAGACTGTCAAAGATCCGGAAGACATCGATGCCTTGTGTCGCTGCTTCTTTGATAAATTCAGCGATCACGTTGTCTGGGTAGTTGGAGTAGCCGACAGCATTCGATCCTCTAAAGAGCATTTGCAATAAAGTATTTGGCATCAAGGAGCGAATCTTTCTCAGGCGTTTCCATGGATCCTCATTCAAGAAACGATAGGCGACGTCAAATGTTGCACCGCCCCACATTTCGCTTGAAAACAGCTCAGGAAGCCCTTCACCAGTCAATCGCGCGATTTCTTTGAAATCTTTTGTGCGCACACGAGTAGCCAATAAGCTTTGATGGGCATCTCTAAACGTGGTATCTGTCAATAACACATTTTCTTGTTGTTTGACCCAATCCACTAATGCAGAAGCGCCGTCTTTGTCTAAGACATTTTTTGCTGTGATGTAATCCGGACGAGTGATCAGCTCTTTTGGCATACGTGGTGCATCGTAATATGGTTTTTCACCACGTTCAATGCCAGGGAAACCATTTACTGTGATTTCTCCGATGTATTTCATCGTTTTATTTCCACGGTCACGTAAGCGTGGGAAGTCAAATAATTCATTGGTACTATCGATGAACGTCGTTTTAGCTTGTCCTGATTGAAATTCTGGGTGCAAGATGACATTCAACATAAATGGAATATTTGTTTTCACTCCACGGATACGGAATTCTCTCAAGCAACGTTCCATTTTTTGGATCGCTGTTGCAAAATCAGCCGCATGGGTACAAACTTTTACTAGAAGCGAATCAAAATATGGGGTAACGATGTAACCTGCATAGGCATTCCCTACATCTAAGCGGACGCCCATCCCACCTGGTGAGCGATACGTATCGATCTTACCAGTATCTGGTAGAAAGTTACTCAATGGGTCTTCCGTTGTGATCCGACATTGGATGGCTGAACCTTTGATTTTTATTTCACTTTGCTGTGGCAATCCGATTTCTTTATGCAGATCTTTTCCTTGTGCAATCAATAATTGCGTCGTCACGATATCGACATCCGTAATCATCTCAGTGATCGTATGCTCCACTTGGACACGTGGATTGACTTCAATAAAATAAAATTCGTCATTTTCCACTAAAAATTCGACTGTCCCTGCATTGACATACCCCACATGCTTCATCAACTGGACAGCAGCCTGACAAATACGTTGACGCTGTTGCTCATTCATCGAAACGCAAGGAGCGACTTCTACGACTTTTTGATGACGCCGCTGGACTGAACAATCCCGTTCAAATAGATGGATGATGTTTCCATGGGTATCCCCTAAGATCTGGACCTCGATGTGTTTCGGATCAGCGATATACTTTTCAACATAGACTTCATCACTACCAAAAGCAGCTTTCGCTTCACTTTTTGCACGTTCATATCCTTCACGAGCGCCTTTTTCGTCATATGCTACACGCATCCCACGACCGCCACCGCCTAATGCTGCTTTGATCATCACTGGATAGCCATGACGTTCAGCAAATGATAAAACTTCTTCAATTGACTCTACTGGACCATCTGTCCCAGGGATCGATGCGATACCAGCTTCGATTGCTGCTGTTTTCGCTTTGATCTTATCGCCAAAAATATCAAGATGATGAAGTTCTGGCCCAACAAAAGTGATGCCTTCTTCTTTGCACCGTGTGGCAAAGTGTAAGTTTTCAGATAATAATCCATAACCGGGATGGATCGCGTCCGCTCCACTAGCCTTAGCAATCTCAAGAATCCCTTCAATATCAAGATACGCATCTATCGGTCTTTTTCCTTTACCAACTAGATATGCCTCATCCGCTTTAAAGCGATGCACGGAATATTCATCTTCTTCTGCATAGACACCTACAGTTTGGATCCCTAATTCTGTACAGGCACGAAATACCCGTACAGCAATTTCTCCTCTGTTAGCTACCAAAACTTTTCTCATCGAATCACTCCTACGTCAATTTTAGTAAATACCTAAACTCTTCCGTTTCTCATCTGCGCTGATATTCAGGACGAAACCTACGCAGATCGAAAGCATCAGCAAACTCGAACCACCTTGACTCAAGAATGGGAATGTGATCCCTGTCAATGGGATGATCCCAGTGATCCCGCCAAGGTTGACAAATACTTGGATCAGAAACATCGAACCGATTCCGATACATAGCAAAGAATTAAATGGATCTTTTGAGCGGATACCCACTAAGATGATACGCGCAATCATGAACATCAATAAAGCTAAGATCAAAATACCCATGATCACTCCTAATTCTTCTACTACGATGGCATAGATAAAGTCGGTTTGCGCTTCTTGTAGAAATCCTTTTTTCTGGATACTATTCCCTAATCCGCGACCGAATAGACCACCGTTGAACATCGCATAATAACCATTCACCATTTGGTGTCCGTTATTCAATTCATCAGTAAAAGGGTTTTGAAAAATCTCAAAACGATGATAAATATATTGTAGGCGACCAGGGAAAAGTTTCCCTTGGGTCACGTTGATCAACCAAATTGTTACTACACTAAAAATGATTCCTCCGACACCGACGATCAAGGTGTAAAAATAATTGACGCCGCTAGCTAATAGTAACACGATGATGATCAAAAAAATAACCGTTGCATTCCCAAAATCGGGTAGACTTGCCACTAACACTGTCAAGGCAAGTACTAACAATAAAGGTCGTTTGACAGTTGCAATGAAGTTTTTTTGCACACTCATTTGTCTCTGTGACAAAGTAAAGGAAAGATACCAGATGGCAATGATCTTTAGGTATTCGGCGGGCTGGATAGAAAATCCGGCAATTTCAAGCCAACCTTTTGCACCATTACGTTCTTCCCCAAAAAATAAGACGATCAATAATAAAATCGTCAAGACTGCGATAGCCGCCATGATCAATCGCTGATTTTTCAATACACCGATTTTCATTTTGTATAGGAGTGCAATAACGATCAAGCTAAGCACCCAAAAAATACTTTGATTGATGACTGATGACGCTGGATTGCTCCCATTTGCTAATAGCAAGTAGGAGGTGGAGCTATAAACCATGATCAACCCGATGATACATAAAATCAAATATGGAATCAAAATACTGTAATCCAACAGATGCCTTTTTTTCACTTTATTCGGCAAGCTTATTCCCCCTTGCCACTTTCTTTTTTATCATAATTTTCTCGGTAAACTTCATTGTATAAGTGATTCAATTGACGTTCTAACTCACTGAGCATCAGTTGCCCTTCTTTTTTTTCAATGATCCCTACACGTATCGCAAAACTCACTTGTTGAGAAAATCCATACATTTGTGTATCGACTACCTCTTCAAAGGCTTTGCACTGCGAGATACAAAGACTGTTTGTTTGATTTTGGATCAAACGCTTGATGCGATCTGCCTCATCAATCAACACATTGAGTGCCGTCTCTTTTGAAAGAGAATCCATTTGCCTTTCCCTCCATTTCTAAGTTCATTCATTATAGCATATTTTATGCGATAACTGAGCAAGAACCTAGATTTATCTAGGCTTTTTTTTAGGTTTTTTAACTGTCACTTGGCGTAGCGCTTTCTTGGAAATTTTTGATTACCTGCAAGAACATTTCACCGTACTTATCAAGCTTGCTTTGCCCTACCCCTTTGATTTGGAGAAGTGCCAATCGGTCATTTGGTCGATGCTGACTCATTTCTTTGAGTGTCGCATCTGAAAAAACAACATACGGCGGAACACCTGCATCAACAGCTAAATCAGTCCGTAACTGGCGTAATACTTCAAATAGACCATCCGTTTCGTCATGCGACAATTGTTGCACTTTTTTGGGTTCCTTTTTGTGGACAGTTACTTTTCCCATAAGCACTTGCACCCCAAGATCGCTGACTTTCAAAACAGGGTATTCACCACTAGCCGCAAGTAAGTAGCCACTTGAAATCAGATAGTCGATCAACTGTAATATATTTTTTTGTGACAGATTCCTTAGTAGACCATAAGTAGACAATCGATCAAACTGAAACTGTTTGATTTTCTGATCTTTTGATCCGGCAAGGACTTTCATTAGTAATTGTTTTCCGTAGTTCTCACCCATTCGTTTCAAACAAGACAAAACCATTTGCGTTTCTGTGGTCACATCGACAAGTTCACGATCATCAAGACAGTTGCCACAACGCTGACAAGGCTCGCTTGCTTCTCCAAAGTAAGAAAGAATATATTGTTGCAGACAGGATTCGATATGGACGTATTCAGTCATTGCTCGGATCTTGTCGTATTCCTTATGTTTTTGTGCTTCCTCACGTTGCGATTGTTGAACAAAAAACTTTTGGACTTGCACATCTTGTGGCGCAAATAGCAAAATGGCTTCACTAGGTAAGCCATCTCTTCCGGCACGACCAGCTTCCTGATAATATGCTTCTAATGAACCTGGTATTTGGTAGTGAATGACAAAACGAATATTACTTTTATTGATCCCCATTCCAAAAGCGTTCGTTGCTACTAATAGCTGAATACGATCATAGAGGAAAGCTTCTTGCATTTCCGTCCGTTCCCTTTCTGAAATACCGCCGTGGTATCTGCCAACGGAAAAACCAAATTTCGCCAACAACTGATATAGTCGATCCACTTCTTTTCTAGTCGCGGCATAAATGATGCCGGATTGATTTTGATTCACTTTTAAATACTCGACCAAATATTGTTCTTTTTTTTGATCTTTGATAACCTGCAACCTCAGATTTTCTCGTGCAAATCCAGTTTGAATATGGTTCTGTTCAGGGATTTTTAAAAGTCTTTTGATATCTGTCGCTACAGGGACAGTAGCAGTTGCTGTCAAGGCCACGATGGGCGGACGCTGAGGAATACCTTCTAAAATATTCGCCATCTGTAAATAACTGGGTCTGAAATCATGCCCCCATTGCGAGATACAGTGGGCTTCATCAATGGCAATCAAGCGAACGGACCAACGATTCATCGCTTGGATAAAATCAGGCATGATAAAACGTTCTGGTGCAACATATAACAATTGATACTTTTCTTCATCTAATGAACGAAAACGTTGTGCCACTTCATATCCTTCTAATGAACTATTAATAAACGTAGCAGCGATCCCCAGTTGATTCGCAGCATCCACTTGATCTTTCATCAAAGAGATCAAGGGAGAAACGACGATTGTCACCCCTTCCAAGGCTAGCGCAGGTAGCTGATAACATATTGATTTTCCGCTTCCAGTCGGCATGATACCCAAGACATCTTCTTGAGCCATGATTTTTTCAATGATTTCTTTTTGGCCTGGGCGGAAAAGCTCATATCCAAAATATTTTTTTAATAACTGCTCCACATGCGGCCTCCTCGATTTCTGTTTGTTTTTACACTTTCAAGTTTTACTTCTTTCATCTAACTATTAATT
The DNA here is from genome assembly GCF_045371165.1 of Enterococcus pernyi. NCBI lineage: Bacteria > Bacillati > Bacillota > Bacilli > Lactobacillales > Enterococcaceae > Enterococcus > Enterococcus pernyi. Next base: position 37,909 of record NZ_JBIQDM010000012.1, read on the forward strand.
ACGCATTTTCTCAAATGATTCATCAGACATGTACTATCTATTCTACTTCTGTCTGCTCATAAGAGCAAGCCTAACTCCGTGAAACAAAACACCATTTGTGAAACCAAAAACAGAGTGCTTTGAGTTTTTTAAAAGTTCTTTAAAAAATTCATCTTGCCGTTCTTGCTTTCATTTTTTGTTTCTTTAAGTTCTCCACAGCTAATGATTGACTTCCTATTACGAGAATTTTGATTTTTGCTCATAGGATTTATTTTTATATTTCTTGTCCGTGACTCCTTTAGTGATCATAAAAAAACAGTTGAAAGAATGCCAAAGTAATTATCACTTCGCTCTTTCAACTGCTTCGTTGTCATTTTAACTATCCGTTACTGTTTATCAAACGATTTCTTAGACATTTTTCGTTTCCAAAAAACAAATCCTACTATTAGTAAGAAACATGCACCAATATATGGCAGTACTCGATTGATGGTTTGATTGGTTTGTGGCAATTTACTCTCATCACCTTCAGCTGCGGAACCCTCACCTAATCCAGTCTCTGCTGAAATTCCATCTACATCTGGATCGTTGGATGTACCAGTACCATCTTCTGCACTAGCGTCCTCTTCTCCTGGCGCTGTTTCTTGTCCAGGTTCAACGATTTCATATGAAGATTCTGTACGAGTAGATAAACTCCCATAACTCCGATCCACTTTGACATCGAGAGAAACAAAACGACTGCCCATAGTTTCTGTATCGATTTCAGATGTTCCATCTAAAGAAACAGTATAGACGTTTTTAGGTATTACACGCCCATTGACTTTCACTTCTTTTACTAACGATTTCAGGTCAACTCTTTCAGTGCCTTGTGCAAAAGAAGGCTGAGCAGGTTCAACTGTTAACTCACCTGTAGGCTCAAAACCATAATCTGTTACCTTATAATACGCGTAATTACTGCCATAGGTGTAGTTTCGTTCGTTCTCTTCTGCCATCAATAAATTGTTACTAGTATCTACGTGATAAACCTTCACGATATCACCTGGGGTCACCGCCAGTGATTTACCAGTATTAAAACGTGAAATGGCTTGCTCGATCGTTTGTGTGCCACGAACCTCGTATTGATATTTGCTTTGCTTACGTTCGTTGAGAATTTCGATTCCATAATATACTTCGGTGTCATCGTATTCATTCACTCGATTCTTCAATACTGTTTGATCGGTTCCTTGGACAGATTGGATTTCAATTTGTTTGCTGTTTTTAAGTAAACCAAACGATCCAACCGTTTCACCTTTACGATTTTTCAAATGGATCGTGCTACCCCATTTCACTTCATAAGGCACTTCGATGTCAGTCGAAGAAACACCATCTGCTGTCGATACTTTTACCGTTACTGTTTTTTCTCCTGTCGTATGGGTATCAAACGCTCCCATTTGTTCTACTTTATAAAGCTCTGTGTTCAAACTCTGTCCGTTGAATGCAACATTCTCAATCAACGTTGTCACGTCTACCTCACTGGTATCCTCACCTAAGACGAGTTCCTGACTAGCAACATCTGCGTAAATCATCGTAATCGGCTCAAACTCGCCATTCTTGACTTCATAATAAGCGTAATTCAACCCAGCTGTATAGTTTTTGACGATATCATCCCACATCAGTAAGTTCTGGTTATCTGTTTCTGCATGGTAGACACGGAAAATGTCTCCTTCTTCCACAGTTAATGATTGGCCATTATTGAACCCTTCGATTGCTTGACGAACCGTTTGATTACCTGCCACTTCATAAGTATATTTGATGTTATCGGGAAATAAACTATTTGCTTTATTTTTAGGATCTGCTAGGATGTCGATTCGATAATAGGCATTCCGACCATAGGCAGGATTGACTGGCGCATTAAGTTCTGTTTCATCTTCGCCTTTCGTGGCATAGATAGCCAACTCATCATTTTGATCAAGCAGGCTAAAAGAACCGACGATGCCTCTTTTCCCTTCTTTCTCTTCGCCTTTCAGAACAAATGTACTTCCCCATTTGACTTGATAAGGCAGTTCAAGTTGCACACTAGATAAACCATCGTTCATTTTCACACGCATAGAGACGTTTTTATTTCCTATCGTTGTCGTATCGATTTCTGAACGTCTTTCGATCGTGTATTCCTCTGGATCGACTGTTTTGCCGTTGATCGTCACACGATCAATTAATTCAGCATCAGCTGCAGTAGTCACATCTTGCGCGAGATAAAAGGCTTTATTAGCTGTATGGACTTCCATGACTGGCATTGCTTCAAAACCATAAGTCGTTACTTTGTAATACGCATAATCTGAACCATAAGTAAAGTCCTCTTCTAGTTCATCGACCATCAGTACCGAGCTACCAGGAGATTTTTGCGGGTGATAAATTTTGATCACATCATCTAACTGGACAGTGACAGCTTGAGTACCATTAGTTCCAAAGCTGTTGATGACGTCTTGTAACGTGACACGACCTGGGACTTCTTGACTATAATGGACTCTTTCGCCCCGTAGGACTTCAATTGAATAATAGAGGTCTTGATCGTTTCCTAAGCGCTCGTCTAACGGCGAGTCAAACCCATGATGGATTTTCAATTGTCTTGTCGTATTAGTAGTTTGCAGTGAGAAAACACCTGCTGAACCACCGGTGCTAGATTTCATCACGATCGTTCTGCCCCATTTCACTTCATAAGGCACTGTGATGACTTTTGATACTACCCCATCTTTTGTGTCAAATTGGATAGCAAGTTCTTTTTGACCAACTGTGGTTGTATCGAAGTTTCCTAATTGCTTCACTGTATATAAATCCGGTGTTAACTCGGTACCGTTGATCGTCACATAATTAATCAGTTGGGTTCCATCAATCTCTGTGGCATCATCACCTAGACTAAATTCTTGTGGTTTAGTATCCGTAGAAATCGCGAGGATCGGTTCTAGCCCATGCTCTGTGACTTCGTAATAGGCATCATTTGAGCCCATTGTAAAGTCTTTGGCTATTTCATCTTGCATCAATAGACTATTACCTGTTGGTTCTGCATGATACACTTTGATGACGTCACCTTGTTTGACGGTTAATGGTTTTCCTTGATTGAACCCTTCGATCCCATCTCTAATCGATTGATTTCCTAGCACGTTATATTGGTATTTGGTAGTAATATTTTCGATCACTTCAATACCATAGTAGATGTCTCGGCCAAAATGATTATTGACCGGTTGACTCAAGTCTGTCCCATTTACTCCTTGACTAGCATGCAATGCCCATTGATCGTTTTCTTTTAGCAGACTAAATGCGCCAACCGTCTCATCCCCCAAGCCTTTTAGCACAAATGTGCTGCCCCATTTGACTTGGTAATCGACTTCGAATTCCTCTGCTGAAAGTCCATCATTCATCGTGACTTTCAATTTCATTTTTCTTGTTCCAATACTACTTGTATCAAAATCGATCAATGATTCCACTTCGTATAAACTACTATCAACTACTCGACCATTGATCGTTACATTCTTTATTAATGAAGCTGGATCAATTGTCTTAGTGTTCTCGCCTAAAACAAAACTCTTTTGTGAAGCTTCTGCTTCTAGCAAGGGGAATGGATCAAATCCATAAGGAGTAATCTTGTAGTAGGCGTACGCCGTATCATATGTATAATCCTGTTCCTGTTCGTCAATCATCAAGACTGAACTATTCGGCGTTCGTTCTGGATGATATATCTTAATGACATCACCATAACGGACATCGATCGTTCCAGTAGAATCTCCAAATTTATCCATGATTTGCTGCCAAGTTGCGCGATTTGTCACTTCTTGGCTATAAACGACTGTTTCGCCTCGTAAAACTTCAAACGAATAATATAGCGAAAATGGGGAACTCTGCGGACCAACTGCCGTATTTATTGAGGTTGGTATCCCCATCCCAAATACAACTTTTGCCGTCTCATTTCCTGAATTATCTGTTCTTAAAGTAAATGATCCAGCTGATTCACCATTGATTGATTTCATCAAAATCGAGTGGTCCCAAAGAACATTGCGTGTTACCTCACCAGTTCCCTTAATCATCACACCGCTATTTGGGTGCTTGGTTTGAACTGTCAATTTGAGCGTTTGAAGACCACCTATCCGATAATCTGCCTCCACACTTTCTTGTGGAATAAATTCAAGATCTCTTAATTCGACTGGTTCACCATGCATAGTGACCGAATCAATATAATCTCTAAAGTTTGTTGCAAATGTTGGATAATTATAACCGAGTTTTCGATCTTCAATTGATTTGAGGTTAACCTTTAAGCCCTCATGTGGCGTCACATCCATCTGAATCGAAGCAGTTGCTTCACGTCCATCAGAAGTTGTTACTTTTGCTCGCCATGTTTGTTCGCCTGGCGAATCAGTATTCACATCATCAAACCATTTTAGCGTATAGGTACCATAAAGATTTGTTACTTCAAAGTATTCAGTCACATCTGGCAATTTATCATATTGATAAATGTCAAATGGTCCTGGTTTTCCCTCGATTTCTACAGCTAGAGGTTCTACAGTGATTGGAACTACTGCTTCTATTTCTCTACCCGACTCGTCTTTTACTAAAATCTTCGTATCTTGCTTTCCTACTTTCGTTGTATCAGGGGCTATTTTCCAACTATATTCAACTTTTCCACGTGTATTTTTTACATCTAGATAAGTTTCTGGATTAGGGATCGGTTGAGTATTTTGCATGAGTTTATGTGTACCTTCTTTGGCAGTTGCTACAATTTTACCGATTTCCTCTTCAGCAGTCGGTAACCGTACTTCAAATGTAGCTTTCGTGAGAAATGGTTTCATATCGTTAATATTACCTGTAGGATTCGATAAATAAGCCACTCTTGGAAAGGCGAATACTTCATTCCCACTGACAGAACCGTATTTTAGTCGAGTAAATCTTGCATTTAAATAAGGCTCGCTTGTTGAAGCCATTGAAGCGTATAGGCGCATCCGCCAAATTCCACTGTTAGAATCTACTTGCGTCCAATAGACATCATTACGCCCTCCACCTAATGGCCACATAACCAATCCTTTATCATTCGGAAAAGTACTCTTAGAAAAATTTAAAACTTCAAAGCTGTCGTCTTTCTCGTGTTGCAAGTCAGAAATATTAAAAGTTGTTTTTGACAAATCTGATTGCACTCGAGCTGCCTGCTCTTCACCAATTTTCAGTAAAGTTGCATCAGTAGTCGGTTTAAAGTAATTACCGTTGTTTCCTTGAACACTATCAAAATTATCGCTCGGATTATTATTCCTAGCACTAGTCCTTTTATTTTTCTCAATTGGTTTTTCATTACTTTCATCTTTGATAGCTATTTTTTTGTTGTTTATTTTGTCTTCTTCTTTGTTTGGTTCTATTGAAAATTGTTTTTTTTCAACCAATGATGTCTTCTCAGTCTTTGACTCTATGCTCGAAATTGCTTGTACAACAGCATCATTCATACTTCCTAACACCAAGCCGATAATCATCAGGCTATTCAGAATTTTTGTCTTTTTCATTTTTCTAAGATTTACCTCCATTTATTCTACAAGTATATTCGGAGAAGTCTTAGAAAATCTTCAATTGAGTAAGCAATCATTCTCATCTTGAGTCTTCTATACTCCTCCTTTTTTCTAATGATCATTCAAAAGCAAAGCTTCATTTTATTATAACGTCATTTATTTTTTCTTTTTTACATTTTATTCATCCTCCATCATTAGTATTATTCTATTAGAACTTTCCCACTTTAACTCTAAACCTAAATACACTTTTTGATAACGCCATTTTTTCCATGTTAATTGGCACAAATTGAAAGAATAGTGTTATTTAATCTTATCCATCAAGAAATCGTATAATTTTATGATTTATTTTTACTATACTAAAAAAACATCGGATAGAGAAAAGCGGTTCACCAACAGCTTTTAGCTAGTATTTAATTGAATAACTATGTTTGATTTGATGATCGATCCTATATAACAAAAAAACCGAATCCCAGAGCTTTCTCTAGGATTCGGTCAAAATTATTATTTTTTCTTTTTAGATGCTTTTTCACGCGCATTTTTTTCTAAGATTTGTTTTCTTAGACGGATGTTTTCTGGTGTTACTTCACAGTATTCATCGTCGTTCAAGAATTCTAATGATTCTTCAAGTGTTAATTGTTTTGGTTTTTTGATGACTGATGTTTGGTCTTTGTTAGCTGAACGAACGTTAGTCATTTGTTTTGCTTTTGTGATATTGACTGTCAAGTCATTCTCACGGCTGTTTTCACCGATGATCATACCTTCGTAGACTTCTGTACCTGGTTCAACAAATACAGTACCACGTTCTTCGATACTCATGATTGAATACGTTGTTGCTTTACCTGTATCGATGGATACTAACGCACCTTGGTGACGTCCGCCGATTTGGCCAGGAAGCATTGGCAAGTATTGATCAAATGTATGGTTCATGATTCCGTAACCACGAGTCATTGACAAGAATTCTGTTGAGTAACCGATCAATCCACGAGCAGGTGTCAAGAATGTCAAACGAATTTGACCATTTCCTGTATGAACCATATCTTGCATTTCACCTTTACGTTGGCTCAATGATTCGATGACACTACCCATGTATTCTTCTGGTGTGTCGATTTGAACACGTTCAAATGGTTCACATTTTACGCCATCGATCTCTCTTTCGATAACTTCTGGACGTGATACTTGTAACTCATAACCTTCACGACGCATGTTCTCGATCAAGATCGATAAGTGAAGTTCACCACGACCTGAAACTGTCCAAGCATCTGGTGAATTCGTTGGTTCAACACGAAGTGAAACGTCTGTTTGTAATTCTGCCATCAAACGTTCTTCGATTTTACGTGATGTCACGTATTTTCCTTCGCGTCCAGCAAATGGAGAGTTATTGACTAAGAAAGTCATTTGTAATGTTGGTTCATCGATATGCAAAATCGGTAATGCTTCTTGATGATCGACTGGTGTAACTGTTTCCCCAACGAAGATATCTTCCATTCCTGAGACAGCGATCAAGTCACCAGCTTTAGCTTCTTGGATCTCTAAACGTTGTAAGCCAAAGAAACCAAATAATTTTGTCACACGGAATTTCTTCACTGTGCCATCAAGTTTGATCAGTGATACTTGGTCACCAACTTTGATTTTCCCTCTGAAGACACGGCCGATACCGATACGTCCAACATAATCATTGTAATCAAGTAATGATACTTGGAACTGTAAAGGTTCATCGCTATTGTCAACTGGTGCAGGAATAGCTTCGACAATTGTATCAAAGATCGGTGCCATTGTTGGTTCTTGGTCCGCTGGATCATCGGATAAGCTAGATGTTCCGTTCAAAGCAGATGCGTAGATCACTGGGAAATCCAATTGATCATCGTCTGCGCCTAATTCGATAAATAATTCTAAGACTTCATCTACCACATACTCAGGACGAGCGGATGGTTTGTCGATCTTGTTTACAACAACGATCGGTGTGATATGTTGTTCTAAAGCCTTTTTCAATACGAAACGTGTTTGAGGCATGGTGCCTTCATAGGCATCTACAACTAAGACAACGCCGTCTACCATTTTCATGATACGTTCTACTTCACCACCGAAGTCCGCGTGTCCAGGTGTATCCATGATATTGACGCGAATCCCTTTATAATCAACAGCTGTATTTTTCGCTAAGATTGTGATTCCACGTTCTTGTTCAAGTGCGTTTGAGTCCATCGCACGTTCTTGTAATTGAGTGTGGGCGTCTAATGTGTCAGATTGTTTTAATAGTTCATCAACTAATGTTGTTTTTCCGTGGTCGACGTGGGCGATGATCGCTACGTTACGGATGTCATTTCTTTTATTCAATTTAAGTAACTCCTTTTTTATCGATTCTTTATCACAGGGCAATTTTACTCGACTGTTTATTATACCAAACTTTTTTCATGAAATATAGTGAAATGTTTTCATTTTTTCGAGAAAATTAATAATTCGCCCTTTTTCTAATCAAAACAGCACGAAAAATCCGAATTTATGTAAAAAAAAGTCATTACAAAAACTTTTCCAATAGCATCTTCTATAAATGAATGTTCCGATACTATCATCGATCAAAAAAATAAGCGAAGGATTACATTGCTCAAAAAAGCAATTTTATCGTCCCCCACTTATTTTATAAGAACTTTTTTGATGGATGTATCTCAAAGCTAGAAAAATAATCAATCCAATTGAAGCATGTCAAGTATGGTCGCATAGGCGGTTGGAGTTGCGGCTAAATAATATTCTCTGCCACTGAAACTCAATGGTGCACCGGAAAACCCACTATATCGCATACCGAACTCTTTCAACAAGACATTGCCAGCCGCGTAATCCCAGGGACTTAGATTAGAGATATAGCCGATGTGGTTGCCTTTTAACATCGCAATCAATTCTAAGCCTGCACAGCCACACATCCGAACGCCGATACTTTGTTCACCAATCGCATGGATGTTGAATCGATCATGACCGAAGAGATAGCTATTGATTGCTACTAATCCTTTGTCTAATGGAAGGTCTTGCGGTTGGGGTAATTTCACATCATTTTTGTAAACACCGATCGTTTTACCGCCCCAGTATAATTCATCTCGCATGACATCATAGATGAATCCTAGCTGTCCCACTCCATCTTCGTAATAAGCAAGCATGATACAAAAATTTTCTCCTTGTACCACGAAGTTCAACGTACCATCAATGGGGTCAATGATAAAGACTTGACCACTCAAATCAGATAAGTTGTTGTATCCTTCTTCTTCTGCCAAAATTTTTGCTTGAGGATAGGCAGAATGGATTTTATTGATCAGAAATGCTTGGATTTCTCGATCCATGTTTGTCACTAGATCTTTACGATTCGTTTTTTCTGCAACTGTTAGTTGCTCATTTTGTGCATGGAGGATCTTTTCTTTTGCTGCTGCCAACCAGGCAATTATTTCCTCAATCATTTTCTCCATCGTCTCACCCATTCATTTTTAGCATTTTGTTGGTGTTCTTCTTTGCCTCTTGAATAGTACGGTATAGCGAATAGCCAGAAGCTTTTTCAAACTCGCGTCCTAACCGTTTTTCTTCTCCGATCGATTTGATCACTGTTTTGAATTGTTGATAGGTTGATAGAAATTCCTGATTATTGATTCCTTGTTCATTCGCTTTTTCGAGGGCTTCCCACATGTTCATCACGATGACCATTTCTTCAGTGGTCCAGTCCAAGTCTAATGGATATTGATACTCATTCATAGATATTATCTCCTATTCTATTCATCCCTTTCAGTTTATCATAGAAAGAAGACTTCTTCCAAGTGGTTTTGCTCTATTTTAGTTTACATAATAATTTTATAGTCGCTATTTAGAGTATAAAAAAACACAACTCTCTCTTCTCAGAGAAAGTTGCATTTAGTTGAATGATTAAATATGGATCGGTAAGCCTAAAGCTAATTCAGCTGCGTCCATTGTGATCTCACCTAAAGATGGATGTGGATGGATCGTCAACGCGATATCTTCAGCGTTCATACCTGATTCGATTGCCAAAGCAAGTTCAGAAACCATATCACTTGCTCCAACTCCACCGATTTGCGCACCGATGATGACATTGTCTTCATTCGTTGTCACTAAGCGGATAAAGCCTTCTGTTTTACCTAATGATAAAGCACGACCGTTCCCTGAGAATGGGAATTTGTAAGCTGTTGCTTCTAGTCCGGCTTCTTTTGCTTCTTTGATCGTCATCCCTACTGATGCTAATTCAGGATCAGTAAAGGCAACAGCTGGCATTGCTTTGTAGTCAACTGCTACTTTTTTGCCAGAGATTGCTTCTGCGGCGATTTTTGCTTCATAACTTGCTTTATGTGCTAAAGCAGCGCCTGGAACGATGTCGCCGATTGCAAAGATGTTAGGTACATTTGTACGTCCTTGATTATCAACTGGAATCAAGCCACGTTCACCGATTTCAACACCAGCTTGTTCTAAGCCCATGTCTTCAGTATTCGGACGACGTCCAACAGTGACCATCACGTAGTCAGCTGTTACTGATTCTTCTTTTCCGTCTACTGCATATTTTACAGTTACGCTATCACCATTGTCGATTGATTCTTTAGCCATTGCATTTGTAATGACTGTTACGCCTTTTTTCTTGAAGTCATCTTCCACTAATTTCACCAAGTCTTTTTCATACGTAGGTAAAATTTGTGGTGAACCTTCAAGGATCGTTACTTCAGAACCTAAGTTTGCGTAAGCCGCACCAAGTTCAGCACCGATTACCCCGCCGCCGATGATGACGAATTTCTTAGGAACTTCTGTTAGGCTTAATCCACCTGTAGAATCTAAGACACGACCACCAAATTTGAATCCAGGGATTTCGATTGGACGAGAACCTGTCGCAACGATAGCATGGTTGAATGAATAAGTTTGAGCAGAATCCGGATGGATCACACGTAATGTATGATCATCTACGAAGAATGCTTCGCCCTCGATCGTTTCAACTTTGTGTTTTTTCAACAAGTAGCCGACACCTGAAGTCAATGTTTTCACTACTTTGTTGTCTTTCCACTCTTGTGTTTTTGTAAAATCTAGTGAGACATTCTCACTTGTTACACCGAACATCGATGAATCAAGTGATTCTTGATAATGATGACCTGCTGCGATCAACGCTTTAGAAGGAATACAACCAACGTTCAAACAAACGCCGCCGATATATTCTCTTTCAATGATCGCTACTTTTTGGCCCATTTCAGCAGCGCGGATGGCAGCGACATAGCCGCCAGGTCCCGCACCGATTACAACTGTGTCTAATTCAACAGCAAAATCTCCAACTACCATTTGTTTCTCATCCTTCCATCATTAATAGCTCTGGATCAGCTAATAAACGTTTGATGTTATTCATTGCTTGTTGTGCTGTCGCACCATCGACGATTCGGTGATCGAAACTCAATGATAATTTCATCACTCGGCCAACAACGATTTCACCTTCAGCATTGACGATTGGTTGTTGTGCAATTGTTCCTACACCTAAGATTGCTACTTCAGGGTAGTTGATTACTGGTGTGAACCAGCCGCCACCAACTGAACCAATGTTACTGATCGTGATCGTTCCGTTACGCATATCGTCTGCCGCTAGTTTGCCATCATGAGCAAGTTTTGCTTTCTCGTTGATTTCGTCTGCGATCGCAAACATTCCTTTACGGTCAGCATCTTTCACGTTTGGCACATACAAACCATGGTCTGTATCTGTTGCGATACCGATATTGTAATAGTTTTTATAAACGATTTCTTGTTTTGCATCATCGATTGACGCATTCAAGATTGGGAATTTTTTGACTGTTGCAGTCAACGCTTTGACAACGTAAGGCAAGAACGTTAATTTCGTGCCGTTAGCAGCTGCCACTTCTTTGAATTTCTTACGGTTATCCCAAAGATTTGTTACTTCAACTTCATCATGTAAAGTGACATGAGGTGCTGTTTGTTTGCTGTTGACCATTGCTTTGGCAATTGCTTTACGTGTTGGTGTCAATGCCACACGTTCTTCTAGATCGCCTAAGTTTGATTTGAATGCTTTTGCTGGAGCAGCTTTTGTTTCAGCTGGTTTTTCAGCAGATGCTTCTGTTGGTGCAGCTGATTCAGCAGGTTTGCTTGCAGCTGCTGGAGCGCCTCCGCCAGATAAGAAGTTTTCGATATCTTCTTTTGTCACACGTCCGCCTTTTCCAGTTGCAGAAACTTGACTGATATCCACGTCTTTTTCGCGAGCGAATTGACGAACAGATGGCATTGCTAATACGCGTTTATCTGGGTTTGCCGCTTCAGGGATACTTGAAGAACCTGAAGTTTCCACTTTTGCATCAGAAGTTGCTGCCGCTGGTTTGCTTGCAGGTGCACTATTGTGTCCTGGCGCGTCGATCTCAACCAATACGTCACCAACATTTGCAACTGTACCTTCAGAAACAACGATTGTTTTCACAGTCCCTGTTACTGGAGATGGAATTTCTTCCACTGATTTGTCATTTTGCACTTCTAATAATGTATCGTCTTCATTGATCGTGTCACCGGCTTTAACAAACCATTTAACAATTTCACCTTCTGCGATACCTTCACCGATATCAGGTAATTTGAATTGGAATACGCCACCGTCAGAAGCTTCTGCTGATGCAGATGAACTTTCTGTTGTTGGTTCAGCAGCAGGTGCTTCAGGTGTTTGCTCAGTAGCTGCCACGCCTTCGCTTCCGCTTTCTTCGTTTCCTTCATGTCCTGGTGCATCGATCTCAACTAATACGTCACCAACATTTGCAACTGTACCTTCTGGAACAACGATGCTTTTCACTGTTCCTGTTACTGGAGATGGAATTTCTTCCACTGATTTGTCATTTTGTACTTCTAATAATGTATCGTCTTCATTGATCGTATCGCCTGGTTGAACGAACCATTTAACGATTTCACCTTCTGCGATACCTTCACCGATATCAGGTAATTTAAATTGGTAAGCCATGGGTTTTTAACGTCCTTTCTTTCCTTAAAATTCTGCGATTTCTTTTACTTTTGCTTCGATGTCAGAAGCATTTGGCAACCAGATGTTTTCTGCTTGACCGAATGGGAAAACAGTATCTGGTGCAGAAACGCGTCCGATTGGTGCTTCTAATGAAAGAATTGCACGTTCAGAGATTTCAGAGATTACTTGAGTGCTTACGCCTGCTTGACGTTGTGCTTCTTGAACAACAACGACACGTCCTGTTTTTTCAACAGATTTGATGATTGTTTCAACATCTAATGGAGCAACTGTTCGTAGGTCAACGATCTCAACAGAGATACCTTCTTTTTCAAGATTATCTGCTGCCTTGATGGCTTCACGTACCATTGCACCGTAAGTGATGATTGATACATCTGTTCCTTCACGAGTCACTGCGGCTTTATCTAAAGGCACTTCGTACGCTTCATCTGGCACTTCCTCACGGAATGAACGATAAAGTTTCATATGCTCCAAGAAAACAACAGGGTCATTACTTCTAATAGAAGCAATCAATAATCCTTTTGCATCATATGGGTTTGACGGAATCACTACACGGATACCAGGAGATTGAGCAATCAATCCTTCTAAGTTATCTGAGTGTAATTCAGGTGTATGAACACCACCACCAAATGGTGAACGGATCGTTACTGGAATATTTCTTGTTCCACCCATACGGTATCTCGTACGAGCCATTTGTGCTACAACTTCATCCATTGCTTCAAAAATAAAGCCAAAGAATTGGATTTCAGGGACAGGACGGAATCCTTCAAGTGCTAAACCGAAACCTAATCCGGCAATACCTGATTCTGCTAAAGGAGTGTCAAATACGCGGTCTTCACCGAACTTTTCTTGCAATCCTTCAGTTGCACGGAATACGCCTCCGTTTTTGCCGACATCTTCACCAAAAACGAGTACGTTTTCGTCGTTTTCAAGTTCAAGTGCTAAGGCATCTGTGATTGCTTGAATCATTGTTTTTTGTGCCATGGTTATTTCGACTCCTTCGCTTCATAGATTGCAATTTGTTCTTTGATTGTTTGTGGTGTTTCTTCAAACATATTTTTCAAGAAATCTGAAACTTTTTGTTTTGGAACTTTATCTGCTTCAGCAATTGCTGCTTTGATTTCTTCTTTTGTTTGTTCGATGACTGCTTCTTCTTTTTCTTCGCTCCATAAACCTTTTTCAGTTAGGTATTTACGGAAACGGATCAATGGATCTTTTAATTGCCATTCATCGTCAACATCTTTTTCACGGTAACGTGTTGGGTCATCACCAGATAATGTATGTGGACCGTAACGGTAAGTCAATGTTTCGATCAATACAGGTCCGTTACCAGAGACTGCCCAGTCACGTGCCATTTTTGAAACAGTATAAACGGCTAATGGGTCCATACCATCTACTTGGATACCAGGGATACCAGCTGCTACTGCTTTTTGCGCTAATGTTTTTGCTGCTGTTTGTTTTTCACGAGGTGTTGAAATCGCAAATCCATTGTTTTGGATGTAGAATACAGCATTCGCATGGTAAGCTCCAGCAAAGTTGATTGCTTCATAGAAGTCACCTTGAGAAGAACCGCCATCACCTGTATAAGTGAAAACAACATTTTTCTTGTTACGTTTTTTAAGTCCTAATGCAACACCTGCTGCTTGGACGTATTGTGCACCAATAATGATTTGTGGTGGTAGAGCTTTCAATTCTTCTGGGTAGAAGTTTCCAGCTGCATGCCCACGAGACCATAGAAATGCTTGAGATAAAGGTAAGCCGTGTTTGATCAATTGTGGAACATCACGGTAACCTGGTAATAGTACATCTTCTTTGTCAAAAGCGAATGCACTAGCTAATTGACTTGCTTCTTGTCCAGCAGTAGGAGCAAAAAATCCTAAACGTCCTTGACGGTTCAATGCTGTTGAGCGTTGATCCAATACACGAGACCAAACCATGCTAGTCATCAATTCTACTAACTCTTCATCTGTCAAATCTGGAACAAGATCAGGGTTTACTACTTTCCCATCTTGATCAAGTGCTTGGTATACCGGAAAATCTGAATTGACTTCTTCAAGCAACGCTTGGAAGTCGATAGGTGTTTTCTTGTTTGCCATTTATCACACATTCCTCTCTCATCTATAAGAAACTCTCTTCATTCCGCGGTTGAAACAGCGACGATATCTGTATCACTATTTCTCCGGCTTCACTAATAAATTATCACGTATTCCTCCGAAATACAAGCTTTAAGCACAAATTTTCACCATTTAAAAAAATTATAACAATCCCTATCTCTGTTAAAATAGTGAAGGTAATCACAAGGTAGTAAGCGGTTTACATTTTTTCTAAAAAAACATAGAGATGTTTCTCCCCTTTTATAACAATCGTTTCTTTTCTGTATTCAAGTTGTTACAACCTTTTACCAATCACTGTATTAATTTTTTTCTCGATAGTGAGTGATTACACAAACCACTTACTTTAATTTTATCCTTAACATAGGCTTTTTTACAAACAATAAGCCTGTCCAACTACATATTTCTTTTAATTAACAGGCAATACGCCAACTTTTCCAGAAATTTCTTCACAAAATAAAAAAGAAAAGAAAAAATAACAAAAGTTACTCTTTCTTTTCTTACTATTGCTTCTCTTTCGCTTCCAACCATGTACGTAGTTTGTCCATTCGTGAAACGAACAATGGTAGGACATCAGGACTCATACGGCTATAGTTGATTCTTAAACCAATGTCTTCGCCAAAAAGATAACCTGGAGCCACACCTAACCCCTCACGTAATAATCTTTCTGCTAATACTTTCGTGAACTTTTCACCCTCCCAAGTCAACCAGCCATAATATCCGCCTGCAAGAGGGGCTAAATGAAAGAAGTCTTGCGAATCGACCCAACTACGTAAAAGCTGACTGTTCTTTTCTAGTCGTTGACACAGACTTGCCATGTTTTGGTCAAAAGAAGAATCAAAAACAGCAGTTGCGGCCATTTGTGTAAAGATACTCAAAGAGACATCCATCATTTTTTGTGCCTCAGACAATCGTTGGATCAGAATAGTTGGGCCCACGATCCAACCAATTTTAGTCGTTTCCCCCAACAAACGCGATAACGAGCCGACATACAAGACATTTTCCGGATCAATCGCATGGATCGGAGCGATCGAAGCTTGTTTCTCCGGAGAAAAGGCTAAATCTGCAAATACATCGTCTTCTATGATCGGCAATTGGTATTTGCGGCACAGCGCGACTAAACGTTGGCGACGTTCAGCAGCCATCACTGTACCTGTCGGATTTTGAAAATTTGGATTGACTAAGACCGCTTTGATCTTATGCTTATGAATAGCTTCTTCCAATTTTTCTAGATCAATCCCTTGATCATCCATCGGAATACCGAACAAGCGGGTACCAAGTGCTTTAAACAATGGCAAGCGGTAGAAAAAAGTGGGGGATTCCACCGCGATGGCATCTCCTACCGACAAAATGGTTTGTAAAATCAGAAAGATCGCTTGTTGTCCCCCACCAGTGATTAGCAATTGACTTTTTTTAAACGAAAATCCGTTATTTCTGATCAAGTGTTCTCTGATCTGCGCCATCAGCGGTTGATACCCAAACACGGAAACGGCTTGTTCTTCTTTTAAAATACCTTCTAATGTATAATTGGGCATCTTCATATTAGGTAATACATCAAGCGGCATTTCACTTGAATATAAATCTAAAAAATCGGATTTCCGACTTGCTTCTTTGACTTTTTCTCCGTAACTATCAACGATTTTATCGTATCTTGCAGAGATCAATTGACGCCAATCGATCCGCGGCTCTGAAAAATCACCCCAAGTCACCGAAGAAATAAACCGACCACTCCCTTGACGACTTTCCAATATCCCTAGCCCACGCAATTCATCTAACGCATGAACAACAGTCGTGCGATTCACACCAAAAAAATCAGCAAACATTCTTTCAGAAGGTAATTTATCTCCTGGTTGCAATTGCCCATTTTCGATTTTCTTCAAAATTTGATCCATGATCTGTTGGTAAGCAGAACCTTTATGTTTAGTTATTCTCGTCCACATGTGCATTCTCCAAATATTTACTTTCTACTATTGTAGCTTAGTTTCAAAAAGAAAGAAAATGTAAAAAAAGGGAGTGGGACATTCGTTCACCTGACCCACCTATAACCGAATAAACGGTGGGAACAAAAGTAACCTCTTCGAAAAATAAGGCGCCATCCACAAAAATTTAAAAAACAATTTTCGTGGATGGCGCCTTATTTCTCGAGGCTGAACACTTCCGTCCCGACCTCTCTTACTTCGAATTAAATCGTATCCCCATTGAAAATCGAGTTTTTAACGATGACATAATCGACTTTACGAATCGATTCTAAATCACGACCACCGGCATAAGAAATCGAAGATTGTAAATCTTGTTGCATTTCAACTAACGTATCTTTTAAAGATCCTTTGTGTTGAATCCAAATTTTCTTACCTTCAACATTTTTCTTTTCGCCTTTTTGGAATTCAGAAGCTGATCCAAAATATTCTTTGTAAACGACACCGTTCTCAACTTTTGTTTCTCCTGGTGATTCTTCGTGTCCTGCAAACAATGAACCGATCATCACCATCGTCGCACCAAAACGTACTGATTTCGCGACATCTCCAGGTGTACGGATGCCACCGTCAGCAATGATAGGTTTGCGGGCAGCTTTCGCGCACCATCTTAGTGCCGCTAATTGCCAACCACCAGTACCAAAACCAGTTTTGATTTTTGTGATACATACTTTTCCTGGGCCAATGCCGACTTTCGTTGCATCTGCTCCAGCGTTTTCTAATTCTCGAACGGCTTCTGGCGTGCCGACGTTCCCTGCAATGACAAACGTATCTGGTAAATGCTTTTTGATATGCTGGATCATCGCGATCACAGCATTTGAATGTCCATGGGCAATATCAATTGTAATATAATCTGGTACAAGCGATTTTTCTGCTAATTCTTCTACAAAAGCATACTCGTCTTTTTTCACTCCTACACTAATAGAAGAAATTAAATTTCTTGCTTTCATTTTTTCGATAAATGGGATTCGTGCTTCTTCGTCAAAACGATGCATGATATAGAAATAACCATTTTCAGCTAAAAATTCCGCAATCGTTTCATCAATGATCGTTTGCATATTTGCTGGTACAACCGGCATTTTAAATGTATGTGAACCTAAAGTCACAGTTGTATCACATTCTGAACGGCTGTTTACGATACATTTATTAGGAATCAGTTGAATATCTTCGTAATCAAATACTTTCATCATATCGTCCTCTCGATTTCATATTCGCAAAAAACACGAACATTATCCACTTTTTACGTGCTCATTTTTAGCACCTCAAGTAATTTAACGTAATTTCATAAAAAAATCAAGCTTTTTATTATAAAAAAGTTGTATTTTACCTTTAATTAAGTTTTCGTGTAAAAAAAAGCGAACATTTTTAAACGTTCGCTTTTTTTGATGCTACCTTATTTTTTTGTTTGTAAAATCACAATGATTCTTAACGACTTTTTTCATGGTTACTTGTTGTTGGGCGATTTTGTTGGAAATCTCCCGCCATTTTTTTCGCACGATTCGTCCGGTCAGCGAAAGAGCCTTGCGCTCTCAACTGAGCTACTTGTTGGAGTTTTCTGTCCGTCTGTACATGCTTATCTACATCAACTGTTCTCAGTACTCCCGCACCTAAACTACGTACATAATCGATCACTGACAGCAGTTTAGGAGTATAGTGTGATTTGCTTATTGCTTTTAGATCAGTTAATGCCTGACCACGCTGATAATTCAAACTTTTCAGCGTATGGCTCCCATTAACATACTGCTCTTTCCCGTTGATTTGCGCTCTGGTTTCAAAAAGTTCTCCCTCTTTTTTATTTAAATGGATCAAACTTTCTGCGTAATTCAACATACTTGAATGGAGTGATTCGATCGAATTGATGACGGGGGCTGCAATATGTTCAATAGAATGATGCGACTCCAAACCTCTTTTGAAATCCATGCGAAAATCAGGATTTTCTAAATCTTCACGATGCTGTAGTACTTGTTTCGTTAAGGTTTTTAAATCATTTTTCCATTCATTTGATTCTTTATGTAGTACTTTAAACTCAGCTGACAAACGATCTTTACGTGTTTGTAGCGTTTTTTTACTTAGGTTTAGATCAACCGATTGTGGAATTTTTACTTCACCACGGGCGAAAGTTACATTCTGACCAAGTAAGGAAGTGATATTTGAAATCAATTGTTGAAACACCTTGGGATAAAACTGTTCACTACGTTTTTCAAGCATGACTCTAGCCGAATTTTCCTGATAACCCATTCTTTCGAAAGCCTTGCTTGGTTGATGAAAACCCGCATGTAATTTTAATCGGATAGATTGGATATGTTTCTCCATTTTTTCCATCCGCATGGCGTTGGCTACCCACATTTCGATTTTATTTTCATAAGAATTGATTGGGTTGATGAGTTTTTTTGCTTGTCTTTCATTTTCAGGAAATTTATTCAGTAAGTTATTTTGTTCTTTGATGATCTCATTATATAGTTTTTGTTGTGTTTTATGTAATGTACTAAAATCGGCGTATAAGTATTTTCTCTCATCTTGTAATAGTTTCCTTAACTGTTTATCCATTGATTCTCCTCTTTTCTTCGATACTGTTCATCGTTTTTCTATTTTTATAAAAACCGACTCTCTTTCTCATAAAAAACAGAGAGTCGGCTAACGATATCTTTTATTTTATGGCAAAATATTGCCAGCAGCACGATACAATTCATACCAATCTTCTCGAGTCATATCGATCATCGATGCTTTCGCGATTTCTTCAATCCTTGTCAGATTCATCGTTCCAGCGATCACCTGCATATTTGCAGGATGACGTAAGATCCACGCCGACGCTAACCCTGTTGGTGTCGTATGATATTTTTCTGCCAGTTCGTTTAACGACTGATTCAATTCTGGGAATTTTTCATTTCCAATGAATACACCTTCAAAGAAGCCATATTGATAAGGCGACCACGCTTGGATCGTCATCTCATGTAAACGAGAATAATCTAGGATACTGCCATCATGGTCAATACTTGCTTGATCCGTCATGTTCACATGGATTCCCTGATCGATCATTTCGGAATGTTTAAGACCAAATTGTAATTGGTTCGCCAGTAATGGCTGGTTCACATATTTTTTCAATAACTCGATCTGCATTGGTTTTTGATTGCTCACACCAAAGAAACGAACCTTGCCAGATCGCTCCAACTCATCAAACGCTTCCGCCACTTCTTCGGGTTCAACGAGCGTGTCTGGACGATGAAGTAACAAGGCATCAACGTATTCCATATCTAATCGACGCAAGCTATCTTCAACCGATTGAATGATGTGTTTTTTTGAGAAATCAAACATCTTTCCTGGTACGATCCCGCATTTCGTTTGGATAAATAATTCATCACGTTTTAGCGAAGTTTTTGCTAACGCTTGAGCAAAAATTGTTTCACAGTCCCCACCACCGTAAATATCCGCATGGTCAAAAAAGTTGATGCCATTTTCAAAAGCTGCTTCAATCACTTTTTCAGGTTGCTCAGAACCATTCAAACGCATACAACCTAAAATGACGGAGGATACGAGCTGGTCGGAAGTCCCTAAACGAATCTTTTTCATCAAATCTCATCCTTTCTTAGCAACTCGATTTTACCATAACCATCATGAAAAGGCTTCAAAAAAAATAAAACTATTTTTCCGTTTCTGCAAAAAATAGTTTTATTTCTTTATGTGACTTTTACTTTTGTACCAAGGCTTTTGAGCCGATATCCGTCCGATAGAATGTACGTTCAGTATTCTTGACTTTTAAAACAGAGTATATTTTTTCTTGCGCTTCTTCGATTGTCTGACCACTCGCTTCCACCAAATAGATCCGTCCCCCTGCACCTACCAGTTCTTTCGCTTGTTCCTCTACCCCCGCATAATAGACGGCCACATCTGGATCAGCTGAAAAATCTGGAAGCAAGGCTCCTTTTTGGTATTTTCCTGGATAGCCTTCTGCCGCAACGACTACACCTAAGCAAACTCCTTCTGTCTCCCATGTTAACTCGACTGCCCTTCCTGTTAATAGGCGGTCAATGATTTCCGCTAGATCACTTTTAAGTCGTGGCAACACAACTTGCGTCTCAGGATCACCAAACCGAGCGTTGAATTCGATTACTTTTGGTCCTTCTGCTGTGGCAATCAGCCCTGCATATAAAATACCAGTAAATGAACACCCTATCTCTTTCATCCCTCGCACTGCTGGTTTCAATACTTTTTCGACAGCCTGATCAACCATGGTTTGAGGGATTTGCGGCACAGGTGTATAAGCGCCCATTCCGCCAGTATTAGGACCTTTATCCCCATTATACGCTCGCTTATGGTCTTGCGAGATCACCATGGGATAAACTTCTTTATCTCGGACAAAAGCAAGTAAAGAGAACTCTTCTCCTGACAAGAACTCTTCCACGACGATTTTCTGCCCACTAGCACCAAACCGATCATTTTCTAGCATCTCTGAAGCGGCTTCGACAGCGGCTTCGAGGGTTTCCGCCACAACGACCCCTTTACCAGCAGCTAATCCGTCTGCTTTGATAACGATCGGTGCGCCTTTTGCTTCAATGTATTCTCTCGCTTCGGCAAAACGGGTAAACGTTTGTGACTCTGCAGTAGGAATACCTTGACGTGCCATCAACTCTTTGGCAAAGCTCTTTGAACCTTCAATTAAGGCTGCAGCTTTTGTTGGGCCAAAAATCGCTAATCCTTCCGCTTGAAAATCATCAACGATCCCATTGAGTAGAGGGATTTCTGGACCAACAAATGTCCAGGCGATCCCTTCAGCTCGAGCAAATTCGATCAATCCTTCATGATCCGTTTCAACAAGATCCACCAAGTGAACCCCATCTTTTTTCATTCCTGCATTTCCAGGTGCGCAATACACAGCTTCAACTAATGGACTAGCTAAAAGTTTTTTGCTTATCGCATGTTCTCGCCCGCCCGAGCCAATCACTAAACACTTCATTTTATCCGCTCCTTCTTAATGTCTAAAATGACGCACGCCGGTAAATACCATTGCGATACCATACTTGTTTGCCATATCGATCGAGGCTTGATCTTTGATACTTCCTCCCGGCTGGATGATTGCTTTGATGCCATGCTTCGCAGCGTATTCGACAGAGTCATCCATTGGGAAGTAAGCATCACTTGCAAGCGCGGCTGTTTCGGCTTTAGCACCAGCTTGTTCGATCGCAAGCTTGACCGAACCCACACGATTCATTTGGCCGGCACCAATACCGAGGGTTTGCTGTTGATTTGCAACGACGATCGCATTTGATTTCACATGTTTGACCGCTTTCCAAGCAAAAGCCATCGCTGCTTGCTCTTCTTTGGTGGGTTGACGATCGGTGACTACTGTCCAACTTTCTGGTTCTTCCATTGCACGATCATCTTGTTGGACCAGTAAACCTCCTAAGACAGAGACCATTTCGTTAGCATTTCCTTCCACATTCGAGAAATCGACTTGCAACAGACGGAGATTTTTCTTCGTTTTCAGTACAGCTAGGGCCTCTTCACTGTAACTAGGAGCGATAATGATTTCTAAAAACAATTGAGTCATTGCTTGTGCACTAACCAAATCGACTTCCCGATTCAATACGATAATGCCGCCAAAGATCGATACTGGATCAGCAGCATAAGCAGCTTCCCACGCAGAGAAAATCGTCTCGCCACTTCCGATCCCACATGGATTCATATGTTTCAACGCAACGACAGTTGGTTCCGTGAACTCTCTCATGATACGTAACGCAGCATCCGCATCACGAATATTATTGAAAGAAAGTTCCTTACCGTGCAATTGTTCCGCACTTGCAATCGAATAACTCGTTGGTAAAGCCGCTTGATAAAATGCTGCTTCTTGATGGCTATTCTCGCCATAGCGAAGGTCTTGTTTGCGCGTATAAGTAAGGGTTAGATTCTCAGGATCTTTTTCACCCACAGCTTCTGTGAGATATTGACCAATCAACGCATCATAAGCAGCCGTATGACGAAAAACTTTTGCTGCTAACTTTCTACGTGTCTCAAGGCTCGTGTGACCTTCTTGCTGGATTTCTGCTAAAACGATCGCATAATCAACGGGATCAACGATGGCTGTTACGAAAGCATGATTTTTTGCAGCACTTCGCAACATGCTCGGTCCACCGATATCAATATTTTCGATCGCATCTGCTTCGGTCGTTTCTGGTTTTAAGATCGTTTCCTTGAATGGATAAAGGTTGACACAGACAATATCGATTGGTTGGATGGCTTCTTTTTCCATTGCCTCCATATGGCTTTCACTATCGCGACGCCCTAATAATCCTCCGTGGATTTTTGGATGTAAAGTTTTTACTCGGCCATCCATCATCTCAGGAAAACCAGTCACTTCATCGATAGAAATGGTTTCGATTCCTGCTTCTTCCAAAGCTGTTTTAGTTCCACCTGTGGAAATGATCTCTATATCGGCAGCACGTAGTCCTTTCGCAAAGTCAATGACCCCAGTCTTATCTGAAACACTTATTAACGCTCTTGTCATTTTTTTACATCTCCCATATTTACTATATTTGCAATCACTTCTGGAAAGATCTGATGTTCGATCTGATGGATTTTTTGTTCCAATGTAGCTAATGTATCTTCTTTTTCGATCATCACTTTTTCCTGACGAATGATTGGTCCAGTATCCACCCCACGATCGATATAATGGACAGTCACACCTGTTTCCTTCACGCCTGCTTCAAAAGCATCGCGAATCCCATGAAGACCGGGAAAATTCGGTAATAACGAAGGATGGATATTGATCATTTTATTTTCATAAGTTGACAGTAAGCCTTCACCAACGATTCGCATATAGCCTGCCAGTACGATCAAATCAATCTCTCGGTTTGCTAATTCTTCAAGGATCGCTTGTTCGTACTCCGTTTTGGATGCAAACTCTTTCGGTGAAAAACAGGTGCTCGGAACTTGCGCTTTTTTTGCCCGTTGTAAAACATAGGCATGTGGCTGATCACAAAACAACCACTCGATTGTCGCAGAAAGTCGGTTCTTTTTAAAATAATCGACCAGCGCTTGAAAGTTACTGCCATTTCCTGAAGCAAAGACGGCAATCTTCATTTTTTCCCCTCTGTGATCACGACTTTTTGCTCCTCAAACGGTACGACTTGCCCGATTTGATAGACTTCTTCGCCAGATTTACGGATTTGATCAATGATTTCACTCGCATGTTCAGGAGAAACTGCAATGACCATTCCAATGCCCATGTTAAAGATCTCATACATTTCATGTGCAGGGATCTCACCATACTTTTGCAAACAATCGAAGATCGGTAAAACTGGCCATGTGCCTAGATCGATGCGGGCAGCAACATTTTCTGGCAACATCCGCGGAATATTCTCAATGAACCCACCACCTGTAATATGTGCGGCACCTTTGATCTTCTCTTTTTTGATTAATGGTAATAAAGTCGAAACATAGATTTTTGTCGGTTCAAGCAACATATCTGCCAAAGAGGTATCCAACCTTTCGATCGTTTCTTCTAATGAAAAACCTTGCTGTTCAAAAAAGATTTTACGAACCAAAGAGTACCCATTGGAATGGATGCCACTAGAAGGCAAACCTAGCAAGATATCACCTGTTGTGATCGATTGACCAGTAATCAATTGCGCTTTTTCCGCAATCCCTACCGCAAAACCTGCCAGATCATAATCGTCCCCTTGATACATACCTGGCATTTCTGCTGTTTCGCCACCGATCAATGCCATGTTTGCTGAAACACAACCAGTAGCAACGCCTGATACGACTTTTTCTAGACGTTCTGGGTCATTTTTACCTGTTGCCAAATAATCTAAAAAGTATAAAGGTTCTGCCCCTTGTGCCAAAATATCATTGACACACATCGCGACACAATCGATACCGATCGTTTCATGGCGATCTGCGGCGATAGCTACAGCTAACTTAGTACCCACACCGTCTGTCCCGGAAACTAAGACAGGTTCTTTTAATTGGAATCCACTAAGGTCAAAGCAGCCACCAAAGCCTCCTAATGCACCCATCACACCGATTCTTTCTGTTTTCTTCACATGTTTTTTGATGCGATCCACGACTTCATACCCCGCTTCTACATCCACACCCGCTTTTGCATAAGCATTACCCATTTGATTACTTGCTCCTTTCATTTGCTCCGTTTAAAAAAAAGATACTTTTTCTTTTAAAGATTCTTGGTATTTTTCTTCGTAGTCATATAGCGGTGTCGGATAATCGCCGTTGAAATAAGCCATACATAACCCTGAATAAGGGGAATCTTTTTGTAGGCCGATTGCTCCAATCAAGCCTTCTTCACTCAAGAAATCCAACGAATCTGCGCCGATACATTCTCTGATCTCTTCGATGGAATGATTCGCTGCGATCAGTTCTTTTCTCGTTTGGATGTCGATCCCGTAAAAACATGGATATTTCAATGGTGGAGATGCGATCCGCACATGGACTTCCTTTGCTCCAGCTTCTTTTAATAGATTGACGATTCTTCGGCTGGTAGTGCCGCGAACGATCGAATCATCGACCATAATGATTTTTTTCCCTTCCACAACGCCCCGAACCGCAGAAAGTTTCATCCGCACACCTTGTTCTCTTAATTCTGGGGTTGGTTGGATGAACGTACGTGCCACATATTGATTTTTCACCAAGCCGATTTCATATGGGATACCACTTGCTTCAGCATAACCACTGGCTGCTGACAACGAAGAATTGGGCACACCAACCACCATATCTGCTTCGATCGGCGCTTCAGCCGCTAAACGTCTCCCCATATTTTTACGTGCTGTATGCACATTGATCCCTGCAATATCAGAATCCGGACGTGCAAAGTAAATATATTCCATGGAACAAATCGCCAATTGAGTATCTGTCGTGTATTGCTCGATCGTATAGCCATCATCATTGATGATCACGATTTCTCCTGGCAAGACATCACGTACAAACCGCGCACCGATCCCTTCCAGCGCACAGGTTTCAGAAGTAATGACATATGCGCCATTTTTCATTTGACCAATGGCTAATGGGCGAAAACCATTAGGGTCTAGTGCCGCAACCATCGCGTCTTCTGTCAGTAATAAGTAAGCAAATCCGCCTTTTACCTCAGCCAAGGCTTCCTTTAATCTGTCTAAAAACGTTTCTTCGTTACTACGACGGATCAAATGCATCAAGATCTCTGTATCTGAATTTGAATGAAAGATGGCACCATCTTTTTCTAAAGACGTCCGTAAAGAGCGAGCATTCGTCAGATTGCCATTATGAGCCAACCCAATCGATTGATCGTAAAATTTGAATAAAAAAGGTTGGATATTATCCACACTGCCATTGCCTGCGGTAGCATAGCGAACGTGACCGATCGCTGCTTGTCCAGATAAAGCTGCTAGTTTTCTTGGATCTTTGAATACCTCTGAAAGAAGCCCAAGATCACGGTGACCATATAATTTCCCATCATCATTTGATACGATGCCAGCACCTTCTTGCCCACGATGCTGCAAACTATGCAAACCAAAGTAAGTGACATTGGCAGCTTGAGGATGTCCCCAAACACCGAACACTCCACATTCTTCATTGATGCTTCTTACTTCATAAGACATTCGATTGCTTCCTCCCAAGACTGTTTCGCCGAAGCGACTGCCAAGTCAACTCTTCCATCATTTGCTTGTATCACCAATTGTTTTTCTTCCGTTACGTGACCAAGAAGTGTCCCACGCTCACCAGCTAATGTTTCAAAGGCTTGTTGGTTTTCTTTTGTTACAGATACAATAAAACGCGATTGTGATTCAGAAAACAGATGAGCAGCTGGCAGATCAACTCTCGTTGAAACACCGAAACCATTTGTGAACGCTGATTCCGCAATAGCCACCGCTAACCCACCTTCTGCACAGTCATGCGCACTTTGGATCAGTCCAGCTTTGATTGCTTCTAACATCAAGGTTTGGTTTTCTTTTTCGGTAGTTAGATCAAAATGCTCCACCATTCCTTCGATCCTACCTAGCTGCAGCTTTTGTAATTCGCTGCCGTTAAAGTCTGCAAACGTCTGGCCGATCACATAGATCACATCTCCTGCTTGTTTGAACTCTTGGGTAGTGATATGTTCGTGGGCTTCGATCAATCCGACCATACCGATCATCGGCGTTGGATAGATCGCTTGGCCATCTGTCTCGTTATATAGAGAAACATTTCCTGAGATCACAGGTGTTTCCAACATTTCACATGCTTTAGCAATTCCATCAGCTGAGTACGATAACTCCCAGAATACTTCTGGTTTATCTGGAGAACCATAGTTCAAACAATCCGTAATCGCTAAAGGTTGACCACCACTTGCGACAATATTTCTTGCTGCTTCCGCAACAACAATCTGACCACCAATTTCTGGATCTAGATAAATATAACGAGCATTACAGTCTGTCGTCATCGCTAACGCTTTTTTGGTCCCGCGAATACGCAAAACTGCGGCATCACTACCTGGAGCAACCACTGTATTGGTTTGGACACGCGAATCATACGTCTCATAAATCGAACGTTTTGATGCGATCGTCGGTTGCTTCAACAACGCAGTCAATACTTCATTTGGATCAGAGATCACTGGTTGGTATTGACCTAATTCACGGAATTTTGCCATCCGTTCTGGTTCAACCATTTCTTTCTGATAGACAGGCGCATCTTCTGCCAAGGCATCTACCGGAAGATTGGCTACTTCTTTTCCATGATGATACAAACGGTACTGACCATCATCTGTTACTTTTCCAATCGTCACCGCGTCTAGATCGTATTTTTGGAATAGTGCTTGGACACGCGCTTCTGAACCAGCCTTCACACAGATCAACATCCGTTCTTGGGATTCAGATAACATCATTTCATAAGGGGTCATCTGCGATTCACGCTGCGGTACATCGTCCAAGGTCAATACCAAACCAGAGCCTGCTTTTGAGGCCATTTCTGAACTTGATGAAACAAGTCCTGCCGCACCCATATCTTGGATGCCGACAAGAATGTCTGAGTGGTCCAAAATCAATTCCAAACAAGCTTCTAACAATAATTTCTCCATAAAAGGATCGCCCACTTGCACAGCTGAACGTTGTTGTTCTTCTTCCTGACTAAATTCTTCGGAGGCAAATGTCGCACCGTGGATACCATCCCGACCTGTCTTAGCGCCTACATACATGATCGAATTGCCAACACCTGATGCTTGTCCTTTTTGGATATCTTTATGATCGATCAACCCAACACACATGGCATTTACCAATGGATTCCCCTCATAACAAGGATCAAAGGCGATCTCACCACCAACTGTCGGTACGCCAATACAATTACCATACCCTCCGATACCAGCAACAACTTCTTCTAACAGGTATTTTGTACGAGGATTATCTAATTCGCCAAAACGCAGTGAATCAAGTAGAGCAATCGGACGTGCACCCATACTGAAAATATCACGAATAATGCCCCCAACACCTGTTGCTGCGCCTTCATAAGGTTCGACTGCCGAAGGATGATTGTGGCTTTCTGCTTTAAAAACCACTGCTTGTCCGTCTCCAATGTCAACGATCCCCGCGCCTTCACCAGGCCCTTGTAAGACATTCGGCCCACTTGTTGGGAATTTTCTTAAGATCGGCTTGGAGTTTTTGTAAGAACAGTGTTCACTCCACATGACTGAGAACAGACCGGTCTCTGTATAATTAGGCATTCTACCTAAGATGTCTTCTTCGATCATCCGGTATTCTTCATCCGTCAGTCCCCATTGCGTATAAATCTTTTGTTCTTTGATTTCTAATGCAGTTGGCTCCATCATTGTTTTCATTTATGCAGTCACCTTTCCGAAATTCTTCAATAGCGAAGCGAAGAAACGTTTGCCATCTTCTGAGCCAAGTAATGCTTCCATTGCTCGTTCTGGATGGGGCATCATCCCTAACACATTTCCTGCTTTGTTTGTAATCCCTGCAATGTTGGCCACACTGCCGTTGAGATTTTCTCCCTCGTAGGTAAACACGATTTGGTTGTTGTCGATCAGTTCTTGAAGCGTCTCTTCGTCACAAAAATAATTGCCTTCTCCATGGGCCACCGGCAACTGGATCACTTCATTTTTGTCGTACTCTGAAGTAAAGGATGTTTGATTGTTAACTTTCAGTGATGCTGACTTACAGATAAAACGTAATGAATCATTTCTTCTTAATACGCCTGGTAGCAATCCAGCCTCCGTCAACACTTGGAATCCATTACATGTACCAAAAACAGGTTTTCCTTCTTCCGCAAAACGAATCACTTCATCCATGATTGTTGAAAAACGAGCAATCGCTCCACAACGTAAGTAATCGCCGTAAGAAAAGCCGCCAGGGATCAATACTCCGTCATACCCTTCAAGAGAAGATTCGTCATAACGAACATAGTCTGCTTCTGCGCCCATCACATCACGGATCGCCCAAAGCAAGTCCGCATCACAATTCGATCCAGGAAAAACAATCACGGCAAATTTCATGCTAAACTTCCTCCATTTTGTTGATTTCATAACGATACGTTTCCATATTGACATTTGCTAATAAACGATCGCAAATCGCTTCGATCGTTGCTTCTACTTCCTCTTCACTAGCTGAGACTTGGATTTCAAAATACTTCCCGATACGAATATCTTCAATGTTGTCGTAGCCTAAACGATGTACCGCATTTTTAACTGCCTCTCCTTGTGGATCTAATACTGAATCTTTATATGTTACGTACACTTTTACAAAATACATGATTTATTCTCCTTTATTTTCGAGTGATAATTGATTTAAACGATCGAGTACTTCTTGATAGACAGGAATGATGTTGCCGATCTTTCGCCGGTAGACATCCTTATCCATATGTTCCTTAGTGGTAAGATCCCATAAGCGACATGTATCCGGAGAAATTTCATCTGCTAATTCGATCTCGCCAGTCGCAGTACGTCCAAATTCCACTTTAAAATCGACTAATCGTAAATTGATTTTTTTGAATAGTTCTATCAGATGGTCATTGATTTGCAACGCTTGTTTTTTAAGCTCCGCTATCTCTTCAGGCGTTGCTAACTCTAAGAAACCAACGTGGGCATCATTGATGAAGGGATCATCTAGTTCATCTTTTTTGTAATAAAATTCAACGATCGGTGTCGGTAGCACTTGCCCTTCTTCTACTCCTAGGCGTTTTGAAAAACTTCCAGCTGAAATATTTCTGACGACCACTTCTAAGAGAATGATCGACCGTTTTTTAATCAATTGTTCGGTTTTTGACAATTTCTCAATAAAATGATTTTTTATTCCTTGATTCGATAAGTATTCAAAAATAGCACTTGTGATTTGATTGTTCAATTCTGCTTTCCCTTGCATTTGGTCTTTCATTCCACCGTTGAGGGCAGTCACTTGATCTAGATACTCCACCCACAGGACAGTTTCATCATTCGTGTTAAACATTCTTTTTGCTTTTCCTTCATAGAGCAAGTTCTGTTTTTCCATGTCTACGACTCCTTGTTTGTTAACGTTGTATTACCAACACACATTATTTGTTCGTCTTTTCACTTTAAATTTTACCAAGGGTCAGGAATCAAATCAATACAAAAGTGTACATTTAAACCATTAAAAACATTTAATGTTCGTCTTTCTTGCTTTTATTAAGAATAGTTGTTCTTCGTTAAGAAGCGTTTACACATTTATTGATTGGTGATATAGTAGATTTAAAGAAAACAGTTAGAGGTTTCAAGGAGGTAACTAAATGGAAGATCCAAGTACGTCTGCCCAACGCTTTTTACTCGATTTATCTGTTGAAGAAAAATCACGCTTATACAATGATCTACTTGCTATCAAAGATGTTGATGCCTGCATGAAGGATCGAAGTTTTTATACATTTAGAAAACTTCGCCGTGCAGCAAAACGACAATCGGAGTGTCGAAAACGAACATTCCATTACTTGACCCAAAACAACCATGAACTAGTGATCAAACAAATCCATGAGCAAAAGTTATTCAAGCATCATTACCGATTGCTCGTGACCTTCGATCAACAAGAATTTGGCTATACATTTGTTGAAACATTATTGAATCTTCTACATTCCCAACATTTCAATTTGGGTCATCAAATGGCTTATGCTTAAACCAAAAAGAACATCCCTCAGAAGTTAGTCTGAAGGATGTTCTTTTTTTCTTGCATTTAAAAAAATAGTTCAAGCTAGTGATTGTTCGTTTTTTTCGATCAGTCGAGAAACATTGTTAACATCTATTCTTACTGAATGGTTTATGCTAAACCGACACGTTCAAAAATGACATCCACATTTTTCATATGGTGGTTGTAATCAAATGCTTCAGCGATTTCTTCTGGTGTCAAAACAGAAGTGATCGCTTCGTCTTCTTCAAGTAAAGGACGGAAGGACACTTGATTATCCCACGCATATGCTGTCTTAGGTTGAACAAGATCATACGCTTCTTCTCTTGTCATCCCTTTATCAATCAATTTCAACATGACACGTTGGCTATAGATCAAGCCAAATGTCGCATCCATGTTACGTTTCATGTTTTCTGGGAATACCGTTAGATTTTTAACGATATTGCCGAAGCGGCTCAACATATAATCAAGTAGGATCGTTGTATCAGGTAGAATGATCCGTTCTGCAGAAGAATGGGAGATATCTCTTTCGTGCCACAACGAAACATTTTCATAAGCGGTAATCATATGCCCACGGATCACTCGCGCTAAGCCAGCCATATTTTCTGAACCGATCGGATTACGTTTATGTGGCATAGCAGATGAGCCTTTTTGTCCTTTAGCAAAAAATTCTTCGACTTCTCGTGTTTCCGATTTTTGAAGTCCACGAATCTCTGTCGCAAAGCGTTCGATACTGGTCGCAATCAATGACATTGTCGCAAAATATTCGGCATGTAGATCACGTGGTAAAACTTGCGTCGATACTTCTTGCGGACGGATGCCTAGTTTTTCGCAGACATATTCTTCAATGAACGGAGGGATATTCGCAAACGTACCAACAGCACCGGAGATTTTCCCTGCTTCTACGCCTTTTGCTGCATGTTCAAAACGTTCGATATTTCGTTTCATCTCAGAATACCAAGTAGCTAATTTAAGACCGAAAGTGGTTGGCTCAGCATGCACACCATGCGTACGTCCCATCATGACTGTATACTTATGCTCTTTGGCTTTTTCACCAATGATCGCTGTGAAACGTTTCAAATCTTCGCGCAAAATGTCATTTGCTTGTTTGATTTGGTAACCATAAGCTGTATCCACCACATCTGTACTTGTTAATCCATAATGGACCCATTTACTTTCGTCGCCAAGTGTTTCCGAAACTGCTCGAGTAAAAGCAACGACATCGTGGCGTGTCGATTGCTCAATCTCTAAAATACGAGCGATATCAAAAGACGCGTGTTCACGGATTTTCGCTACATCTTCTTTAGGTATTTCTCCTAATTCTGCCCAAGCTTCATCAGCAAGTATTTCAACTTCTAACCATGCTTGATATTTATTTTGCTCTGTCCAAATATTGCCCATTTCAGGTCGTGTATAACGTTCTAACATCAACTATTCTCCTTTAATCCCAAATATTCGTTTTTTCGATTTCTTTCAATGTCGACTCGATATCTTCTGTCAAAATCGTGATGTGTCCCATCTTACGACCTTTTTTCGCTTGTTTCTTGCCATAGAAATGAAATTTCCAATCTTGTTTTTTCGCAATCAAATTGTAACTTTCTAATAGTTGTTCACCTAAAACGTTGACCATGACGGCATCACTTAACAATGGGACTTTTTTAGGTAAAGGCCAACCGCAAATCCCACGGATATGCGCATCAAATTGTGTCATTCCGCATGCTTCTAAGGTGTAATGTCCTGAATTGTGTGGACGCGGTGCCAATTCATTCACATACAATCCACCAGTCTTCGTCAAAAACATTTCGACGCCCAGTGCACCGGACAAACTCACTGCTTCAGCAATCACTTTAGCAATTCTTTCTGCCTCTTCGATCACATCCGCTGAAACAGTTGCTGGCGCAATCGTTTCATGGAGAATATTATTACAATGGATATTTTCAACAACTGGAAATGTCGTATATTGCCCTTGCCCATTGCCTGCGACCATGATCGATAGTTCTTTTTCAAATGGAATCCAAGCTTCTAATACGCAAGTTCCTTCTCTTAAAAGATCCATCGCAGGAGCTAAGTCCGCTCGACTCTTCAGTACATATTGCCCCTTACCGTCATATCCGCCACGAGTTGTTTTCAAGACACAAGGATAACCGATACCATCGATTGCATCTTGGATATCTGTGGGACTGACGATCGTTGCATGTGGAGCGATCACGATATTATTTGTTTCTAAAAATGATTTTTCTAGTAGACGATCTTGCGTGATCGCCAACAAATCTGTTCCTTGAGGAATAAATGACATCGGCAAAATCGCATTCAGTGCTTCCACACTCACATTCTCAAATTCGTAGGTGATAACCTCAGTTCGTCTTGCAAGTTCTTCTAGAGCAAACGTATCATCGTAGGAACTTTCAATGTGCCAGTCCGCTACTTGAGCAGCCGGACAATCATTCATCGGATCAAGCACACCGACTTTGAATCCCATCTCTTTTGCACTGATCGCCATCATGCGACCTAACTGTCCACCACCGACGATTCCGATCGTCGAGCCTGGTAATAATGGTTTAACCAAGTTGATCACTACTTTCTATTACAGATTCAACCGACATTGCGCGTCGTTTCGCTAATGCAGCCTCCAACTCTAAATCATACATTGAAAGCATCTGTATCGCAAGTAGACCGGCATTAATTGCGCCTGCTTTTCCAATCGCTGTCGTCGCCACAGGCACGCCGCCTGGCATTTGGACAATGGATAGCAAAGAATCCAATCCGTTCAATGTTCGGCTTTGAACAGGAACACCAATAACCGGTAATGTCGTCTTTGCAGCAACCATCCCTGGTAAATGAGCTGCTCCTCCCGCACCTGCAATAATCACTTTTATACCTTTTTCTCGAGCTTCTTCTGCATACGAAAACATCAAATCTGGTGTTCGATGTGCTGAAACTACTTTCTTTTCAAAAGAAACGCCAAATTCTTCAATAATCTCACACGCATGTTTCATTGTCTCCCAATCCGAGATGCTCCCCATTATTACAGAAATTTTTGCAGCCATTCGTTTCTCCTCTCGATTCGTATTCACTTATATTTTATCAATCGCCCCTCTGTAAATCAAGATAAATTCGAATGAAAAATAGATAAAAAGATTTATTGTTCGTCTTTAACAAATCAACTCTTGCTTGTTGAAATCAAGTTTTTTCTGGTCCAAATCATTTGTTTTTTTTAAGGATATAACACTTTTTCTTCATGTATCCAAAATGCAGAGAGAATCTGTTCATGAATTTGCTACAATTAAAAAATTCGTCTGGGACATTCGTCTTCTCGCACCACCTAAAATCGAATAAACGGCAGGAACAAAAGTAAACTCTTCGAAAATAAGGCACCCTCCACAAAAATTTGAAAAACAAATTTCGTGGATGGCGCCTTATCTCTCTAAGCTAAAAAGGTCTCTACCTTATTCAGTTACTAGCTATGATTTATAAAAGTAATCTACATCATTACTTCAATGCTTCTTTAATGATTCTCTCGTCTTGTTTTAGTCCGTTAAAAACTAAGTTCAACACAATTGCTGTGATACTGCTCATAACGATCCCATTTCCTGTGAACATTTGAACTGTTTCAGGTAACTGGCTGAATAATTCGGGCATCAAATTGAAGCCTAAACCAAAACCAATCGACACTGCAGCAATCAATAAATTTTTGTCATTTGTAAAATCTACTTCTAATAACATCCGGATTCCTTGGATCGCCACCATTCCAAACATGACCAACATCCCGCCACCAAGGACTGGTTCAGGTATGATTTGAGCCACTGCGCCGATTTTAGGGAATAAGCCCAAGATGATCAAAAAGAAAGCGGAAAAGTAAATGGGTTTTCTTGTTTTGATTCCTGAAAGTTGTACCAACCCAACATTTTGCGAAAATCCTGTATAAGGAAATGTGTTAAAGATACCACCTAAGATGACGGCTAACCCCTCTGCTCGATAACCTTTTTTCAACTGCTCTTCCCCGACTTTTTTTCCAGTGATATCTCCTAAGGCAAAATAGACGCCTGTTGATTCTACCATACTTACCATTGAAATGATGATCATCAATAAGATCGACCAGATTTCAAATGTCGGTTTTCCAAAGTAAAAAGGTTGCGGTACGTGAAAAACAGGGGCTTGTCCAATTGCTCCTAGATCGATTCTACCTAAAAAGGCAGCTAAGATACTTCCACCGATCAAACCGATCAAAACCGCAATGGATCGAATGAACCCTTTGCCTAATAATTGCACACCAACGATCAGTAGGATCGTGACAAACGCTAATAATAAATTCGTCAGATCACCAAAGCCTGGAGCAGTTGCACTGCCGCCACCCATTTTTTCGATGGCTACTGGAATCAACGTCAAGCCAATCACTGTAATCACTGTTCCAGTAACAATCGGCGGAAATAGTTTTTTGATCTTTGAAAAGAAACCAGCAACTAGCACAACAAAAATCCCTGACGCGATGATCGAGCCATAGATCGCACCGACACCTTCTGTGCTACCGATCAAAATCAACGGCGCAACTGCTTGGATCGCACAACCTAAAACAACTGGTAAACCGATCCCGAAAAAGCGATTGACAGTTAATTGCAAGAGCGTCGCTAATCCACACATGAAAATATCGATTGAGATAAGATAAGTCATTTGTTCTTGATTAAATCCTAACCCCGTACCAATCAATAACGGTACAGCGACTGCTCCCGCATACATCGCTAATAAATGCTGTAACCCTAAGACAGCTGCTTTTCCATTTTGAGTTTCTTTCTCCACGCTTACGCATCCTCCTCAAGAAAATCTACTTGACCATCAGAAAGTGATGCTACGCGGGCAAGTGAGACCACTTTTAAGCCCATTTCTTCAAGAAGTTGACGACCGTCTTGGAAGGATTTTTCAATGACGATCCCGATTCCCTCAACACTCGCACCTGCTTGTTGGCACAATTCGATCAAACCTTTTGCCGCCTGACCATTCGCTAAAAAGTCATCAATGATCAATACTTTATCTTCAGAAGACAAGAATTTACGAGAAATCGATATCGTGCTTGTTACTTGTTTCGTAAATGAATAAACGGATGCCGTCAATAATTCTTCATCCATCGTCAAACTTTTGGCTTTTCTTGCAAAGATCATCGGTACACCGAGCTCTTTAGCCGCAAATAAAGCAGGGGCGATACCAGAAGCTTCAATTGTCACCACTTTAGTGATTCCTTGTTCTTTAAATACTTCCGCAAAACGTTGGCCCATTTGTTCCATCAACACTGGATCTACCTGATGGGTAACAAAACTATCTACTTTCAACACGCCTTCACCCAAGACTTGTCCATCTTTATTGATACGTTCAACTAATTCTCTCACTTTATTTACTCCTTTTCTTGCTAAATTCATGCCACTCAAAATAGAAAAAAACATCTCTACTGCTCATGTATAAGCAAAAAAGATGTTTCACTACTTTTTCACTTATAGTCCAACATTTACGGTGCTGGCTAGAAACTGTCATCCTTATTATGACGATATATAAGTTGTTCGATATTCGATTGATAAATGATATTTTTAGAAACAAAATATTTTAATTTTTAAACGATGAAAACAGTCTAACACTTGTTTCTGAAACTTACAACTATATTTCTTGTTTTTCTCATGAAGGATTTATCTTTAGATTAGACTTGATAAACCTCATAGTTTCATCCTAGCAAACAAAATAGTATTTATGAAATAAAGCAACCAATCCCATAAAGGAAAAGGTTGCTAAAGCCAAGTTTATATCGATAACTATTATCTATGGTTGGTTGAATGATATTTATTTTCGTTTGGTACTCAATTGGTTTTCTCGATTTTTCGATACTTGTCCATTTTACGACTGAATAACTCTCCGCTACTAGGTGGTGTGTAGGTGATTGCATTGGCGCCAGCTTCAATCGTTTCTTTGATGCTTTCTTCCGTGGGACCTCCAGTCGCAATAATCGGTAATTCTGGGTACTTTTCTCGGAAAAAGCGAACAGTGTCTGCTGTATCTTTTCCCGCACTGATATTGATGATCGTAATGCCTGCTGCCAATTTTTCGTCGATTTCCGAGTATTTAGACGTGACTGTACTGATTACCGGTATATCAACCACTTGACAGACATCATGGACAGTCTCTACTGGTGTTGGACCATTCAAGACTACGCCTAATGATCCTTGTGCTTCTGCAAAAAGGCTCATATATGCCGAACGCATCCCTTGTGTCAAGCCACCACCGACACCTGAAAACACAGGGATATCCGCTGCTTCAATGATGCTTTTCGTAATCGCCGGATGGGGTGTAAAAGGATAAACTGCGATCACTGCATTTGCATTGGTGTTTCTGATGATCGCAATATCCGTGGTGAAGATAATCGAACGTATCAACTTGCCAAAAATTTTAATACCACTTGCTTCCATAATGACCTCTGGGACTCTCACGATATCCTTACGTAATTCTGTCATTATTTCTGGAACAAATAAATCTGCCATCCGTCCACTTCCGTTCTTTCCTGATTATTGATCGTATTGATTTAACTGGTAAGTTTCAATCACATGTATGATTTTATCAGCATATGTCGGATCTGTCGCATATCCTGCCGCCTGTAACGCATGAGCTGCTTCAATATAATTGGTCGCAGTGATCACATTCGCATACAATGCAGGATTCCAATCGACACCATTGACAAATAAAGCTGTGTGGTCATCCATTGATTGTTTCCACGAAGAATAGACTCGAAAGTCTCCTTGGATGGTGATCCATTCTTCATTGATATATTCTTTTGTTTCCAGATTGACTTTTTCTTCGTTCCCAAACGCTTTGATACCGAACAAGTTCTTATATTTACTGGCAAGCGTACTATTGCCCCAATCAGATTCAAGGATGGCTTGCCCAATAATGATACTTGGCAAAACGCCATAGCCTTGTTGTAGTTCTTTCGCATGTGGAACTAATGCGTTGATAAATTCCTGATGAGTCAGTGTTTCTTGTTGCTGTGCTTCCGTAGAGTAGGGCGATGACAAACTTCTCAAAGAAAAAACAAAAGCCATCATGATCAACATACTCCCTAAAACTACAGCAAACCAGCGATTATTTTTACGCCTTTGTTTTTTCCATTTGTTTTTTGCCATCTCTTATTCCTACTTTTCTTTTAGTTGGTCCAAGTACTCCTCCATCGTTAAATCGTTTGATGTGATATATTCTGCACTTTCTTTGCCTACATAACGCAGGTGCCAAGGTTCGTAAGTGATTTTTGTAATATCTTCTCGACCTTTTGGATAACGGATGATAAAGCCATATTTAGAGGCATTGTCCGCAAGCCATTTCGCACCTGGTTCGTCACCATATTTTTCATCCAATACAGTATTGGGATAATTGTTGTACCATGTTTCATCGACCACATCCACAGCTAAACCTGTATGGTGTTCACTGTAACCCGGTTCTGTCATAGTTTTTTTCGTAATCGCGGTCGCCTCTTCTTCAGTGACTCCCTGACTACTCATCACCTGTTGGACATTTTGAGCGAACACCTCTTGTTGTGTCGCAACTGAGCGATAAGCCGATACCATAACTAAAGGAAAGCCCGCAGCTTTAGCTGCGTTAGCCAGTTCTTCATAATCAGCTTTAATACGTTTGTCGATCAGATAGCCATTATCTAGCGCAGCCAATTGGTTGGCTTCATCGATTTCTGTCTCGATTTTATGATCAGGTCCTACCAATACTAGCAACCAATCATCCAACTTAACATCTGGCAAATCACTAGAGGTTGCTTTTTTTGTTGCTTTTTCTGTACTTTCTTCTGTCGCACTCGTCGTATTTGTTTGTTCTGTCTTTGAATTATCAGCTTGAGCTTTCGTATCCGTCCGACTCTCACTAACAACCAGATAGCCCATCGCAACAATCATAATCACGACTGAGATAACGCCTAAAATTTTATTCACGCAAAAAATCCTTTCATTCCCTTTCTGGTTCCACTTTCTCACTCACGTAAGTTTCTTCCAGATTTTCATTTACCCAATCTAACAACTCGATTTTCTCCCCTTCGATTTGCTTTTGAACTTCTGCTGGTAATCGAAAGTTCAAAATGTCATCATAACCCCACTCATCATATTGAATACTGACTTTCAAGTCAAGATATCCATTGACAATTTGATCATTTTTTAAAGGGAGCAACTCTACATTCGCACTGCCACTACTTACCCATTTCTGAGCAATACGTGTTTTGATTTGCTTATATTCGGCTACTGCAACGTTTCTTTTTTCAGGGAAAATAATGGTTTGACGTAGAATTTTTTGCGTCAACATCCATTCATAGTCCGTAAAAAGATTTTTCACTTTTTGCATGACCTCGGATGGTAAGTTTTGTTCACCACGCTTCCAAGCTTGCCAAGTTGTTTCATCCACCAATAGATAAGTATCTAAGAAATTTTCTTCTGTTTCAAATTGTTCGAGTAAAACACTCATAATAAGATCAACGTATACTTGATGCATCGCAATCTCCTCCTCCTTCTTATTCTACTTAAATTAAGGTAAAAAATCATCTATTAGAACATTTCTTTCACCTTTTTTTAGAAAGCAATTCTTCAAAACGATTGGAAGTCCTTTTTTTGATATAATAATAGCGAAACCAAGAGTATTCAACATACCCTTATATTAAATATATCACGTCAAGGAGAGATGAAAAATGAAAAAATACCAATGGGGCATTGTCGGTCTAGGATCGATTGCTAACGAATTTGCAGAAAACTTCGATCAAACATCAAGTGAATTGGTTGCTGTTGCATCACGAACTTTGGAAAAAGCACA
Organism: Enterococcus pernyi; assembly: GCF_045371165.1. NCBI lineage: Bacteria > Bacillati > Bacillota > Bacilli > Lactobacillales > Enterococcaceae > Enterococcus > Enterococcus pernyi. Next base: position 77,395 of record NZ_JBIQDM010000012.1, read on the forward strand.
GGATTTTGCTACACGCCATTCTATCAAAAAAGCGTATGGCGATTATCATGAAATGTTGCAAGATGCTGAAGTTGATATCGTGTATATCGCCGTTCCGAATCGTCAACATATCGACTATATCCTTCCTGCCTTGGAAGCTGGGAAACATGTCTTATGCGAAAAAGCCATCACGATGAATAAGGCAGAACTTCAACAAGCCATCCAATTAGCCGAACAAAAACAGTTGATCTTGGCAGAAGCGATGACGATTTTCAACATGCCTTTGTATCATCAACTTCGTTCAATGATCGATTCAGGCAAGTTAGGTGCATTAAAGATGATCCAAGCACCTTTTGGCAGTTACAAAGAACCTGATCCGACCAACCGCTTCTTCAACCCTGATTTAGCAGGGGGAGCATTACTTGACATTGGAACCTATGCTGTTTCATTTGCTCGATTCTTTTTGAGCTCACAACCGGAAGTCATCGCCTCTCGTATGATTCCATTTAAAACAGGTGTCGATGAACAATCTGTAACGATCTTGCAAAATAAAGAAAATGAACTAGCTACGATCAACCTGACCTTCCAAGCAAAAATGCCAAAAGTCGGAATCGTTGCTTTTGAAAATGGGTATATCTCGATCAATGATTATCCTAGAGCTGACCAAGCCGAAATCATGTATACTGACGGTACAAAAGAATTGATCGAAAGTGGCCATCGTGCGCAAGCAATGAATTATGAAATTGAAAATATGGTAAAAATGATCGAAGGAGAACTTCCAAACCGTTCCCTGTACTTAACCACCGAAGTGATTGCACTCTTAGATGATATGCAAGAGCATTGGAAGAATAACAAATAAACAAAATAAAAATAAGACGAAGCGAGAATGGTCTCCTCATCGCTTCGTCTTATTTGTTCACTTTTCCGCATCCACTATCATCTGCTGAGAAAATTCTACTTTTATTTCAATAAAACTTTTAAATGACTGTAAAAACTGAAACAATTCCGCACGATCCTCAAATTCACTTCGAGTAGTCGGCAATGGCATTTGACGATACATTCCATAGACCTCTTCGATCCGTGTCAATATTTCTTTGCCATCATTTGATTCAGAAAATGTCTCAGCTGTATAGATCAACAAGCCGTATATATGGTCGCTATAAGGCACTGGGTCCTGGATATAAGCTAAATTTTCTTGCATATCTTGGATCACATTGATCTGAGCCCGTCGCATAGAAAAATAGGTTTCATAGTATTGATTTTGTCTAAGCAAGTTATTCTCTTGGTGATTCCGTGCATATGCTTGACTTTCTCGAATATAAACTTGTAATTCTTTGCATAACCCTTGATTTTCGTAAGCTTCGCCAGAAAGCAAAAAGTCTGCCATATTCTTCAAAAGAAGACGAAATCGCTCTTCGATGATCATTTGATTTTCCTTTAAACGTTTTTTACTATCTGGCATATAGACATTAGATAACAAAGCAAAGCCTACACCAATGATCATCAAGGCTGCTTCGTTTGTGATCAATTGCCAACTCATACTTTGTTCACTAAGATAATGAGTGATCAAGACTGAGTTTACAACGATTCCTTCTGTCAATTTGAACCGCACGGCGATTGGAATAAAAAATAATAGAAAGACACTGAAACTGATGATTCGATAGCCCAAAAGTGTAAAACACATGTAGGCAATAAGCGTAGCGACAATAAATGCAGCGACTCGATAGATCCCAGTCATCAAGGTGGAGCGACGAGTATTCCCTACGCTTAACAACGCAATAATACCGGCAGATGGCCAGAATAATAAGGAAAAGTAGTTTGCAACCAACATGGAAGCAAATACACTGATGACCGTTTTTACCGTTCTCATTCCAATACGCATGATCGGCTCCTTTCTTTTTATTGAATTATACTAAATTCGTTCATGAAAAACTAGCAATCCAAGGTAAGTTTAGTTATGATATTGTAAAGAACGTAAAGGAGAGTATACTATGCAATTTGGACGCTTTCGACTTGGTATGCGTACAATGAAGAGTGCTTTAGCCGTTTTCTTATGTATTTTGATCTTTCATCTCTTTGATCGTGGCATTCCAATGATTGCTGCCCTATCTGCTGTTTTTTCCTTGCGCCAGGATTTGACTACGACCTTTTCTTTTGGTCGCTCGCGTATTATTGGCAATCTACTTGGTGGCGGATTAGGTATTTTCTATTTTTTTGTAAAAAGTTACTTCCACAATGATTTTTTAGTTGAACTGATCGTTCTCCCACTTTTAGTGATCATTGTGATCGTCTTATCTGACGGTATCAATAATAATTCTGGAATCATTGCTGCTATTGCAACATTATTACTGATCTCTTTAAGTATCCCTCAAGGAGAGTCAGCCTTCTATGCGATTGAGCGGGTTTTCGATACATTTATCGGGACATTTATTGCTATCGGTATCAATTTTTGCTTGCGTCCGCCAGAAGTTGAAAAAAAAGAAGAGATTGTCGAGGACTTAGAACAATTAAGAAAAAAAGAGCAGGCTTTACTTGAAAGTCTTGAAGAAGTAAAAGCACAGATCCGTGAGCAAAATGAAAATAAATAGCGAACCAACAAAAGACTCAAAGGACATGATCCTTTGAGTCTTTCTTAAGTTATTCTTTCGGTTCATTTGATCCTTCATAGACATTCAATTGTCTAGAATTTCCACGAGTGGAAAGATTCTCAATGATATCTTTGATGTCCAATCCAGTTGTTTCTTTCAACGTTTCTTGTGTCGTCGACAACAAGTTTGTCGCATAGCTTGTCACTCGATTGGCGCCACCTGCTTCACCTGAGGAGTTTCCTGTATCAACAACAGAGATTTTTTCGATATTGCCTAGCGGTTGTGCCGCTTCACGCATCAATTGAGGCAACATTTCGATCACCATGCTAAGCACAGCAGCTTCTCCATATTCTTTGAACGCATCTGCGATTTTTTGTTTTGCTTCTGCTTCCGCTTTCCCTTTTGCTAACGTGGCTTCTGCCTCGGCTTGTCCAGCTAAACGAGTTTGGTTGGCTTGGGCTTGGGCTAAGGCTTCGATTCTAAATTGTTCTGCTTCTGCCTCAGTCACTTCTTTGACTTTTTGTGCTTGGGCTTCTTGTTCTTTGGCGTAACGATCCGCATCGGCTTTTTTCTTCACTTCAGAATCGTATTGTTTTTCACGACGAATGATTTCTTTTTCTTCTAATTCGATTTGTTTTTGACGTTCGACGACTTTTACTTGCATCTCTTGTTCGATTACTTGTTGTTGTTCTCTGGCACTTTCTAAATTATACGCTTGGTCAGCTTTTGCTCGTGCCACATCTTGCTCCTGTTTATAGGCAGCTAATTTCAATTCTTTTTCTTTTAAAGATTCGGCGATCTCTGTTTGGCGTTGTAATTCTGCGGCTTGAGATTCTTTCTCTGCTTCCGCCTTTTTGATACGCGTTTCTTTTAGTGCTTCTGCTTCTGCAATATCTGCATCACGTTTGACTTGAGCAATCCGTGGTTTCCCCAAAGAATCCAAATAACCATTTTTATCACGGACTTCTTTGATCGTGAACGAAACAATGATCAAGCCCATTTTTGCTAGATCCACCGAGGCAACTTCTTGCACACTTTGGCTGAATTTGTCACGATTTTGGTAAATTTCTTCTACTGTCATCGAACCTAGGATCGACCGCAAATGACCTTCTAAGACTTCACGGGCTTCATTTTCAAGTTCTTCTCGCGTTTTCCCTAGAAATTGTTCCGCTGCTGTCGCAATTTCTTCGACAGAAGAACCGATCTTGATGATCGAAGTACCGTCACACATCACCGGCACACCCTGCTCTGTATAAACTTCTGGGGTAGACACGTCTAATTTGCTTGATAATAAACTGATGCGATTCGAACGTTGGAAAACTGGTAATACGAATGCACCTCCACCGCGGACGATTTTGATTTTATTGTTACTCTCGTCGGCATGGACATTTTTACTTCCCAAGTAACTACCACTGATGATCAATGCTTCGTCAGGCTTTGCCGTTTGGTACTTAGCGACAAAGACGATTAATAACATTAAAACGATCAACACTGCTAAAACAATTGCAACAAACACTCCAGATATTTCCATTTCTTCCACTCCTTTACATTTTCAACATACTTTCGTACGGTGTAACATAACAAACACGGTCTCTTACTTCAATGATCAAAACCTTTTCGCCACGTCCGATCATTTTCTCTTGGGGCGTATAAAAACAAGCAGGGCGACTGATTGAACCAGTAACACTTTTTAATTGGATTTCTCCCATTCCCTGGATCGGTATCGGGGTCACCACTGTCGCGATTTGACCTTCTAATGTTTTTTCAGAAGTTGATAGCGTCGATTCTGCGTGCTTCATCGGCATCAAGATATAAAAATTCAACAAAAAAACTAAAACGGTTGCAATAATCGCGCTGATCACGAATATCACTAATGAGGACTGGTTGGTCAAGGATTCACCTAAATAACCTAATAAACTGGTAAAAGTCAACCAGGGAACGATCAGCATCGGATCAATAGGTCCATCGAAATCAAAGACATCTCCAAAAATAACAAGTAACACTGCAACCCCAGCGCATATGAGTAAAACGTACCAGTAAATCGTGATGATTGCGATTCCTCCTATCATCTCATTCGCCTCCTTTGTGTACAAGATTATCATATCATACTAACCTATATAATTAACCTACTTTGGATAAAGTTTTCACTTTTAGTCCGCTTGGTTTTGGATTATACTAACAAAGGAGGTGAACGAATGAAAAATTTAAAAAAACTATGGGGTACATTGATCTCTATAGTTGTTTTTGGCGCAATTGGCTTTATCGGAATGGATCTATTGAATGTAGAACAACCGATCTCAAGTGATTACAGTGAATCTAGTTATACTGCTTCAATCGAGAGTGAATCGGGAGTTTCTACTGACCAACGATCAAACATGAATACATATAGTATGGAATCTTCTGATAAACCAGTCGAAAGTACAAGCAAAAGTGAAGCTACTATCACAAGTAGTATACCTGACTCATCTGAGCCAAGAAACAACGGCTTACCTCAAGAAGAAGACTTAGCACCGACTGGAAACAATCCTGGGCCACAAGAATTAGGAACAGCTTCCTTTGATGTGGCTGAGCTCTCAACAAACAAAGGATGGATCGAGTATCATGAGCTTGATCGATTAGGACGTCCCACTGGTGCGGATGCCTTATTGGAAAAATCAATGATCAATACAGGAACCAGCGCAAACCGTGACATCCGTCCTCCTGGATTTATTTCTGGACCCAGATATGATCATTCTCGCGGACATCTGATCGCTAAACAGTTCGGTGGTAGTGGCGACGACGAAAGAAATCTAGTTACTTTGTTTCAATTCCCAGTAAATGATCCTTACATGAACTACTATGAACTAAAAATCCGTAAGGCGTTGAATCATGGTGAAACTGTACGCTATCGTGTTACTCCACATTATGTTGGCGATGAACTCATCCCTGAAAGTGTCGAGTTAGAGGCAAAAGGAACAGGCAATAACCCAACGATTGATTTTACGGTATTGATACCAAATAAAAAGTAGGTGAAACGATTGTTTGAACAATTGAAGCAAAATCGTACATTAGAAGAAACACTCGCATGGCTGGAAGAAAACGAGCTGTTCGATTATGAGGAACTTGTGTTTTTCCCTTCTTACCAACATTTCAAAGCTAGTATTCTGCGAACAATCGATTATAACTCCCTGGATGAAGCGGAGGTCGCGAATCTCCTTTCATCCTTTCACTTGGTGGCTCGTACGATCGATGGTGATTATCTCTTAGCAAATGAAAAAACGGTTTGTTTGTTTCCTCGCTCTCACCAAAAAGAAGAAATCCAGCGATTTAATGGGAGTTTTGCCGATTTACTAATAAGATACGCAAACTCTTCGAAATCGATTGTCGAATTTTTTTAACTTTCTACTAACTAAGGTTGCTCGCATTAACAATGACAAACTGGGGCTTTATCTTTGAACATTTAACAAAAAACGTATCGCGTATGTTTAGGTATATAAAACAAAAAAACGTCCGAAATGATCATTCTCATTTCGGACGTTTTTACTAACTTATTTTATAAACTAGTTTCTTCTTCCAACGTTACTTGGGTTTAGTGTGAATAAAAAGCACCTAGTTACTTTGGTATCCTTCTATGTTTTTTTCAATAATATGAATGATCAAGCACCTACCCTGTAACTTCTAGCTGATAAAACATATTTTTCGATTTCTACTAAGAAGAATAAAAGTAATCCAGGTAAAAGACTGATGACGACCTCCGTACTTGATAGTAGGTTTGTTCCTAAAGCCATTCTTAATGGTGGAAACCAGATCATCGCAGCTTGAAGCAAAATCATGATCCCAATTGAATAAAACAATGCGGTATTTTTCCATAATCCTCTATCTAAACTAAATTCGCTGATCCTACGACAATTGATCATATAGAAGGCCTGACCAAACACCATCGCATTGATCAACACCGTCTGACGTGCATCGTTTGAGACATATTCCATCGCAGTTAAGCCTAAGATCGTCAAGATCATCCCTACATATAAAATGCGCACCAACGCATATCGTGACAAAATCCGTTCATTCAATGGTCGTGGTCGTCGACTCATCACTTGTTTTTCTGCCCGTTCAAATCCTAAAGCATAGGACAAGGTGATCGAAGCAACTAGATTCAACCATAGGATTTGCACAGTCGTCAAAGGTAATGGGGAGTTTCCGATCAATGAGAATAGTAACAATAATCCTTGCGCCAAACATGTTGGTAAATAAAAGAGAATCGTTTTCTTCAAGTTGTCGAATATCCGACGTCCTTCTTTGACTGCATAAGCGATCGTCTCAAAATTATCATCGACTAAAACCATATCTGCTGCTTGCTTACTAACATCGCTCCCTTTGATTCCCATAGCAATCCCGACGTCAGCTTTTTTCAATGCTGGTGCATCATTTACACCATCGCCGGTCATCCCAACAATTTCACCTTGCGCTTGCAGATAAGAAACGATTGCCAATTTGTGTTCTGGTGTCGTTCGCGCAAATACATCGTTTTCACTTACTGCGCGTTGCCATTGTTGCTCTGACAGTTGATTCAGCTCTTTTCCTGTGATTGCTGTTTGATGATTTTGCAATCCTAGTTGTTTTGCGATGGCTTTCGCTGTCAGTGGATGATCGCCTGTGATCATTTTGACACGTATTCCAGCTTGTTGCATTGATTTCACTGCTTCGATTGCTGACTCTTTTGGTGGGTCGATCACACCGCATAAGCCAATCATCGTCAATGCTTCATCTAGTGCATCATGAGATAAGTCTTCATCGCCGATTTCTTTCATCGCAAAAGCTAACACACGTTGCCCTTGGCTCGCTAAATCTTCATTTTTCTTATGCCAACGTTTTTTATCGATCGACTGGCTCATACCTCTAGCATCCATTTGTTGTCCCGCTTTTTCGATCAATACATCCGGTGCACCTTTTACGAACAAGATATTTTTCCCATTGATCTCATGAACAGTCCCCATGTATTTATACGTTGAATCAAAAGGAATTTTGGCAATAGGTGAATGGATTATTGCCTGTTGCGTATTTGTATAACGTAATAATGCAAGTTCTGTTGCATTTCCCGTTTCAGGACAATCCCCATCTGCTAATTGTGTTTCTTGACAATTATGCATTGCTTGTAACAAATATTCTTCGACTTTTGTATGTGCTACTTGTGCAAATGATTCAGGCGTATACCAATCATTTAGTGTCGCTATATGAACTAAAGACATTTCATTTTTTGTCAATGTCCCTGTCTTATCTGAACAAATAACCGTCATCGCACCTAAGGTTTCTACTGTAGGCAATGTTTTTACAATGGCATTCTTCTTTGCCATTCGATTCACGCCAATCGACAAAATGATCGTTAAAATCGACGGCAGGCCTTCTGGAATCGAAGAAACGATCAAAGCAATGATCGCCGTAGCGATATAGCCCCATGTCATACCATAATAAAAATACGAAACAAGAGCAATTAACAAAATCAACGCACTGATTCCTTTAAATATACTTGTATTCATTTCCTTGATTTTCTTCAATAACGGGGTTTCTTGTTCTTCAACAGTTGATAAAGAATGACTGATTTTACCGATTTGAGTATTCGAACCTACTTCAACAACGACACCTAATCCATTGCCAGATTCAACTTTAGTGCCCGAAAAAGCCATATTTACTTGTTCAGCTAATTCTGTATTTTCAGGTAAGCTATCAACAGTTTTGCTGACAGAATGTGTTTCTCCTGTTAAAATCGCCTCATCCACTTGTAAATTGAATGATTCGATGATCCGAACATCTGCTGGTACGATATCTCCAGCAGTCAAGACTACTTGATCGCCGACGACCAAGTCTGCCGGATCGATCTCTCGTTTTTTTCCATCTTCTAAAATCACTGCTTTATCACTCAATAATCCTTTGATACTATCTAAAGAAGAAGCTGCTTTTCGTTCTTGGAAGTACCCGATCATCGCATTTAGAAAAACAACTAAAAAGATCATGCCACCTTCCATCAATGCACCAGTTGCAACTTTCAATATCGCTGCCCCTAATAAGATGTACATCAACGCATCATGGAAATAAGATAAGAATTTTTGCCATTCTGGTGTTTGATCTTTTTCTTCCATTTTATTTTTTCCATATTTTTTTTGACGTTCCAGCCGATCACTCTCTGTGATATATTCTGTGACTTGAACTTGTTTGATTGTTTCTTCCGTTGACTTGTTATACCATTCCATACTTTTTCTCCTCCAACACTAACTAATCTATAATCAGCTTACAGGTTAGAGTAACTCTAAGGTCAAGGGTTTCGTGTAAATAATTTAAAAATACTCGCTTTTTTGAATCAACTAATAGTAAAATGAGGAACAGATATAAAGTATAAATAAATCAAACGGAAGTGAATCGATTGAAAATCAATGAATTAGCAAAATTATATGATATTACCCCACATACTTTACGTTACTATGAAAAAATCGGTTTGATCCAACCAGATTATGACGATAACGGTTATCGAAATTATTCGTACAAAGAATTAGAACAACTAAATACGATTCGCGATCTGCGATATTTTGATGTTTCTTTGCCTGAGATCGTCGAATATCTGAATAATAAAAATATCGATCGAACAAAAGAACTTTTACGATTTGAAATTGATTCTTTGCATCGTTTGATTGCAGAATCAAAAGAAAAAATCTCCTTATTAGATGATCGCTTACAGTTGATCTATGAAGTAGAAGATACTCCATTCAATCAACCGATCGTGATGGAACATCAATTACGTCAAGTAATCAAAGACGATGAAATGACGACTAGCGATGATGTCGATTACGCATTGAAACAGCTGCATAAAAAACATGAGAAACAACTCAGTGCCAACAATCAAAATTTATTTGGAAGTATCTTACATGAAGAGTCAGAGTCTTTTGCCTATCAAGTCTTTTATTTCTATCCAGAAACTGCCTCTTTGATCAATGAGGTGTCCACGTTACCATCCGGGAAATACTTGGCCTACACTTACCAAGGAGCCTATGAGCAACAAGACACAGGCATTCAAGAAATGAAAAAATATGCACAAACACATCAACTAGAATTAAAGAGTCCATTTTATGAACTCTATCTCGTAGATTTCCATGAAACCAATGACCAGAATGAATTTATTACACGCTTAGAAGTATTGATCCAGTAACCAACTATTTATCTAAAAAACACCACAAAAAAACAGCCAAAAGAGAGTAAAGCTACGAGTTGCTTCTTCCTTTTGGCTGTTCATTTATTCTTTTTTACGCATGATAACGTTCAATACCATCTAAATAAGTGGCATCTAAGGTCATGTCAGGATTCAAGACGATGAAATCAGCATCTCTTCCTTTAGCAATCTTTCCACATGTATCGTCGATCTTACAGCTAACTGCAGGAACGTACGTAGCCATCATGATGGCTTGTTCTGGTGTAGCTAAGCCCCAATCTACGACATTTTTGATTGCTTCTTTTAATCTTAGAATACTTCCAGCTAGATTTCCAGATTCTAAACGAGCTGTTCCATCTTTTACGACTACTGGGAACTCACCTAAATTGTAATTACCATCAGGCATCCCCCCAGCCATCATGCAATCCGTGATCAAAGCCACATGTTCATGTCCTGCTTTTTCCATCAGGATCTGTGCTGCATTTGGATGGACATGGTGACCGTCACAAATCAACTCAGAAAATACGTGATCCAATGATAATAATGCGCCGACCATACCTGGCTCACGATGGTTCAAGCCACGCATCCCGTTAAACGCATGAACAAACACGCTTGCACCTGCTTCAACAGCTGCTTGTGCTTCATTGATCGTTGCATTACTATGACCTAAAGCAACTACAACGCCTTCATCTGTCACTTGTTTTACAAATTCTTCGACACCTGCGCGTTCTGGTGCTAATGCGATTTTTTTGATCAATCCGCCTGAAGCTTCTTGCCATTCATTGAAGACTGCCAAATCAGGGTCGCCAAAATAACTTGGGTTTTGCGCGCCTTTATGCTCTTCTGTAAAGAATGGTCCTTCAAAATAGATCCCTTTGATTTTAGCGCCAGGAGCTTCATGGTACATTTTTCCGATCGTCTCTGCCACATCTCTTAGACGTTCTTTACTAGAGGTTAATGTTGTAGGTAAAAAGGCAGTTACCCCACAAGATAACAGACCTTCTGACATAGCTTTGATTCCTTCTGCGTCATTATCCATAACATCGTGATTCATAAACCCATGAATATGTGTGTCTACAAGTCCAGGGGCGATCCATTTACCGCTTTGATCAATGATCGTTACTTCACCAACTGGTTTTTCTGAAAGATATTCGCCAAAAAGCCCATCAGTGATTTCAAGATATCCAGCGTTTTTCACACCAGATGCTAAAAAGAATTTGTCAGCATAGATATAAGTTCTCATTCTATTCTCTCCTTTGATGATCTACCTTTAAATTACTCTTATTTACGAAAGAAGTCAAGAATGGTCTACACCATTTATATACTTTTAGCAATCTTTTTTACTGCTTGAGCTAATTCTTCATAAAACAATGCTTTTGACAGTTCATTTTGCTGTTTGTAGATCAAACTTTTTAGAATAAATAAATCATTTAAATAATAATAGCTATTTTTTTCTTGTGCCCAACGAATCCCTTGATTCACTTGTTCAAGGGCTGCTTGGCGTTCTCCTTGATGAAATAGAAAACTACCATAATTATAAAAAATCTGGGTCAATTCGCTTTTGTTGTGCTCGTTGATCGTATCATGTAAGAGTTGGACGCTACGACTTAAATAATATCTTGCTTCTGTACTTCTCCCTGCAACCCCATAGACTTTACCAATACAGCTGATCAATTGGATCTCTATATCACAGACATGTGTCCGATCTTTTTGGCTGGAGTAAGTCAATGCTTCTTTCAAGTAACTAAGTGCCTTTACTAGGTTTTTCCTTAATGTAAATTCACAAACACCTAAATAATAATAATACCGTTGAAAATCCTCAGCTGAATAGAGATTCTCTGTCACCTTCGCTGATTTTAGTTCTTGTTCTAATTTACGATAATCTCTTTTTAAAAAGTAAAGATCCAGAAGATCAAACTGTCTAGTTGCTGCTCGAATCTTGTCCTTGGATAAGTTCATTACATAATCGATCGTTACACCAAGCCTGTGACAGATCTGAGCCATCACTAATACATTTGGTAACTCTTCGTTATTTTCGATTCTACTCAGCACACTTTGAGAACAAATGCCTTGTGAAAGCATTTGTTGAGTCATTTTTTGTTCTTTTCGGATTTCTTTGATGATCGTACCAAAGGAATCGACTAATGCTTCCATAAGTATCCCCCTCTCAAAAAAATATGCGTATTCGCATGACTACATGTATTGTACTTGACTACTTTGTAAACTTCAAGAAAAGTCCAATAGCAACGAATCATTTTTCAAAAATTGACATTAAAAAAACGCCTCGGTATCGGGACGCTTTTAGGTGAAGTCGTATTTACTTTATAAAAAAATTTGCCAATCACATCGTTTTTACTACTCGTTGGCTCTTACTCGAAACTGGTTATTTGCAGGTGTCAAATGAGAATAAAACTCAGACAAAAACGGTTGATTTAGTGAAGTAAGCAAATGCCCATAAGAATCGTTGATTCCAATTGTTATAGTGATTCACTTACTTCATAAAATCTTGATTTATCCCGTCAGTTACTCGCTTAAGCTTAAAACTACCTACTTAATACACACGCACAACAGCCAAAATATGACATTTCCTATCTTTGTCGGTAGGTTGTCAGGAATTCACGCATTTTTTTCGCCGTTACTTTTAGATCGTCTAATTTTGGTAAGTAAACGATTCTGAAGTGGTCTGGATCAGGCCAGTTAAAACCGCCTCCGTGAACAAGTAAAATCTTATGCTCGTGCAGAAAATCTAATACGAACTGCTCATCATTGGTAATATTGAAGCGTTTCGTATCGATTTTTGGAAAGATATAAAAAGCTGCTTTCGGCTTAACCGCTGATAATCCAGGGATATCATTGATTGCATTATAAATGTATTCTCTTTGTTCGTAGATCCGTCCACCTGGCAATAGCAATTCATCCACACTTTGGTAGCCCCCTAGGGCAGTTTGGATGATTTGTTGTGACAGAACATTTGAACAAAGACGCATAGAGGAAAGCATATTCAACCCTTCGATATAGCCTTTTACATTTGATTTGTCACCACTCAACACCATCCAGCCGACACGGAATCCCGCCACACGATGTGATTTAGATAGGCCATTCAATGTGACAACGAATAGATCAGGTGCTAAAGTCGCAATCGGGATATGCTCTAAGCCATCCATCACTAAACGATCATAGATTTCGTCTGAATAAATGATCAATTGATGTTCTCGTGCGATTTTCACGATTTCTTCTAATAATTCTTTCGGATATAAAGCTCCTGTTGGATTATTAGGATTGATGATCACGATTGCCTTTGTCCGGCTGGTAACTTTAGATTTGATATCCTCAATATCTGGATACCATTCGGCTTGTTCATCGCATACATAATGAACTGGTTTTCCTCCAGCCAAAGAAACAGAAGCTGTCCATAAAGGATAATCCGGCATTGGCACTAATACTTCATCGCCATTGTCCAACAGCCCTTGCATACACATCGTGATCAGCTCACTGACCCCATTACCAGTATAGATATCATTGATCGTCACATTTGGAAATTTTTTCAATTGACAATACTGTTCAATCGCTTTTCGTGCAGAAAAAATCCCTTTTGAATCCGAATAGCCTTCTGAATCTCTGGCATTCATGATCAAATCACGGATCACTTCATTTGGTGCCTCAAATCCAAATGGTGCTGGATTTCCCGTATTCAATTTTAATATACTGATGCCCTCTTCTTGCATTCGTTCTGCTTCTTCAAGAACCGGTCCGCGGACATCGTAACTTACGCCTTCTAATTTGTTGGATTTTTCAAATTCTCTCATAGTGATCCAATCCCTCGTTTCAAAAAAGTTAGAAATTTCTGATTATACCCATTTATTTCCATATCATACTCCATTCATCTGGATTTTGCCACCGTTTTAAAGAAATCCTAGATGAAAATCAACTTTTTTTACTTTTATTTCTCATGCCGATCGTTCCAAAGATTTGCTGCCCAATCCATAGCAATTCCGATAATCACACCTAAGAATATCCCCATGGTCAATTGTCCAAATGCAGATCCAATGATAATGCCTGCCACCATTCCTAAAATTGAAAATTCCCCATCATATTTATTCATGATTTTCCTCTTTCATATCTTGACATCTATTTCGTTACTCGCTATGATTAAAGTGTTGTTTCTTGCAGACGTGATGGAACGGCAGACATGCAAGATTGAGGGTCTTGTGAGCATAAGCTCGTGTGGGTTCAAATCCCATCGTCTGCATAAATAAGTAAAACTCATGGTTTATGCCATGAGTTTTTTTGTTTGTTATTAAAAAAACAAGGCAGTTCATCGAGTCAATTTACAATTTTTCTACCTATATAAGAGTAATCCATTAGTTCTTAATATCGAACATTGACTTTGTTCTCTCATTTGATGATCTTCTGTTTAGGGAAGAGACTATTTTCAAAAGCGACAACAATGTTTGATTTTTCTAATACCGTGTAGTCTTTGACGACAAATTGCTTACGGTTATTATAGTAGCCTTTCACAAATATCTTCATTCCTTCATCTACATCGGCAATAAAATTAAGACTATGATTAGCAATCAAGCAATTCTCTGAGCCTAAAGTAAAACGGATCAGTGGTCGTTCCCCTAGTTTGATCGTTCTGATTTTTGAGACTGTTCCATATTTTCTTTCCATTGTCATCTCTCCCCTCATCACCATTATACGAACAAACGTTCCGTTTTTCAAGTGATTTTCCTTGGAAAAACAACTCTAAAAAAGTATCTTTAACGTCTACTTATTCACTTGGCGATCAACGATTTGTTGAGATTTTTCCGCCGTTTGCTTTGCATCGTTTCTCGCTTTTTCTAATTGTGCGATATAACTTCTCAAATTACTATTTTCTGCTGAAATAGTTTCTAATTGTTTCTTCGCGGTTGCTAAATCAGCTTGCAAATTTGTTTTTTCTCGATTTAATTGGCTGATTTGTTCGTTTAATTGATTAACAGTACTTTGCATCTCTGTATATTTGCCCTGGATTTCTTGAAGTCTAGTATTCCATTGACTATTTAGGGTATTGATTTCGTTTATTTTTTGAGTTATTTCATTGATCTTATTGTTGATTTCGATTTGTTTGTCATTTAATTGATTTTCTTTACTAGTTAATTGGTTTTGTAAATTTGCATGTTCAGCAACCAATTGGCTTTTTTGCGTTTCCAAGTCAGTGATCTTTGTTTGGTATTCTTGCGCTTTTGTTTGTATATTTTGAAGATCTTGATTTTTTATTGCTAATTGACTATTTAAGTCAGTGATTTTTTGGTCATGGCTTGTTAACTGTTGATCAAGTTTTTCTAAATTTTCGTTGATCTTAGTGATATCAGATTCTCCACCCCAGAATAAAACTTCTCCTGCAAACCGTGTGCCCGTATAACCAATAGCCCCTAGCAATAATGCAATCAATCCAGTAATCATCCATTTTTTTTTCATGTTCTTCTCCTTAATAAATATTATTATTTTATAACCAGCTAAATCTAATCTTTTACTTGTCTATTGTCAAGACATATCTATTTTAAATTTTCAAATTCTATAAAACGTTGAAATGAAAGGACTATAAATTAAATTACAGGCAATATTTTAGTACAAATTCTTTAATTGTTTTATAATAATAGTATGTCATATAGGAAAGGGGTAATTTCAATGAAAACATTAGATATGATTGCTTTAACATTGTTGATTGTTGGAGGATTGAACTGGTTGTTAGTCGGTTTATTAGAATTTGATTTAGTTGCGACGATTGCAGGCGGCTCTACGACTATTTTAGCTAAAGCTATATATATTATTGTTGGGATTTGTGCTATTTATTGTTTGAAATTCTTTCCAATGATCTCCAATCGTGTAGAACATCAATAATTGGGATTTGATTTTTTTAGAACATGGGGCAACCATTTGCTCCATGTTTTTTTATTATTTACTCCTTTGATTGTCGTCATTAGGCTTAAGAATAGCTATTATGACTGATAGATAGCCACCCATTTTATCTTCTACAATAGAAAAAAACATATTTATTATCCGCTTAATATTTTCTTAACTAATTTTTTTCATCAAAAAACGAGAACATACATTCTTTCAATTAAAAGAAAGAAAGCGTTTTTCGATTACATATGTTTCGTTGAATATTACAAAAAAGGTAGCTTTGTCATAAACTGTTACGTTTTTATCACCTATGAAATGTCTCATCATGGTAAAGTATTACTCGTTAGCGAAAACAGCTAATCAAAATAACTTTTTAAAATACGAAGGAGATCTTTCATGAA